>DASVQJ010000414.1:0-24529 GCA_036389235.1 Pyrinomonadaceae bacterium | reverse complement strand
GCGCGCGTCTTTCCCGCCGCCCTCGCCCTCGGGTCGGCTGTAAACGACTCGCCCTTCGCGCTTCTTCTCGCCCATAAAAAGCCGTGAACCGCTTGTGCCGCAGACCGCGCGCCGCGCGCCGTGAGCCGTGAAAGGGCGAAGGCAGTCTCTTTACCCTGTCACGGTTTACGCTTCACGGCCTTCGACCGCCGAGGCTCACTTCTTGACGTCCATCCAGTTCTCGCCGATGCCCGACTCGACTTCGAGCGGGACGTCCAGCTCGACGGCCGTCTCCATCTCGCGGCAGAGAAGTTCCCTGACCTGTTCGGCCTCGTTCTTCGGGGCCTCGACCAGCAGCTCGTCGTGCACCTGCATGACCATCTGCGCCTTGAAGCCGGCCGAGCGCAGCGCCTCGTCCACCTTGAGCATGGCGATTTTGACGATGTCGCTCGCGGAACCCTGGATGGGCATGTTGATGGCCTCGCGCTCGGCGCGGGCGCGGATGTTGCCGTTGCGGTCGTTGATGGTGGGGACGGGGCGGATGCGGCCGTAGGCGGAGCGGACGAGCCCCGTCTCGCGCGCCTTCTCGGGGACTTCCTCCATGAAGCGGCGGACGCCGGTGTAGGTCTTGTAGTAGTCGTCGATGACCTGCCGGGCCTCCTTGCGCGAGATGCCGACGCGCTGCGAGAGACCGAAGGGCTCGACGGCGTAGGCGATGGCGAAGTTGACGATCTTGGCGAAGCGGCGCTTCTCCTTCAGCTCCTCTTTGGTGCGCGCGCCGAAGACGAGGCGGGCGGTGCGCTCGTGGATGTCCTCGCCCTTCCTGAAGGCGTCGAGCATCTGCTCGTCGCGCGTGACGTGCGCGAGCAGGCGGAGTTCGAGCTGCGAGTAGTCGGCCGCGACGAAGACGTTCCCCTTCTCCGGCACGAACGCGCGGCGGATGCGCCGGCCGAGTTCCGTGCGGATGGGGATGTTCTGTAGGTTCGGCTCGCTCGAAGATAGCCGGCCCGTGGCCGTGACGGCCTGGTTGAGCTGGCTGTGGATGCGGCCGTCGGGGCCGACGAGGGCGGGCAGCGCGTCGGTGTAGGTCGCCTTGAGCTTGTCCAGCTCGCGGAACTCGATGAGCAGGCGCGGCAGCTCGTACCCCTGTGCGGCCAGCTCGTCCAGCACGGCGCGGCTCGTCGAGACCTGCCCCGTCGCGGTCTTGCGATTCGTGCTGATGTTGAGTTCTTCCAGCACCTCCCCGACCTGCTTCGGCGAGTTGATCTTGAACTCGCGCCCCGCCACCTTGTAAATCTGCGCCGTCAGCTTCTCAAGCTCCGCGCCGAACAGGGCGGAGAGTTCGCCGAGGACGGACGTGTCCACGCGCAGCCCCGCGCGCTCGATGCGGTGGAGGAGCGGCGCGAGGGGCAGCTCGATCTCGTTGTAGATGGCTTCGAGCCCCTGTTCGAGGACGCGGCCGTGCAGCACGTCCGCGACCTGCGCGGTGAGGTCGGCGGCCTCCGCCGTGCGCCAGTGTTCGGGCGACCAGCCCTCGCCCGGCGTCTCCGACCACGCCTCGTCGACGCTCAGCGCCTCGCGCGCGAGGTCGCCGAGGTCGTAGCGGCTCCGCACGGGGTCGAGCAGGTACGCGGCGAGCAGCGTGTCGTCGGTCACGCCCTCCGGCTCGACGCCGACGGCCGCGAGCAGCCCCGCGGCGCGCTTCAGGTCGTGGACGGACTTCGAGAGCAGCCCGTTCGACAGAACGTCCTTCAGCATCGAGACGGCCTGTTCGCGGCCGCCCTCGAACTCTTCGAAGTTGATGAAGTGGGCCGTGTTCGGCGCGTGCGAGATGGCGATGGACGTGGGCGCGCTCCCTTCGCGCACGCTCGTCTGCTGGCCCGCCCCGGCCGGCGTCGCGTCGCCGACGGCGAACGACCAGTGGTCGACGTCCCAGAGCTTGCGCGCGAGCGCCTCCAACTCTGAAACCTTGCGCACCTGCGCGTAGACCTTGACGGCCGCGCCCAGGTCGACCTCGGAGGCGGCGTCGGAGAACTCGCGCGTGAGGCTTTGAAACTCAAGCTCGCGGAAGAGCTTGTAGGCGGCGGCGCGGTCGGGCGCTTTGCAGCGCAGCTTGTCGAGGTCGAGCTTGATGTTAACGTCCGTCCGGATGGTCGCCAGGTCTTTCGACTGGAGGATGATGTCGCGGTTGTCGCGCAGAGACTCGCGGTAGGTCTTGTGCTTGACCTCCTCCCAGCGCTCCAGGGCGTTCTCGACGGAGCCGAACTGCTGGACGATCTGCACCGCGCCCTTCGCGCCGATGCCGGGCGCGCCGGGGATGTTATCGACCGAGTCGCCCATCAGCCCCAGCAGGTCGATGATCTGCGCGGGCTTGACGCCGAACTTGTTCTCGACCCACGCCGCATCGCACCACTCGACGGGCGGCACGGGCTCCTTGCGCTTCACGTTCTGCGAGTTGTTGCGCATGCAGACGACCCACGGGTCGCGCACGAGCTGCGTCATGTCCTTGTCGTTCGAGACGATGACGGCCTGGAGGCCCTGATCGGCGGCCTGCACGGCGAGCGTGCCGATCACGTCGTCGGCCTCGAAGCCGGGGACGTTCAGGATGGGCACGTTGTAAGCCTCGCAGACGCGGACGATGTAGGGTATCTGCGACTCAAGCTCCTCGGGCGGGGCGACGCGGTTGGCCTTGTAGCCGACGTTCATCTCGTGGCGGAACGTCGGCACGCCCGACTCGAAGACGGCCGCGATGTAGTGCGGCTTCTCGTCGGCGAGGAGCTTCCGGAGCATGTTGGTGAAGACGAAGACGGCCTGCGTCACCTGCCCGCGGCTGTTCGTCAGCGGCTCGCTGCGCCCGCCCATCGGCGCGAAGAACGCGCGGAAGATGTGCGAGAACGAGTCGATCAGAAAGACCCGCTCGGTCGGCTCTTTCGGCTTAGATTTTTTCGACGGCATTTGCCCCGATGATAAGGAATCACGGCGGCGGGTGACAAGCTTCGGGGCGTGCGCGCCTTCAGGAAGTGGCCCGCGGGCGTAACGTCTGGCGGAAAGCCCTCAACGCGACAGACTGCCCTTTGACTTTGCTTAGCTCCACGTATCGCGCGAGGTCTTCAGCCGTGAGGAGCGGGAAGGCGAGACTGTGCTGTATCACCTCGTAGTTTTCTCCCGCGAGTTTGTAGAAGCGTGTGGCGTGGCCGTCGTAACGCCAGATTTCCGGCACGCGGAGCGCGGCATAAATGGGAAACTTGTATAGCGAGCCGCTGCTGAGGTCGATTTCGACAACGACGTCTGGCGGCGGATCCGTGTCGAGATTTATGCGGCGCTTTCCGATGATCTGCGGCGCACTCTGAACATAGAAGCACGTGTCCGGCTCAGCGCCCTTCAGCAGTTTTTTGCTCTTGAAGGTCGTGGTGCCTCTTGTCTCAAGGGCTACGTCGGTCTCCAAAGAGATTAGACGAACCAGACTGTAGATGAAATCCTTGTAATCCTCATGCTCGGCTGACGGCCCCACGATGACTAGCCTCCCGCGGTTGTAGCTCAGGCGGTGGCCGGGAAAGTCCTCCATCCGAGACAGAAGTTGCTCGTACTCTTCCCAAGCTATGTCGGGGAGTTCGAGCTTCGCGCCGGCGGGTAAGCGCTCGATGATGTCGAGATAGTCCGTGGTCTGTGTGCTCATGTTGGTTCAGCTCTGAGCCGATGCGGGTTATTATCCTCCCGCCGTCCGGCGCGGGCAAGAATTTTGTTGCGCGTGTGTGGCAGTTGAGCCACACGGGGCGGCGCGGTTTGTCGCCCGCGTGCCACAGGGCGGGGCCGGGCCGGTCGAAAGTGTGAGGTTTTCGCGTGCGACGCGGGGGCACGGGCGTTGCACTTATATTTCGCGCTCCTTCATAAAGAGAGCGCCGAGCGCGCTCGGTAGACGAAAGGTCTAGTGCCCCGCCTTGATTAAACAGACGACCATCGCCGCGCCCGTCGAGACGAGCGGGCTCGGGCTGCACACGGCCGCGCCCGTGCGTTTGCGCCTGCGCCCCGCGCCGCCCGACACGGGCCACGTCTTCGTCCGCACCGACCTCGACGACTTCGAGATACCCGCCTCGGTCGAGTGCATCGCACACTGCTCCTACGCCACGACGCTGATGCGCACCGGCGTCATGCTCTCCACGGTCGAGCATCTTTTGTCCGCGCTGCGCGGGCTCGGGGTGGACAACGCCTACATCGAGGTCGATAACCTTGAGCTGCCGATCATGGACGGTTCTTCGGACGTCTTCGCGGCGATGATTCTGCGCGCGGGGGTGGTCGGGCAGCCGGCGGCGCGCAGGGCCTTGCGCGTGCGTCACAGGGTCGAGGTCGAGCAGGGGCCGAGGCGGGTGTCGGTCGAGCCGCTCGAAGGGTGGGAGATCGAGTGCATGATCGACTTCGCGCACCCGCTCGTCGGCGTGCAGCGGATGACGTTCGACGCGCTCGACCCCGAGGCGTTCCTGCGCGAGATTTCGCCGGCGCGCACCTTCGGCTTCACGGAGGAGATCGAGGCGCTGCGGCGCGCGAACCTCATCCGCGGCGGCTCGCTGGAGAACGCCATCGTGCTCACGCCCGACGGGATGCTCAACGAGACGCCGCTGCGGCGCCCGGACGAGTTCGTCCGCCACAAAATCCTCGACATCGTCGGAGACCTCGCGCTGCTCGGCATGCCTCTGCTCGGCTTAGTCCGTGCGGAGCGCAGCGGCCACCTCCTCCACGCCGCGCTCATGTCGAAGCTCCTGCGCGACGAGTCGGCCTGGGAGATCGTGGACATGCCCGTCACGGCCGGCCTCGCCGCGGCGAAGTAGGCAGGCCAAAAGTTAAGAGATGAGTAGAGCGCGGCTCTCATCAAACGTTGATGAGAGCCGCGCTCTACTCATCCGACCACTTTTGCCTTTCTACTTTTGACTCTCCTCCGGCGCGACGTAGCGCACGGCTTGCACGTCGGCGAGCGCCGAGATTTTTTCGATTGGCATGCGGCCGACGACGAGGCCCGCCGAGGGCGCGTCGAGTATCAGCTCGAAGCCCAGCTCTTTGAGCTGCGCCAGCACGGCGGGCGAATTCTCAGTGAGGCGTATGCGCAGCTCGGCCTTGCCTTCGCGGACGAACTTCGCCTCCGCCTCGCCCGGGGTCTCCTTCCCTTCACGCAACCTCCCGACGACCGAGGCGACGAGCGGGTGCAGCCTGGCGAGGAACTGCTGCCACCTCTGCTCTTCCGCTTCGGGCGACACGGCCGTGACGGACTCCAGCTCACCTGCCGACGTGGCGCCGCCCGCGGCCCCGCCCGACGCGAAGTTGTACGTGATGACGCCCGAGACCCTCACCGGTTTTCCAGAGAGCATCGTCGGCGAGAACTTCGCCTGCCGCGCCGCCGCGACCGCCGCCTGCTGCAAGAGCGGGTGTCCCGAGACGGCCTGCGCCGAGACGACGCGGCCCGACTCGTCCACGACGACCTGCACCGCGACCGTGCCCTGGGCGCTCGCGGCCTTGGCGACGGGCGGGTAGGCGGGCAGCGGCTTCGAGACGGCCTTGCCGTTCAGCAGGCCGCCCGACACGACCGTCTTCGGCACCGGCACCGGCTTCGAGGCTGGCGGCGGCGGGGGCGGGGGCTCGTCACCTGCCATTGCGAGCGGCGCCGCGCCGCTGCCAGCACCGCCGGCTCCGACGCCGCCCGCAACTGTTACCACACTTTCCGCCCTCGTGACCGGTGCGCCGGAGGCGTTGGGGTCTCCGTCGCCGATGACATTCTGCGGGCTCGTGCCTTCGGGCGTCTCGACGGGAACGTCGATGCGGCGCGGCTTGCCGCCGTCGGTGACGGTCGTCTCCTCGACGGCCACGAAGGAGGTGAACTGCGTGAGCAGCCTGTATTCGAGGCCGAGGCCCGTGACCGCCTCGCGCAGGTCTTCGCGCATCTCGCCCGACTGCGCGCCCTCGTAGTCCTCGCCCATCAGGTCTTCCACCCGGCGGCGAGCCCACAGCGTGGCGAGCACGTCGTTCTCGGCCTTCGACTCCGGCAGCTCGACGGCGATCTCGCGCTCGAACGCCTGCCCCGACATCGTCCCGCGCAGGCGCACCACGCCGCGCCCGCCGGCCGTGTAGCGCCCGCTCACGACGACCGGGCCTGAGCCGAAGAGGTCCGGGATGCGGCGCGGGTAGACGTCCGCGACCTGTAGGCCGCCCCAGTCGAGCTGGATGTCTGTGAGCAAAGGGCTGCGCACGCGCTCGTGGAAGCGGCGCGCCGCGGCCGAGCCGTCGTCCCCGAGCGAGACGTACTCGACCGCGCCGCGGCCGTGGTCGGCCATCTTGTCGAGCAGGAAGCGGTTGACGGATTCGCCGACCCCGAACGAGAAGACGCGCGCGTTCGGGTGCTTCTGCACCTCGGAGATGATCTCGAAGTCGTTGCCGACCTCGCCGTCGGTCATGAAGCAGACGACGCGGACGTGCCCCTGCGCGTCCGAGGGTTCGAGCGCGGCCTTGATGGCCTCCATCATCTCTGTGCCGCCGTCACCGTTGCGCGACCGAAGGAACCGTTTCGCCTTCAGCAGATTCTCGCGCGTCGCGGGCACGGGCTCTTCGAAGAGGACGTGCGTGTCTCCGGCGAAGGTGATGAGGTTGAAGGTGTCCTGCGGGTAGAGGTTGTCGAGCGCGAGCCTCATTGTCTCCTTCGCCTTCTCGATGGGGAAGCCCTCCATCGAGCCCGACGTGTCGAGGACGAAGACCAGCTCCTTCGGCGTCACGTCCTCCGCCGTCACCCGGTCGGGCGGCTGAAGTATCAAGGTGAAGTAGCCGCCGCGCGAGTCCCGGTGCGTCAGCACCGCGTCCCGAATCTGCCGGCCGGCCACGTCGTAGCGCAGGACGAAATCCTTGTTCGGGATGGCGGCGAGACTCTTCAGCCGCACGCGCGCGCGCGCGGGCGAAGGCCGTTCGACGTCAATCTCATGCGAAGGCGACTTGAGCCCCTCGACGGGGACGCCCGCGTCGAGGGAGACCTCGACGGAGACGTCGTGGCCCGCGCGCCTGCCCGGCCCGACGACGGGCGGCGTGATGCGCGAGGCGTCCGGGACGCGGTCGGTGTTCGGCAGGCGCCCGCGCGGCGGCCTGCGCCCCGTGGCCGCGCCCGGTATGTAGCGCGGGCCGACGACCATCGGGAAGACGAACTCGTACGTGCCCGCCTCGTACTTCAACGTCTCGACGTAGCTGATGACGACCGTCACGCGCTCGCCGGGCATGACGTTGGCGACCGACTGCGTGAAGACGTTCGGGCGCTCCTGGTCGAGCAGGCCCGCCACCTGACCGGCGTCGCGCGCGGCGCGGTAGACCTCGCTCGCCTCCTCGCGCCGCATGATCTTGCCCCTGACCGTGCGCTCGCCCACGCGCATCGTCATGTCGTCCACGGCCGCGGCCTGCGGCAGCGGGAAGGTGTAGACGGCCTCGATCTTCTCCTTGAACGGGTTCTCGAACTCCTGCGTCACCGTCACGCGCGCGAGGAAGCCCGCGACGCTGGCGCGCACGTCCGTATGCTTGAGCGGGCAGAGGCCGCGCGCGGCGCCGTTCGCGCCGAACGCGCCCAGCGCGCCGGGCGTCACACGTTGCGACGCGTCCTGCGCGGCGGCGCGCGGCGCGCAGACGAGGGCACACAGGGTTAACAGAAACGAAGCGAGCGCCGCCTTGGACGCCGCGCGCCGCGGCGTGAGTCTTTGAATCATGACCTTCTCCTGACAGACTTATGGCGTTCGCGGCGGGCTCATCAAACCCGTCGCTCAAGACCGCGTGCGCGCGCGTCTCCATAGACACCGCGCGCGGCGGAGGGTTCCTGCCTGTCAGACGGAAGTGTGTGGGTCAGTCGGGCCGGACGATCTCGTAGGCGATGCGGAGGCGCAGCTCGCGGCCGACGACTTCGTGGCGCACGTCCGCGGCTCTCAGGCGCAGCTCGTCGTTGCGCGTGACGGGGATGCGCGCGCCGAGCTGTTCGGCGCGGAGGATTTCTACCGGGTTGACGCGCTCGTCGATGGCGTCCTGCACCATCCCCGCCAGGCCGCCGCCGAGCAGAGACGCGGGGACGTTCTTCAGCTTCAGGTCGCGGACGGTCACGCGCGCGCCGAGCGACTGGCGCTCGCGGTTGAACTCAAGCTGGAAGGCCGTGTCGGCCCAGCCCTCGAACTTCAGGCAGCCGACCAGCGGCGCCTCGTAAGAGCCGCGGAAGGCGACCGGCGCGGTGATGCGGCCGTCCGCGAAGCGCACGCCCGTCCGCGTCCCCTGCGCCTCCGGCAAAAGCTGCACGCGGCTCTCGCACTTCTTCCCCTCGCCGCCCTTCGACAGCGGGAAGCTCGGCGGCTCCGGCCGCGACGCCACCGCCACGAGCAGAGAGTTCAGGAACTCCTCGCTCAACACGACGACCACCTCGCCCGCCGGGCTCACGCGCTGCGCGCGCGCGACGACCGGCGACGAGAACGTCAAAGCCGAAATCAACAGGAGGCAGAAAGCTTTCATCATTTGAATAACAGGCAATAGGCGGGTGGCAGTAGGCAGTGAGCCCCGGAGGGGCGGCATGTTTATAGCACCCGATGCGAATAAATCTTTCAAGCTCCGGAGGAGCGGCAGGTACATGTCGCCCCTGACGGGGCTCGGATTCAATTACACTGCAAGGGCTATGAACATCCCGCCCCTCCGGGGCTTCTCAAGCGGCCTTCCACTACCTGCTGCCTACTCGCCTCAGAGTCCGCTGCGGACGATGTCGTGGAGGCGCAGGAGGCCGACGCAGCGGCCGCCCGCGTCGACGACGGGGAGGACGGCGATCTGGGAGGGCCGGTTCTCCATCAGCTGCAGCGCCGCGTGCGCGAGCAGGTCGGGGGCGACGACGACCGGCTCGCGCGTCATGAAGCCCCCGGCCGTCAGCCCCGCGAGGTCTTCGAGCCGCACGCGCTGCAAGGCCCGGCGCACGTCGCCGTCGGTCACGATCCCCGCGAGCCGCCCGCCGCCGTCGAGCACGTTGACGGCCCCGAGCCCGCCGCGGCCGATGGCCTGCACCACTTCGAGCAGCGTCGCCCCGACTTCGACCGTCGGGTTCTCCTCGCCGCCGCGCATCAGGTCGGAGACCTTGACCGTCAGGCGCTTGCCCAGGCGCCCGCCCGGGTGGTTGAGCGCGAAGTCTTCGGGCGTCAACTCCTTCACGGACATGAGCGTCATCGCCAGCGCGTCGCAGACGGCGAGCGCGACCGTCGTGCTGGTCGTCGGCGCGAGGTTCAGGGGGCACGCCTCCTGCTCGACCGACGCGTCGAGCACCACGTCCGCGCGCCGCGCGAGCGCGCTCGCGGTGTTGCCGACGACGGCGAGGACGGCCGCGCGCCGGTGTTGCAGGTACGGCAGCAGCTCAAGCAGCTCGGCCGTCTCGCCGCTGTTGCTGACGAAGAGGCAGACGTCGCCCTCCGTCACCAGACCCATGCCGCCGTGCAGCGCGTCCGAGGGGTGCAGGAAGACGGCCGCCGTGCCCGTGCTCGTCAGCGTGGCCGCGGCCTTCTGCGCGATGTGGCCGGACTTGCCGACGCCGACCGTGACGACCTTGCCGCGGCACGCGGCGAGGAGGGCGACGGCGCGCTCGACCTCCGCGGGCTCAAGCCGCGCGGCCGTGCAGGCGACGGCGTCGGCCTCCATGCGCATGATCTCTACGACCCGTTCGTGGTGAGTCTTACTCATCGGCTCAAGGCGTCGAGGATACGACGAACCCGTCGGGTACGACAACCGACCGCCCGGCCCCGACGTTCGGCCCCCGTCCGCAAGCGGCTCATGCCCCGAGATAGACAACGCGGCGGCGTTGGTCTATATTTCGGCTCTCGTTCCAAAACAGTGAGACCAGTCGGGCAGGGAGAAATCTGTTCATGGCACGTTTCAGCCTGATTCCGAAGGAGGAGCAGTATTTCGGCCTCTTCCGCCAGATGACCTCGCACATCTATGACGCGGCCAGCAAGCTCGCCGAGATGCTGGCCGGCAAGCAGAGCGAGTTCCAGGCCCACCTCGAAAGCATCAAGGCCATCGAGCACCAGTGCGACGAGCTGACGCACTCGATCTCGAAGAAGCTCAACTCCTCCTTCATCACCCCGTTCGACCGCGAGGACATCTACATGCTCTCGGGCGCGCTCGACGACATCGTCGACCTCATCGACGACGCGGCCCGCGCCGTCGTCATGTACAACGTGCGCGAGACGACCGACTTCGCGCGCCAGTTCGGCGACGTCATCCAGCGCATGGCCGTCCAGCTCCACGAGGTCGTCTCGACGCTCGAACGCCCGGCCGGCATCGCCCCCCGCCTCGTCGAGATACACCGCCTGGAGAACGAGGGCGACGACCTCTACCACGAGGCCATCGGCGACCTCTTCCAGGGCACGCCCGACCCCATCCGCGTCATCCGCTGGAAGGACATCTACGACAAGCTCGAAGCCGCCGTCGACCGCTGCGAGCAGGCCGCCAACATCATCGAGACCGTCATCATCAAGCACGCATAAGGGAAGTGATGAGTGATGCGTGACGAGTGATAAGGAAAGGCAGCCGCTCTTTCTTATCACTCGTCACTCATCACGCCTACAGCTATGACTGCCACCATCACCTTCGTCGTCGTCATCATCCTGATCGCGCTGGTGTTCGACTACATCAACGGGTTCCACGACGCGGCCAACTCGATTGCGACGGTCGTCTCGACGCGCGTGCTCTCGCCCGGCGCGGCGGTCGTGTGGGCGGCCTTCTTCAACTTCGTCGCCTTCCTCGTCCTCGGCGAGGCCGTGGCGAAGACCATCGGCAAGGACATGGTGGACATCAAGGCGATCCCGGACGACTGGCAGTTGTGGGTGCTGCTGTGCGGGCTGATCGGCGCCATCCTCTGGAACCTCATCACCTGGTACTACGGCATCCCGTCCAGCTCCTCGCACGCGCTCGTGGGCGGCTACGCGGGCGCGGCCATCGCCGCCAGCGGGTTCGGCGTCATCCTCCCCGCGGGGTGGACGAAGACGGTCATCTTCATCGTGCTCTCGCCGCTCATCGGGGCGCTGCTGGGCTTCCTCATCATGGTGGCGACGATGTGGATTTTCCGGAGCTGGTCGCCGTTCCGCGTGGACAGGTTCTTCCGCAAGGGGCAGCTCGTCTCGGCCGCGCTCTTCAGCCTCGGCCACGGCGGCAACGACGCGCAGAAGACGATGGGCATTATCGCCGGCGTGCTCGTTGCCTCGAACCTCGACCGGGACGCGTCGAGCGACATCCCGCTCTGGGTCGTGCTCATCTGCCACGCGGCGATTGGCCTGGGGACTCTCTCGGGCGGCTGGCGCATCGTGAAGACGATGGGCTCGCGCATCACGAAGCTCAAGCCCGTCGGCGGCTTCAGCGCCGAGACGGCCGCGGCCGCGGCCATCATCGGCGTCACCTTCGGCGGCATCCCCGTCTCGACGACGCACACCATCACGGGCGCCATCGTCGGCGTCGGCGCGACGCGACGCCTCTCGGCCGTCAAGTGGGGCGTGGCCGGCCGCATCGTCTGGGCGTGGATTCTGACGATCCCGCTCGCGGCGCTCATGTCCGCCGTCTCGTTCTACATCTACCGCGTCGTCGCCGGGTTCTTCTAACTCGGGGAGGCGAGCCACCGCCAGATTTCGTCGAGCAGGAAGACGAGCGTGTAACTCCCGTACCACCCGCACGTCAGGCCGACGAGCGCCGGCAGCCGGCCCGACTTCCGCGGCGAGCCGTCGAGCGAGACGGCCGCGGCGAAGCTCAGCACCAGGGCCAGCGGCGCCAGCAGGCTGAAGGCCAGGACGAGCCCCGTCCCCAGAGCCCACACCGGCCACCACCCGGACAGCATGAGCGGCACGAAGGAGTAACGGAACAGCGAGAGCACGCCCGCGTAACCCGCCGCGTGCGCGAGCCCCGAACGCTCGCGCGGCACGCCCGACAACAGCGCCCTTAACGAATCGCGGAGGAGCCTCCCGCCGCGCCGCTCGACGAACACGGCCCCGTCCTCCCGCGCGATTGACACGAACGCCCCGCACGCGCCGCACGCGCGACTCTCTAAAAAGCCCTCTCGCATCGTGCCCACTTACACGCCGCGCCCCGCCCGAAGTTCCCGACCGAGGGCGGGGGCACGGCCTTTGCCCCGCCTACCCCGCGGGGCGTCGGCGGCGCACGCAACCCGTACGACCTAACCTTCAACAGACGGGAGAGGAGCACGATGGCAGAACAGCGCGAGGGCGGCGAGAGCTTCCCCAAGAACGAATCCACGGGCGAGGGCTCGAACTCCGACAACGCGGGCGAGGGCAAGCCGCGCACCGGCGAAAACTACGAGGGCGAGGGAACGACCGAGCCCAACGTCGCCGGCCAGGGCACAGGCCAGATCGGCGGCGCGTACGGCGACAGGGAGACGAGTAGGTAAGGGGGTGTTGGGTGTTGGGTTCCGGGTGTTGGGGAAGAATCGGCTTTTACCCGACACCCGGAACCCAGAACCCAACACCCTGTCTCACGGCTCCGTCCCCGCGAGGTTGCCTTCGCCGCGGCGCTCCCAGAAGAAGGGCGGGCGGGGCTTCTGCTCCGGGTAGACCTCGTCCATGTTGTCCGCGGAGTAGAGCACGCCGTTCGCCATGACGTAGCGGATCGACTCGGAGTTGCGTATGTCGTCCAGGGGGTTCTTGTCGAGGACGACGAGGTCGGCGAGCTTGCCCGGCTCGACGGAGCCGAGGTCGCGGTCGAGCCCGAGGTACTGCGCGCCGTAGAGGGTCGCGCAGCGCAGGGCCTCCAACGTCGTCAGCCCCCCCTGCTGCAACATCCAGAGTTCCCAGTGCGCGCCCAGCCCCTGCAACTGCCCGTGCGCGCCGAGCTGCGCCTTGCCGCCCGCGCGCACCACGTCCCTCACCGTCTTCGCCAGCTCGAAGTGGTAGAAGTCATCGCCCGAGACGTACATCCTGCGCCGCGCGCGCGGCTCGACGTGCGTGCGCGGCGTGAAGCGCAGGAGCTTCCGGTTCTCGTAGACGTTCGACTGCTGATACCAGTAGTTCTCGCCCCAGATGCCGCCGTAGCCGACGATGAGGGTCGGCGTGTACTGCGTCCGGCTCTTCGCAAACAGGGTGAGCGCGTCTTTGTAGAGCGGGGCGACGGGGATGGCGTGCTCTATCCCTGTGTGGCCGTCGAGGATCATCGACATGTTGTAGGCCCAGGTCGAGCCGCCCTCCGGGACGACCATCATCCCGAGGTCGCGCGCTGCCCTGATGATGCGCTGGCGGTTGTCGCGGCGGAGCTGGTTGTAGCTCTTGACCGAGAAGGCGCCGACGGCCTTCAGGCGTTCGAGGTGCGCGCGCGCGTCTTCGTAGGAGTCGATGGCGGCCTTCTCGGGGTTCTCCGCGCCGTAGAGGACGAAGCCGGTCGAGAAGATGCGCGGCCCCACCATGGCGCCCGACTTGACCATCTCGGACTGCGCGAAGACGGTCTGCGTGGCGGCCGACGGGTCGTGCGTCGTCGTGACGCCGTAGGCGAGGTTGGCCCAGTAGGGCCACTGCTTCTCGGGGATGATGTCGAGCGTGTCGTAAGACATGTGCGCGTGCACGTCGATGAGGCCGGGGATGATCGTCTTGCCGGCCACGTCGATGCGCTTCGCGTCCGCGGGGATGTTGACGCGCGCGCCGACGGCCTTGATGCGGTTGTCCTCGACGAGCACGGTTCCCTTCTCGATGACCTCGTCGCCGCGCATGGTGACGACGCGCGCGTTGGTGAGCGCGACCGTGCCGCGCGGCCGCGCGGTCTCGAAGTCGAAGCCGATGACGGTCTTCCGCGGCGCGGGCGCCTTCTCGTCCCTGGCGAGCGAGCGGAGGACGTTGTCGAGCGACTGCTCGTAAAAATTCTCGCCGAGCGTCCACCCGACCGTCCTGCTGTCCGCAGACCACGCGAGCCAGTCGCCCGAGGCCGCGGAGACGGGGCGGACGGGCACGCCGGTCTCCGTCGAGCTGAGCCGGACGGTCTTGCCGACCTTCGGCAGCGGCGCGACGTAGAGCTTGTGCTGCTCCTTGAAGAAGACCCAGTTGCCGTCGGGCGAGGGCACGATCTCCGTGACGTAGACGCCCTCGATGTGGCGGCGCGCGTCGTCGCCGTCGAGCTTGACGCTCGAAAGGTACGTGATGAACTTGGCGGGCTCGGTCGGCCCGCCGCCGGGGCCGCCGCCGGCCTCCATGAAGTAGATGCGCTCGCCCGCTCGGTCGAAGCTCAGGACGGGCATGCGCGCGTTCGTGCCGCGGCTCTGCAAGTCCATCACGTAGTGGTGCGCGCCCGCGCCCCAGTAGTGAATCTCGAACGTGGACTCGCTCGCCAAATCCTCCTCGTGGTAGACGCTGCCGCGCCCCTTCAGGTAGGCGACCTTCGTCCCGTCGGGGGAGAAGACGGGGTTGGCGTACTGGTCGCCGGCCGTCGTCAGCTTGCGCGCGTTCGTGCCGTCGGCGTTGGCCGTCCACACGGCGCCCTTCTCCGCGTCGCTCCACGTCACGAACGTCAACTGCGTCCCGTCGGCACTTAAGGAGGGCGCGTACTCAAGGTAGCTCGTGTTGAAGAGCCGGCGCGGCGCGGCGTCCCCCTCCTTCACGTAGATTTTGCCGAGGGCGCTGTAGACGACGCGGTTCGCCCCGCGCTGCGCCCAGCGCAGCAGGCGCGCGCGCTCGCGCTCGGGCGCGACCTTGACGGGGGAGCGGACGGCCTCCGTCACCTTCTGCGAGACGTGCGCGCTGAAAGGGATCGGCGTCGCCCGCTTCGAGGCCACGTCAACGCTCACGAACTTGCCGCCCGCCGTGATGACGACCGACTTGCCGTCGGGCGTCCAGCCGTAGCCGGGGTACGTGCCGTAGACGGCCCAGGTCTCCTGCTGGTCGTGCGTCAGGCCGTCGTAGACGGCCCACTCGCGGCCGGTGTCGATCTCGCGCAGGAAGAGGACGGTCTTCAGGCCGACGCGGCGGATGAAGGAGAGGTACTTGCCGTCGGGCGAGACGGCCGGGCGGACGGCGCCGCCCGCGCCGCGGACGAAGGTCGAGCGGCGGCCCTTCTGCGTGTCGTAGCGGTCGATCCAGTAGATGCTGTCGTAGACGTTCTTGTTGTAGTCGAAGGCCGTGCTGGCGACGAAGTAGACGAAGCGCCCCTTCGGGTCTGCGGCCGGCTCGCCGATGTTGGCCGTCCAGTTCGGGCGCTCGGTCAACTGCACGCCCTTGCCGCCGCCGTTGACGTGGTACATCCAGATTTCGCCCGCGCCGAGCGAGCGCGTGTCCACGAAGTGCTTGCGCGTCAGAATGTACTGGCCGTCGGGCGTCCAGTCGGGCGTGTTCAGGAGGCGCTGCGTCTCCTTCGTCACCTGCCGCCGGTTCTTGCCGTCGGCGTCCATCACCCAGATGTTGTCGCCGCCGTCGCGGTCGGAGGTGTAGGCGATCCACCTCCCGTCGGGCGAGAAGCGCGGCTGCCATTCCCAGGAGGCGCCGCCGAGGAGCAGTTCCGCCTTGCCGCCCGTGAGCGGCATCCGGTAGATGTCGCCGAGCAGGTCGAAGACGACGGTGCGCCCGTCGGGCGACACGTCGCAGCTCATCCAGGTGCCCTCGTCCGTGTCGAACTCGACGGCGGTCGTCGGGCCGTGGTCGCCCTCCACGTCCCACGGCTCGGGCTTCTTCACGGCCTCCTGCAACTGCTCGATCTTCTTCTGCGCGTCTTGCAGTTGCTTGTCCTTGTCCTGCTGGCCCTGCGCCAGGACGGGCGCGAACGACGAGAGCACGAAGGACAGGGTCAGGAGGAGCGCTTGGAATCTTCTGGACACAGTTTCACCTCAAAAGGGGGTTGATTCGGACTTCGGGCTAATTCACGACGCTGGAGAGACCGGCTGGCCTTACGTTCGCCGCATTGTAGCCGAGCGCGCGCGGCGCGGGCAAAGGCGAGCCGTAGTGAAAAGGTTCGGTTGAGTTTGGGCCGCGTCTAACGCGTGTGAGATTCAGACGCAGGTGCGTGGGGACATGGAGACGAGGCTCGAAGGCGATAAGTCTTCGAGCCTCGTCTCCATGTCCCCACGCACCTGCGTCGAAAGCCTCTCGGCTAGAAGTTCAGGTTGCGGTTGACTGGCCCGCGGGGCGTGCCGGGCAACCGGCCGCGCCCACGGCCGGGCGTGTTGCCGTTCGAGTTCGTGTTCCCGTTGGTGTTGATGTTGGTGTTGCCGTTGGTGTTGCCGTTGGAGTTCATGTTGCCGTTCGTATTCCCGTTGGCGTTCATGTTCCCGTTCGTGTTCGTGTTCGTGTTCGTGTTGCCGTTCGTGTTCATGTTGCCGTTGGTATTGGTATTCCCATTGGCGTTCATGTTCCCGTTGGCATTCGTGTTGAGGTTGCCGTTGGTGTTGGTGTTGGTGTTCGTGTTGGTGTTCGTGTTCGTGTTCGTGTTGCCGTTGGTGTTCGTGTTGCCGTTCTGGTTGCCGCCTCCGTCACGGCAGGCGGCTCGGCAGGCGTCGAAAGCTTGTTTGCAGGCTTCCTGGTTGGCGTTCGCCCCGCTACGGCAGTCCTGGTACCTGCGCGTGCAGGTCTGCTGACACTCGCCGCGCTGGCTCTGCACGCCTTCAGTCCTCGGTGCCAGGGCGAAGGCTAAGGCCAGGCCGAGCACCAGTACCGAAAGCAAAACGTTGGCGTCTCTTCTCTCCACTTTCATTCCCTCCTTACGTCCAGCCGCCGCCCTGCGCCCGCGCGCACGGCGGCCTCAATTCAGGGGGAGAGCGGTCGGGGTCGGGGGCAAGATTCGTTGGGGTTTGCGCCCCTCATTGTAATCACTTCACCCGCGGTTTAAAGTCCCGCATCGTACAAAGCCGGCGGCACGCTTGTCGAACCCGTCACCTTTGGCTCACCCCTTCATGTCCCCCGTTTTGCTCCCCGCCGCTTTCTATGCGAGAATGCCTCCCGCGCGCCTGTAGCTCAGTGGATAGAGCGCCTGTCTCCGGAACAGGAGGTCGCAAGTTCGATCCTTGCCAGGCGCATCCCAACTCCTCCCTTCCCTTTACGCCTTTAGCGACTGGCGAACGTCACGCCGCCGGTTTATCATCGAAGACAACCTGCATCCATCGCAGCAGACGTAATCGTTTGGAGGGGACATGCGTAGATTGACTACGGCCGGCCTCGTGCTGACCATCCTGTTCGTGTCGGTGCCCGTTCCGCGTGCGCAGCAGGCGCAGGGCGCGCGGGTCGCGGCGGCGGGGGCGGGGGCGCCTTCAGCCTACTTCGCGGCCGAGCGCGCCGCCGCCGAGCGCATCACGGCCGAAGGGATGAAGGAGATTCTCTACACCATCGCCTCGGACGAGTACGCCGGGCGCGACACGCCCTCGCCCGGGCTCGACAAGACCGCGCAGTTCATCGCCGACCGGCTCAAGAAGCTCAAGGTCAAGCCGGCCGGCGACAAGGGCTCCTACTTCCAGCGCATCGCGCTCACCAGGACGGAGGTCGACCGCGAGCACTCGACGGCGCAGCTCGGCGAGCGCTCATTCCGCATCGGCGTGGACTTCTTTCCCGCCGGCCGCGCGAGCGGCGAGGCCGAGGCTCCGGTCGTCTACGCGGGCTACGGCTGGGTCATCAGGTCGAAGAACATCAACCCGTACGAAGGCATCGACGTGCGCGACCGCATCGTCGTCGTCTCGGGCGACGGGGTCGCGCCGCCGCCGGGCGTCGCAATCCCCGGCCTGCGCGCGGGCGACTGGGAGAGCCCCGTCAGCTACGCGCAGAAGAACGGCGCGCGCGCACTCGTCCTCGTCCCGCGCAACTTCGACCGGCGCTGGCGCTTCGCCGCGTTCCGGATAGCGCAGCCCACCTACGCCGTCCCGCGCCTCGAAGGCGTCGCGCCGGAAGACGAGGAGGAGGAGACGCAGCCGGCGGCGCCCG
This sequence comes from Pyrinomonadaceae bacterium, assembly GCA_036389235.1. Taxonomy (GTDB): domain Bacteria; phylum Acidobacteriota; class Blastocatellia; order Pyrinomonadales; family Pyrinomonadaceae; genus QHXN01. The sequence goes on along the minus strand of DASVQJ010000414.1, from coordinate 6,641 downwards.
CGGCGGGGCTGGTCTCGATCATCCCGTCGCGCGCGATGCTCGAAGCGCTCTTCGCGGGCGAGCAGACGGACGGGGCGGCCGTGCTCAAGTTCGCGCAGGCGCCCGCCGCCGGCGAGCAGCCCGTAGCTTTCGCGCTCAAGGCGGACAAGCGCCTGCGCCTGTCCGTCAAGCTCTCGGTGACGGACGCGAGCACGCAGAACGTCGTCGGCGTGTTGGAGGGCAAGGACTCGAAGCTCAGGAAGGAGTACGTCGCGCTCGGCGCGCACTACGACCACGTGGGCGCGAGCGGCGCCTCCGGCTGCCGCCCCGTCGGCGAAGACTCCATCTGCAACGGCGCGGACGACGACGGCTCGGGCACGACGGGCCTGCTCGCCATGGCCGAGGCGTTCTCGAAGGGGCGGCGCCCGAAACGCTCCATCCTCTTCGTCTGGCACACGGGCGAGGAGAAGGGGCTGTGGGGCTCGGAGTACTTCACGCGCTACCCGACGGTGCCGCTCGGGCAGGTCGTCGCGCAGCTCAACATCGACATGATCGGGCGGAGCAAGAAGGAGGGCGACACGAACCCCGCGAACAGGATGCTCTCCGGCCCGGACGAGATTTACGTCATCGGCTCGCGCACGATGAGCACGCAGCTCGCCGAGCTGAACGAGGCCGTCAACCGCCAGTACCTGAACCTCAAGTACAACTTCCACTACGACGAGCCGAACGACCCCGAACGTCTCTTCTACCGCAGCGACCACTTCAACTACGCCAAGCACGGCGTGCCGATCATCTTCTACTTCGACGGCGTCCACGAGGACTACCACAGGCCCACGGACAGCCCCGACAAGATCGATTACAAGAAGATGGAGAACATCACGCGCACCGTCTTCGTCCTCGCCTCCGAGCTGGCGAACGCGCCCGCGCGCCCCGTCGTGGACAAGCAGATTCCCGCGGCGCGCCTGGAACGTTGACCCGGCCGTCGGCCGTTTGACATCGCCTCCGCGCCCCGTGTAATTTTGTTCCCGCACACGGGCCGGTAGCTCAGTTGGTAGAGCAGCTGACTCTTAATCAGCGGGTCACTGGTTCGAGCCCAGTCCGGCTCATCAATGCAGTCAAAAAGAAAGGGCATCCAAATCGGATGCCCTTTCTTTTTTGTGTGCCTATAGTGTGCCTATTCCAAAGTAGCGGTTTTGCCCGTCGGAGTAAGCTGACGGCGATGCTATCGAGCAGATTAAGCTTTGGGCTTTTTGATAATACTTTTCAATCTCTTCTTCGGAGGCACCCTCTTCTCCTGAAGCCGCTTGTGCCTCCCGCCGAGCATGGCGTTTAGGGTCTGGTGGGTGAGCCCTAAGAGCCGCGCCGCCTTCGTTACACTCCCGCCCGAATCCTCTAACGCCTGCCCGATCAGCTTAGCCTCGAACTCGTGAACAGCCCCGTACAGGCTAAAGTTCTTTTCGTGTATGGGCGTCTTTCCGAGCCGCCGCATGACTCTAAGGGCGCACTCCCGCAAGCGGGCTACGACTTCGGCGTCCTGCGCGTCTTTCAGTAGCATGTTAGCCCTCTTATAAGCGTCGTGGACTTCGGCCGGGGGCAGGCGCCTCGTCGCCCCGTGCTCTTCGATGAGAGTAAGCACGGCCAGCCCCGCGTTGATGAGCGCCCCCGCGTGTTCGGCCACCTCCGCCGCGCGGCGCAGGACGTTGATAGAAGCTTCATAGACCCAGAGACGCGCCCAGATCACGCCCTGTAAGGTCAGCGCGTCCGCGAGCAAGGCAGATTCGTCGCCCTTCTCTAAGGTCTTCAGAGCGCCCGCGAGCGTGCGGTCTGCATCTCTATATCTCCGCTCGGCAACCAGGACCCGTGCCCGCGTCTCGTCTACCTGCGCCAACATGCCGGGGTCTTTCAGCCTCGTCAGGATAGCTTGCGCCCTGTCCAGATGTTCGTGCGCGTCCGCGTAGCGGCCGAGCTTGTAGAGAAGGAACGCGAGGTTGTTTTCGTTCGTCGCGTGGTAGCGTTCGTGCCGCGCCTGTTCGTAATGGTAAATCGCGGCGGTGTATTCGATGATAGCGCGGTCGAAGTATTCGGCGCGTCCCTCGACGGAGCCGAGGTGACGAAGTACCAGTGCTAAGTGATTATGAAAGCTCCCTCGCAGGACGTGGCTCACGCCTTCGTCAAAGAGGTGTGAGTGTCGCGTTAGGAGCATCAGGGCGTCGCCATACCTTTTTGCCGAGTATTCGACGGTCAGGCGTCGGAGTAAGACCTTCGCCCTCTGCTCCGTGTCCGCCAGTTCATCGAACGCCCGCACGTATAGCACGCGCGCCTCGTCATACGCCCCCTCGCGCCAATAGCACAGGGCGAGGTCACTGCGCGCGAGCGCCGCCCGGTCGGTCTGCCCTAGCTTCTCAAAGAGCCCCGCGCTCTCGCTGATTAGGTCTTTCGCTGCTCCTTGCGCGCCCTGTACCTGTTGGCTCGCACCTATCCAGCCCGACAGTGCGCCCACCTGTAACAGCACTTCTGCGGCCGTACCTTTGTCCAGCCCTTCTACGTTCGGGCGCTCGCCTACTCCGCGCCACAGCCCGCCTAACGCCTCGCGCGCGGCGTCGTGCTGCCCCCTGTGGGTAAAGTCCGCCGCCACGCGGCAGCGCAAAAGGGCGCGTTCGTGCTCAGCCAGGGCGGGGTTATCTAGTTCCCTTAGCCGCTCATCTGTTAAATTCATGTGAGGCAAGCCTTTCCTTATGCTTGACACTTGTATGTCAAGCACAAAAAAACCGCCGCATCCTCGCGGGATGGACGGTTAATCCGCTCGAAAACTCCATAGAGGAAAAGACCGATGCGAAAAACTCTAGGCGTCGCCGTGTTGATGCTAGCGTCTTGCTGTCCCGCGCTCGCGGGTGAAATACCTAACCCACCCGCGCCGACGCCACCAACACAGCAGGCGAGCGCCGTACAAGAGCCGACGCTTAACGGCGAGATGCACACGCCCGTCCTGTCAGAGAGCCTGACGCAGATCGCGCTTGAACTGCTCGCAGTTCTGCCGTCGATTCTCTAAGCCCGTGTCAGTTCAGCCGGAGCGAGCTGCCTAGTGGCGGCTAAGCAGTAGTGTGTCCTGTGAGCGGCGGAATGCGGAGGTGTCGCCCACAGGCGGGAGATTAACCCCGTGCGCCATAGAATGCAACAGTTTTTGCAGAACTTCCAAGAATGGGCGTCCTCGTGACGCCCTTATTTTTTGCGGCCGGCGTGTCGTAGCTTACGAAATCCCTCACCCGCTGTTATCATCGGAGCATTCCAATTATCCCCCGCGGGCAGTAGTCCATAATTTTTTGAGGAGCCGTGTGTATGAAGTCTCTGGGGTTTAGGTGTGCCGCCGTGATGTGCGTGGTCGCGGCGGCGTTGGTGATTGTGGGGGCGACGGGCTCGCCCGTGAGGAGTCAGAACGGCGGGGGGAAGGCGGGGGCGCTGCCGGGGTTCGACCTGGCGAGCATCGACCGGGGCGCGTCGGCGTGTCAGGACTTTAACCAGTTCGCGAACGGGGGGTGGAAGGCGGCGAACCAGATTCCGGCGTCGTACTCGCGCTGGGGGCGGTTCGAGCAGTTGGGGGAGCAGAATAACGAGCAGCTCCACGCCATCCTCGAAGACCTCGCGAGGCGGAAGAGTCATAAGCCGGGGAGCAACGAGCAGAAGCTCGCGGACTTCTACTCGTCCTGCATGGACGAGGCGGGGGTCGAGGCGCTGGGGGCGAAGCCGCTGGAGCCGGAGCTGGCGCACATCGCGGCCATCAAGGATGTCGGCGGCGTGCAGGAGGAGGTCGCGCGCTTCCACGCGCACCGCATCCCGGCGCTCTTCGGCTTCGGCGCCGTGCAGGACTACAAGAACTCGACCGCCATCATCGCGCAGGCGGTGCAGGGGGGCCTGGGCCTGCCCGACCGTGAATACTACGTGAAGGACGACGAGCGCTCGCGGAAGATTCGCGAGGAGTACGTCGCGCACGTCGCGCGCACGTTCCAGCTGCTCGGGGACGACGCGGAGAGCGCGGGCGCCGCGGCGCGCACCGTGATGGCCGTCGAGACGCGGCTCGCGGAGAACTCCGCCTCGCGCGTGCAACTGCGCAACCCCGAGGCGCGCTACAACCCGAAGACGAAGGCGCAGCTCGTCGAGCTCACGCCGCACTTCGACTGGGGGCTCTACTTCCGCAACATCGGCATGCCCGAGGTCGCCAAGATCAACGTCGGCCACCCGCCCTACTTCCAGGCCGTGGACAAGATGCTGACCGACGTGCCGGTCGAGGACTGGAAGACCTACCTGCGCTGGCACCTCGTCAACGCGGCGTCGAACACGCTCTCGTCGAAGTTCGTCGAGGAGAGCTTCAACTTCAACGGCAGGTTCCTGAACGGCACGCAGGAACAGTTGCCGCGCTGGAAGCGCTGCGTGGCCTCGACCGACCGCGCGCTGGGCGAGGCGCTGGGGCAGCTCTACATCGACCGGACGTTCACGCCGCGGGCGAAGGCGCGCGCGCAGGAGATGGTCAAGAACCTCGTCGCCGCGCTGCGCGACGACCTGACCACGCTCTCCTGGATGAGCGACGCGACGCGCCAGCGCGCCATCGCCAAGCTCGACGCCTTCGTCCGCAAGATCGGCTACCCGGACAAGTGGCGCAGCTACGAGCCGCTCCAGGTGAGCCGCGGCGTCTACTACAACAACTCGGTCTCGGTGGGCGAGTTCGACTTCCGGCGCAACCTCGGCAAGATCGGCAAGCCCATCGACCGCTCCGAGTGGGGCATGTCGCCGCCGACGGTCAACGCCTACTACAACGCCTCGATGAACGAGATCGTCTTCCCCGCGGGCATCCTCCAGTCGCCCTTCTTCAGCGAGCGGGCCGACGACGCCTTCAACTACGGCGGCATCGGCGCCGTCATCGGCCACGAGATGACGCACGGCTTCGACGACTCGGGCGCGAAGTTCGACGCCGACGGCAACCTCGTCATGTGGTGGACGCCCGAAGACTTCAAGAAGTTCAACGAGCGCACCGACTGCGTCGTCAGGCAGTTCGACGCCTTCGAGGTCGAGCCGGGGCTCAACCAGAACGGCAAGCTCGTCGTCGGCGAGTCGGTCGCGGATTTGGGCGGGCTGACCGTCGCCTACGCCGCTTACAAGAAGTCTCTGGAAGGCAAGCCGCGGCCGAAGGCCATCGCGGGCTTCACGCCCGAGCAGCGCTTCTTCCTCGGGTGGGCGCAGGTCTGGGCGCAGAACATCCGGCCGGAGGCCGCGCGCCAGCGCGTGGCGACCGACCCGCACCCTCTGGGCCGCTTCCGCGTCAACGGCCCGCTCTCGAACATGCCCGCCTTCGCCGAGGCGTTCCAGTGCAAGGCCGGCGACGCGATGGTGCGCCCCGCCGACAAGCGCTGCCAGATATGGTGAGGAGTCAGTAGACAGTAGTCAGTAGTCGGTAGAAAGACAGGCGGCGCGGCTTTCATCAAACGATGATGAGAACCGCGCCGCCTGTACCTCTTCCCTACTGACTACTGACTACCGTCTACTGTCTACTGCCTTACAGCACGCCGCCCATGGAGTTGAAGTCCTCGCGGCTGAGCGCCTTCGCCTTAGTCCCCCCGGTGAGCACCCTGACCGTGACCCTGCTGTGCGGCTCGCATTGGACGAGCGCGTAGAACGGAGTCGTCCCGGCGCAGGTGCCGGCGATGACTACCTGCGGGTAATTGACGATGATCTTCTGGGCCACCTCCGGCGACGGGAACGTGCCGCCGCCGTACCTCACCAGCAAGTCGTAGTCTATGACCTGCGCCTCGGCCGCGCCGAAGGGCGGCTTGTTGTAGATGGTCGTCACCAGCAGGACGACCTGACCCGAAGCGCCCGCCGTCGTGGGCACGGTCGAGAGCGTCGGGAACTGGTCACCCTGCCGGGGCTGGTACGCCTTCTCGGCGTGCCTCGGGGGGTTGATGGCGTAATCCTTCTCCATCTTTTCTGGCGAGAGGGGCTGTGCGTTGCAGGGCATGGCAGTCTCCTTTTTCTCTGAGGTAGATAATTCCCGCCCGTTATGTAAGACGTTGGGTGAGCCTTTAAACGAACCCGCGCCGGAACCCTTATGTGAGGCCAGACATCTTAGTCCCGCCTTCCGGCGGGGGCAAGGAGATTCGGAAAACCGTCGAGCCCCGATGAACCGCACTGATACGAAACTAAACACGCGGGGGTCGGGGTGGCGGTTAACAGTACACGCGCGGGCTGCCCGCTTCCGCGCGGCCGCTCTCGCTTCCCCCGCGGCCGCCCGAACAAACCGCGGACTTTCAAACGTTTGTCCGGCCGCGGCGGCCTCGCGCCGGCAGTTGGCATGAGCGTTGCCCTTGTCAGAGTCCGACCGGGAGGGACGTCGGGTCTGTTTTGAAAAACTTCTGAACCGAAAGGGAGGGTTTGAAGGATGCTCTGGACGATTCTGGTTATTCTGCTCGTGCTCTGGCTGTTGGGTCTGATCGGCGGCGTCGGCGGCGGCCTGATTCACCTGCTGCTCGTCGTGGCGCTCGTCGTCTTCGTCATCAATCTCTTGACGGGCCGCCGGACGGTCTAGACGGGGCGGGCGAGTCTCTTAAAGTTCCTTGCCCCAGACTTGGGCACACTCACCAAAGAAGAGGCGCGCCTTCTCGCGAGAAGGCGCG
>DASVQJ010000413.1:0-19916 GCA_036389235.1 Pyrinomonadaceae bacterium | reverse complement strand
GGCCGGAGCGGTGTTTCTCATCACTTATCACTCATCACTTATCACTTCTGTTAATATGTACCGCAAGCCGAGATTCCTCGAAGAGCTGCACGCCATCCGCGAGGAGATGTCGCGCGAGGCCGACTACGACGTCGAGCTGTTCGCCGAGATGGTGCGCTCCGGCGCGGCGCCGCGCCACGGCCCCGCCCGCAACATCCGAGGCTTCCGCAGCCGCGCGCCGCGCGAAGGGGAGCGGCAGGCCAAGCCCGCCCCGAAGAAGAGGGCTTCGAGGTGACGCCCGAGTCTGAAGTCAGGACACCACGGCTGTCGTCGTCGGAGGGTCTTCTGACTGCGGACTGCGGGCTGCGGGCTCCGGACTTTTAAAGCTATGGAAGAGACGTTCGAAGCCATCGGGCTTGACCTGCCGAGCGAGAAGGACTTCAACCACCTCGCGGAGCGCGCGGGCGACCAGGGCGAGGCGACGCAGCTCTGCCGCCGCGGCGCCGTGCTCCACGGCCGCTGCTGGAAGCTCGGCGAGGGGCTCGAAGTCTGGACGGTGCTCTACGAGTCGGGCACGGGCGAGATTTTCTACGCCGACTGCCGCCCCGGCTTCCGCGCGCGCTACACGCAGCGCGTGAGCCCCTGGGCCTTGACCGAGTACGACGAGGACGGCGAGGCCATCGTCCACGGCTACTGCGACGGCTACGAGACCGAAGTCCTCTTCGAGTTGCAGAACCTGACGGAGGTCGGCCCCGAGGGCTTCCGCGCGCAGGAGCTGCACGTCGGGCTGTGCGGCCTGGCCTACCGCGCGCGCGTCACGGGTGAGCCCGCCGAGACGCGCTGGCAGCCGCTCGAAGAGGCCGCGCCCTCGCGCGCCGCCCACGAGAACGACTGGTCTCTGTCGGGCCGCGTCATCTCGTTCAAGCCGCTCAGGAACCCCGTCTCGGGGACTGACCTCTACTGGGTCTACCTCGACCTCGGCCGCCTCAAGCTCGAAGTGCTCGTCAACACGAAGGCGCTCCGCGGCGACGCGCTCGCCGTCGGCGCCGGCTTCTCCGCGGAGGTCTGGCTCCAGGGGCACGTCCTCGACCGCCGCGCGCTGCTCTCGCGCTACGAGGGCCGCGACCCCGCCCACACCCGCGCCTCGCTCTGGGCGCACCTGCGGAGAAGGAACTGAACGCACGCGCCGTCACGCCTTTGCCCGGCTGAACGCTGAACGCCGAACGCTTCCAACCTGATGCCCGCCCTCAGACGATTAGCCCTCGCCGCCCTCATCCTGATCGTCGTCGTCGGCGCCGCCGCCTACCTCTTCAACCAGTACTGGGTGCACCGCTTCGACGCGCTCATCGCGCGGCAGGCCGCCGTCTACCGGCTCGACCCCGACCTCGTGTGGAGCATCATCTACGAGGAGACCTACTTCCGCCCGTGGATGAAGGGGGACGCGGGCGAGGTCGGGCTGATGCAGGTGACGCCGACGGTCGGGCGCGAGTGGGCGGCCGAGACCGGCATGCGCGAGCTGGCCGAGCAGATGCGGCGCGACCCCGAGCGGGCGCTCGCCGACCCCGAGCGCAACATACAGGTCGGCTGCTGGTACCTGGAAAAAATCTGGAAGGACTACCACGACACGCCCGGCGCCGAGCCGCGCGTCGTCGCCGCCTACAACGCCGGCCCCTCCCGCGCCGCCGAGTGGAACCGCGCCGCCGCGGGGCGCCGCCCGCTCACCGCCGAAGAGTTCGTCGCGCGCATCGACTTCCCCACGACCCGCGCCTACGTCACCAACATCCTCGAACGCTACAGGAAGAAGAAGGGCGGGAGATAGTTTTCGGCCTTTAGTTTTCGGCCTTCAGTAAGAACGATTGCTGCCGACTGAAAGCCGAAAACTTAAGGCCGAAAACTCCTTATGACTTACCGTGAGCTGCTGTCCGGCAACGCGGACTTCCGCAGGCTGTGGACGGGGCAGGTCGTCTCGGAGGTCGGCGACTGGCTGAACAACATCGCGGTGCTGGCGCTCGCCATCCAGTTGGCGGGCGCGGGGAGCGTCGGGCTCGCGGTCGCGACGTACGCCATCGCGCGCCACCTCCCGCTCTTCCTCTTCGGGCCGGTGGCCGGCGTCGTGGTCGACCGCGTCAACCGCCGCCGCGTGATGATCGCGGCCGACGTGGCGCGCGCGGGGCTCGCGCTCGGGTTCCTGCTGGCGAACCGCTTCGCGTCGCTCGCGCTCATCTACGTCGTCGGCGCGTCGCTCTTCTCGGTCTCGGCCTTCTTCAACGCGGCCAAGCGCGCCTCGATTCCGAACCTGGTCGAAGGCACGGAAGAACTGCTCGCGGCCAACTCGCTCTCGGCCTCGACCACCGCCGCGACCATCGCCGTCGGCTCCGCGCTCGGCGGCGTCGTCGCCACCGCGCTCGGGCGCGACACGGTCTTCCTCCTCAACGCGCTGACCTTCCTCGCCTCGGCCGAGATGATTCGCAGGATCAGGGGATTGCGGAATGCGGATTTCGGTCTGGGGGCCGGCGGGAGGATGAGTGCGGCGACCTCTCCGGCTCGTCAATCCGCGGTCCGCGGCCCGCGGCCCGCAATCGGCGGCGCCTTCTCGGCACTCAGACGCGCGGCGTCGGACTTCGCCGAGGGGCTGCGCTACGTGAGGCGCGACCGGGTGCTGGCGGCGGTGTTCGTGGTGGCGGGCGGGTGGGGGCTGGGGAACGGCGCGGCGCGTGCGCTCTACAGCCTGTTCGGGGCGGGTCTGGGCGAGCAGGCCGCCGCGCGCTGGGGCGCGTCGGTGCGGGCGGTGGCGGAGCGGCCGACCGACTTCGGCATCTCGGTGCTGTTCGTGGCGATGGGGCTCGGCGGCGTGCTCGGCGCGCCGCTCGCGCGCAGAATCAACAGCGGCGCGGTCGAAGGTCTGGGGGCGCGCATGGGGCGCTCGCTCACGCTCGACGGCTGCGGGCTTCTGCTCTTCAGCCTGACGCCGAACCTCTTCGGCGCGGCGGCGCTCCTGGTCGCGCGCGAGATGAACTTCGCCATCTGGTGGACGGCGCAGCAGACGCTCCTCATGCGCCGCACCGAGGACGCCTTGGCCGGCCGCGTCTTCGCCTCATACGAAACGTTGACGACGCTGATGATGGTCGGCTCGATGCTCGTCTCGGGCGCGGCGGCCGACCGCCTCGGCATGCGCGCCGTCGCGGCGGGCGGCGGCACGGTTATCATGCTGTCGGGACTATTGTGGTTTGTCCTGCGCCGGCACAACAGGGAAACGCCATGACGAAAATATACTGCGCGCGGTGGGTGCTGCCGGTCACTTCCGAGCCGATTCGCGACGGGGCGGTCGCCGTCGAGGGGACGCGTGTCGCGGGCGTGGGGGCGCGGGCCGAGGTGTCGGGGAGGTTCCCTTCGGCGGAGGTCTTGGAGCTGGGCGAGGCCGCGTTGCTGCCGGGCTTCGTCAACTGCCACACGCACCTTGAGCTGACGGCGATGCGCGGCCTCCTCGAACCGCAGGAGGGCGACTTCTTCGCGTGGCTGCGCAAGGTCACCGTCTCGCGCAACGAGCGGATGACGGCCGAAGACCTCTACGTCTCGGCGGCCTGGGGCGCGGTCGAGGCGATGCGCGCGGGCGTGACGTGCGTGGGCGACGCGGGCGATTCGGCCGTGACCACGATGAAGGCGCTGCGCGACGCCGGCCTGCGCGGCGTCGTCTATCAGGAGGCTTTCGGCCCCGACGCGCGCGTGGCCGCGGAGCAGTTCGCGAAGGCGCGCGCCAAGAGCGAACAGCTGCGCTCGGGCGAAACCTCGCTCGTCACGCTGGGCCTCTCGCCCCACTCGCCCTACTCGGTCTCGCCGCCCCTGCTCCGCATGCTCGCGCGGTACGCGGTCGAAGAGCGTCTGCCGCTGATGATTCACGCGGCCGAGTCCGAGGCGGAGCAGGCGCTCATGCTCGAAGGCGGCGGCATCTTCGCGGCGGCCTACGCCCTGCGCGGCTTCACGTTCGACTCGCCGCGCACGACGACCGTCGTGCACCTCGCGCAGACGGGCGTCCTCGACGCGCGCCCCCTCCTCGCGCACTGCGTGCGCGTGGACGAGGGCGACATCGGGCTGTTGAAGGGGCACGGCGCGGGCGTCGCACACTGCCCGAAGTCGAACGCGAAGCTCGGGCACGGCCGCGCGCCGCTGGCGGCGATGCTTGAGGCGGGCGTGAGCGTCGGACTCGGGAGCGACTCGGTCGCCAGCAACAACGTGTGCGACCTGTTGGAGGAGTCGCGCTTCGCGCTGCTCGCTTCGCGCGCCGCGTCGGAGACGGTCGGGGGCGGCCGGATGCTGGACGCGAACGACGCGTTGCGCCTCGCCACCCACGGCGGCGCGTCCGCGATGAACGTGCAGGGCGTGACGGGCTCGCTGCGGGAAGGTCTCGAAGCAGACCTCGTCGCGGTGCGGCTCGACGCGGCGCACCAGACGCCCGCTTACGACCCCGCGGCCTCGCTCGTCTTCTCCTCTTCGGGTCGGGACGTGCTGCTCACGGTCGTCGCCGGGCGCGAGGTCTTCCGCGACGGCCGCGTCACGACGCTCGACGAGGAAGACCTGCGCGCACGCCTCCTCGACGCGGCGCGCAGGCTCGCCGGGCCTGTCTGAGCTTAAGGGGCGAACCCTCCCGCGCCGCGCGCGAACGGTACGCGTTGACTTTATCCCCGGCGTGGCATAGAAACGCCCTGTAGAGCTTCCCGCCGACTACCCGCACGCGTAGAGTAAGGAGCGGTGTGATGAAACAATGCCTCCTCGCCAACCTCGGCCGCGCGCTGGCCGCCTGCCTTCTCTCGACGCTCGCCGCCGCGGCGCAGGAGGCGCCTGCCCCGCAGCCTAAGCCCGGCAAGCTCGTCGTGCAGGTCATCTACAAGAAGGGCGTGGAGCCCGCCTACGATGACGTGCCGGGCGGCAGTTGGTACGGGCTCTTCGGCACGAGCCCCACGCCCGCGCCACGCGCCGCGGCCGACACCGTGCACGCCGTGGACGTGAGGACAAAACTCGAAGGCGGCCGCGTCGAGCTGAAGGTCAGCGTCCACGTCGGCGAGCGCTTCTTCGACCGGCTCGAACAGGTGGCGACCTACACGGCAGCCGTGGGCGAGACGGTCGAGGCGCACGACCTTGAGCGGTTCGGCGTCGCGCCCTTCGTCTTTAAAGTCCTGCGCGTGGGCGCCTCCGACACGGCCGCCCCGACAGTGGAGAACAGGACGCAGTCCGTCGCCGCCGTCGTCACCGACTTCACGCCCGCGCCGCTGCCGCGCGCGAAGCTCACGCTGACCAACCTCTCGTCGAAGCGCGTGCGTGTCGTGGCGATAGAGGTCTCCAACGGCCGCTCGCGCACGTCAACGCTCGCCTCCGAGCCCGACGGCAGGCCCTTGATGGAGCCGGGCGGGACGTACGAGCGGAAGATCGGAATCACGGAGGGGCGGCCGTCGGGGGGCACCTTCACGCCGTCGGGCCTCGAAGGCGTGGTCGTCGCCGCCGCCGTCTTCGAGGATTACACGTTCGAGGGGGACGCCCGGTTCGCGGCCTTGAAGGCGCGGATGGACGAGGGCGCCCGCGTACAACTCCCGCGCCTCTTGCGACTCGTCCGCGGGGCGCGGGAGGCGGGCGACGTGGAGACCGCCGAGGCCGTGCGCAGGTTCAGGGAGGCCCTCACCGCGCTCGACGACACGGCGCCGCAGGCTTCCGTGGACGCGCTGCTCGCCGCCTACCCCACGCCCGCGCCCGCGGGGGGCGATGAGCCGCGGGTCGTCGTCGAAGTCTCGATGCACCACGTCAGGACGGAACTGCTCAAAGACCTCGAACGCTTCGAGAAGAAGTTCCAGGCCGCGCCCGCCGACAACAGCTTCAAGGGCTGGCTCGCGGAGCAGCAGACGCGCTTCGAGGCTTGGCTCGCGCGCCTCTGAGCGCGGGCGCGACGGGAGAGCTTACGCGTTACGAGCCGCACGCGATGATTCACCTCCGCTCCATCGACATCAGGCCGGCGGCGAGGGGACTGGAAGGGTTCCCGTTCGCGCTGCCCGTCGTCAGAAAGTTCAAAGAGATAAAGTTCCGCAGCGCGGTCACGTTCCTCGTCGGCGAGAACGGGTCGGGGAAGTCCACGGTGCTCGAAGCGCTGGCGGCGGGCGTCGGGTCGGTCGTGGTGGGCGGCGAGGACGTGCGCGCGGACAAGACGCTGGGCCACGCCCGCGCGCTGGCGGCGCAGTTGAAGCTGACGTGGTCGAAGCGCACGCACCGCGGCTTCTTCCTGCGCGCCGAGGACTTCTTCAACTTCACGAGGCGCGTCAACCGGACGAGCGCCGAGCTGGAGGAGATGGCGGGCGAGTTCGAGCGCGAGGGTCTCAAAGGTTACGGCCTGCGGCTCGCGCAGGGCGTCGTGCGCGGGCAGCGGGGCGCGCTCACCTCCCGCTACGGCGAGGACGCCGACGCGCGCTCGCACGGCGAGAGCTTCCTCAACCTCTTCCAGTCGCGCTTCGTCCCCGGCGGCCTCTACCTGCTCGACGAGCCCGAGGCGCCGCTCTCGCCGCAGCGCCAGCTCGCCCTGCTCGCGATGCTCAAAGGGATGGCCGAACAGGAATCGCAGTTCGTCGTCGCCACGCACTCGCCGATACTGATGGCGCTCCCCGGCGCCGACATCCTCAGCTTCGACCGCGCGCCCGCCCGCCGCGTCCGCTACGAAGAGGTCGAGCACGTCTCCCTCACGCGCGACTTCCTCAACAACCCCGAAGCCTTCCTCCGCCACCTCTAGTGAATGGTGAATAGTGAATGGTGAAGGGTGAAGGGTGAAGGGTAAGTGGGCGGGGCCGCCCCGGTTCCCGGCCGGCTTTTACCATTCACTATTCACCATTTACTATTCACCATTCACTATTCACCATTTACTATTCACCAATCATGAACGTACTTGTCTTGAACTGCGGCAGCTCGACCGCGAAGTTCCAGCTCATCGCGACCGACATCGACCACATCGCGCGGGACGCGGACGAGCACCTGGCGGGCGGGCAGGTGGAGCGCATCGGGGGGGAGGCCATCATCACTTTCCGCGCGCGGGGCGGGGAGGCGCGGCGCTCGACGGCGCCGGTGCGCGACGTGCGCGCGGCCGTCGAGACGATCATCCGCTGGGTGACTTCGGCCGACTCCGGCATCGAGGAGGTCAAGAGCGTCGGCGACATACACGCCGTCGGCCACCGCGTCGTCCACGGCGGCGAGCGCTTCGCGCAGTCCGCGCTGATAGACGAGGAGGTGCTGCGCGGCATCGAGGACTGCATCGACCTCGCGCCGCTGCACAACCCCGGCAACATCCGCGGCATACAGGCCGCGCGCGAGGTCTTCGGGCCGGGCCTGCCGCAGGTCGCGGTCTTCGACACGGCCTTCCACCAGACGCTCCCGCCGCACGCATACCTCTACGCGCTCCCTTACCAGTGGTACAGGCGTTACCGCGTGCGCCGCTACGGCTTCCACGGCACGTCGCACCGCTACGTCGCCTACCGCTACCGGCGCCTGCGCGGCCTCGGGCGCGACGAGACGAACATCATCACGCTCCACCTCGGCAACGGCTGCTCGGCGGCGGCCATCCGCGGCGGCGACTCGTTGGACACTTCGATGGGCATGACGCCGCTCGAAGGCTTAGTGATGGGGACTCGCTCGGGCGACATCGACCCGGCCATCATCGACTTCGTCGGCGCGAAGGAGGGGCTCTCGGCGCAGGAGGTGGACTCGGTCTTGAACAAGCAGTCGGGGCTGCTCGGGATTTCGGGCCTGACGAACGACATGCGCGAGCTGTTGGACGAGCAGCGCGAGTCGGGCGACCGCCGCGCCGGTCTGGCCGTGGAGATTTTCTGCTACCGCGTGCGCAAGTACGTGGGCGCGTACCTGGCGGCGCTCGGCGGCGCGGACGCCCTGGTCTTCACGGGCGGCATCGGCGAGAACTCCGCGGAGGTGCGCGCGCGCGTCTGCGAGGGGCTCGGGTGGATGGGCGTCGAACTCGACCCCGCGGCCAACGTGGCGACGACGGCGCGCCGCGAGGGTCTCATCAGCCGCGAAGGCTCGCGCCTCGCCGTCTACGTCATCCCCACCGACGAGGAGTTGCTCATCGCCCGCGACACCGTCCGGTTAATCAGGGGAGTCACGCAGAGGTTTTGAAAGGCAGTAGACGGTAGGCAGTAGTCAGTAGAGGAGATAAAGACGGCGCGGCTTTCATCGGTCGATGAGAGCCGCGCCGCTTGTTTTTTCTACCGGCTACTGACTACTGCCTACCGTCTACTTCCCCCTCACGGCGCGAAGCGCGTGCGGTACTCGATGGAGTCGAGGAAGGCTTTGACCATCTCGGCCTGGACGTAGTTGCCGCCGAACTCGTTGAGCTTGTCGAGCCAGAACTTCCAGCCGCGGAAGTCCGTGTCCTGCGGGTCGTCGGGGTTCCTTCTCAGGTAGCCGTAGAACTGCATCAGGACGAAGGCGCGGCGGAACTCCCTCTGCTGGAGCGCGGCGTTCTCGGCCACGCCGCGGAGCGCGCTGGCGCGCGCGCCAGCGCCGCCCGGGTCGGACGAGAGCGCCGCCACCAGGTTGTCGCGCTCGGCCTGCGTGAGCACGCCGCCCGCGTTGTTGTTCAACTTATCCACGAACTCCGCGGCCGACATCGACGCGGGGAAGGCCGTCAGGAAGCGCTGCCGCTGGACGAACTCGGCCAGGTAGGCGTTCTTGTTGGCGTCGAGCCTCTGCTCCCAGTTGGGCTGGCCGACGACGACGCCCTCGCCGATGCTCCGCGTGTCGGGCAGGAACTCTTGCAGCCTCACGACCGGCACCGTGCCCTCGACGTTCGGCGAGGTCGCGTCGCCGAACGCCGCCTTGTAAGTCCTGTAGACGAGGTAGCCCGTCTGCTGGAACTCAATCGACAGGAAGAAGGCGGCCGAGACGTTGATGCGCTTCACCTCGCGGCAGCCCGCGTCGGCGCCGCACTGCTCGATCTCGCCAGTCCAGAAGGCGAGCCCCGAGGCGTCCGGCTCGCGGTTCAGGAAGTCGTGGTAGTGCTGGCGCACGAAGTCCGAGGAGTTGTCTATCGGGTTGAAGCCGGGCGGCGGGTTGTCGTCGGCCGCGATGTTGACCGTGGCCGCCGCCTGTCCGCCCAGGCCCGCGCCGCCCGTGGGGTTCGAGAGCGTGAGGTTGATCGTCTCCTCCGACTCCGTATAAGCGTCCTCCGTCAGCAGCACGTCGAAGGTCTTCGAGGTCTCGCCCGCGGCGAACTGCAACCTCCCCGAGACGGCCGTGTAGTCCCTGCGCTCCGTGGCCGTGCCGTCAGACGTGTTGAAGCTCACGCCCACCGCGTCCGTCGGGTCGCCCGTGCGCGTGACCGTGACGGTGACGAAGTGCGCGCCCTCGCCGACGGGGTAAGAGGCTTGCGAGAAGCGCAAAGCGGGCGTGTCGTCGTTGTGGACCGTGCCCTGGCCCTGCCCGTCCGTGACGGTCGCGTTCGAGGCCGCCGACAGGTTGACGAAGAAGGTCTCGTTCGCCTCGTTCGCGGTGTCGCCGTTGACGTTGACCGTGACGCTCTTCGTCGTCTCGCCCGCGGCGAAGTTGAGCGTGCCCGACGCGGCGGCGTAGTCCGAGCCCGCCGCGGCCGTGCCGTCGGCCGTCGCGTAGTTGACCGAGACGGCCTGGCCGCTCGCGGGGGCGAGCGTGACGGTGAAGGTCGCGGCCGTCGTCCCCGAGTTGCCCTCCGCCAACGTCACGTCGTTGATTGAAAGCGACGGCGCGCCGTCGTCGTCCTTGATGGTGCCGATGCCCTGGCCGTCGGCGATGGTCGCGTTAGTCGGCGAACCGATGTTGAAGCTGAAGGTCTCGTTCGACTCGTCCAACGTGTCGCCGAAGACCGCGACGTTGACCGTCCTGGAGGTCTCGCCGGGGTTGAAGGTCAGCGAGTTGCTCACCTCCGTGTAGTCGACAGAGTCGGTGGCCGAGATGGCCGCGGTGATGTAGTTGACGGTCACGGTCTGCGCGCTCGCCGCCGAGAGCGTGACTACGAACGCGGCGTTCGCCGTCCCAGAGTTGCCCTCGTCGACGGCCACGTCGCCGACGGAGAGTGTCGGCGCCGCGTCGTCGTCCTTGATGGTGCCGACGCCCGTGCCGTCGTTGACGGTGGCGTTCGTCGGTGACGAGAGGTTGACGGCGAAGGTCTCGTCCGCCTCGTCGAGCGTGTCGCCGGCGACCTGCACGGTGACGGTCTGCGCCGTCTGGCCCGGGTTGAAGGTGAGCGTGCCCGAGGCCGGCGCGTAATCGCCCGGCTGGGCGGCCGTGCCGTCGGCCGTGGCGTAGTTGACCGTCACCGCCCGCCCGCTGGCCGCCGAGAGCGTGACGTTGAAGGTGGCCGCGACGGCGCCGGCGTTGCCCTCGGCCACCGTCACGTCGCCGGCTGAGAGCGTCGGCGCCGCGTCGTCGTCCTTGATGGTGCCGACGCCCGTGCCGTCGCTGATGGTGGCGTTCGTCGGTGACGAGAGGCCCACGTTGAAGGTCTCGTCGGGCTCATCGAGCGTGTCGCCGAGGACGGTGACGCCGACGGTCTTCGTCCTCTCGCCGGGGCTAAAGGTGAGCGTGACGGCCGGGACGGGCGTGAAGTCCGAGCCGGCCGACGCGGTCACGTCCGCGGTGGCGTAGTCGACGGAGACGGCCTTCCCGCTCACGCCCGAGAGCGTGACGTTGAAGGAGAGGATTTGCGTGCCCACGCCCCCCTCGGTCAGCGACGCGTCGCCGATGGAGACCGTCGGCGGGTCGTCGTCGTCCTTGATGATCAGGGTGGCGGTGTTCGGCGAGCCGAGCGCGGCGCCGGAGCCTGCGCTGAGCGTGAGGTTGACCGTCTCGTCCGGCTCGTCGAGCGTGTCGTTCTTGACGTTGATGTCGAAGGTCTTGACCACCTCGTTCGCGGCGAAGTCGAGCGTGCCGGAGGCCGGCGTGTAGTCGGCCGCCGTCGCGGTGCCGTTCGAGGTCGCGTAACTCACCGAGGCCGGGTTGGTGCCGCCGTCGCGCGTGACGGTGATCTTGATTATGTCCGTGTCGCCGCTCTCGTAGCGGTCGTAGAAGGAGTGGGCGAATTGGAAGGTCGGCGGGGCGTCGTCGTCCTTGATCTTGAGGATGACCGAACTCGCCGAGCCCGGGCTGGCGCCGAAACCCGGCGTGAGCGACACGATGACTGTCTCGTCGGGCTCGTCGAGCGAGTCGTTCGTGATGGAGACGTCGAAGGTCTTGCTCGTCTCGCCCTCGGCGAAGGTGATCGGGTTGGAGACCGCGGTGTAGTCGGAGCCCGCGGTCGCCGTGCCGTTGGCCGTGGAGTAGTTGACCGTGACGCCGCCCGCCGTGCTGCCGGTGCGCGTGATGGTGAAGGTGGCCTTGACCCCGCCCTCGTCGATGGAGAAGTTGGGGCCGCCGCTAATCTGGAAGAGGCTGGCCGCCTCGTCGTTCAGAATCCGTGCGCGGCCCTGCGCGTCGGTGATGACGGCGTTGACCGCGCTGGAGAGGTTGACGGCGAACTCCTCGTCGTTCTCGAACCCATTGTCGCCAATGACCAGCACGACGATGGGCACCGACGTGCTGCCGGCCGGGATTTGCAGCGTGGCGCTGCCGCCGACGTAGTCCGCGCCGGATGTGGCCGTGTCGTTCGCCGTGGCGTAGTTGAACGAGACGGGGACGGCCGAGACGTGGGAGAGGCTGACCGTGAAGACGAAACGGGTCCCGCCCGAGTTGCCCTCGTTCATCGACACGTCGTTGATCGAGAGCGTGGTGTCGTCGTTGTTGATGGTGCCCTGGCCCTGCGGGTCGCCGAGCTCGGCGTTGGTCGCTCCGGAGAGGTTGACGACGAAGTTCTCGTGCGCCTCGGGCGCGGCGTCGCCGTTGACGTTGACCGTGACGGTCCTGGTCGTCTGGCCGGGGGCGAAGGTCAGCGTGCCGGGGGTGAGCGCGAAGTCGCTCCCGGCGGTCGCCGTGCCGTCGGCGGCGGCGTAGTTGACGGTCACGGTCTGGCCGCTGGCGGGCAGGAGCGAGACGGTGAAGGTCGCCGCGGTCGTCCCCGCGTTGCCCTCGACGACCGACACGTCGTTGATGTTGAGCGAGGGCGTGCCGTCGTCGTCCCTGATGGTGCCGATGCCGAAGGTGTCGTCGGGCGTGACCGCGAAGGTCGCGTTCGTCGGGGACGAGAGCGAGACGCCGAAGGTCTCGTTCGGCTCGTCCCCCGTGTCGCCGACGACCGAGACGTCGATGTTCTTCGCCCCGGTCTCGCCGGGGGCGTAAGTGATGGTGCCGCTCTTGGGGGCGTAGTCGCCGGGCTGCGTGGCCGAGCCGTCCACCGTGTTGTAGTTGACGGTCACGGTCTGCGCGCTCGCGCCGGTGAGCGTGACGACGAACCTGGCGGTCGTCGCGGGCGACGTGCCGGTGTTGCCCTCGTCCACGGTCACGTCGCTGACGGAGAGCGTGGGCGTCGCGTCGTCGTCCGTGATGGTCAGGACGGCGGTGGTCTGCGTGCCGAGCGCGGCGCCCGAGGGGGCGCTCAGCGTGAGGTTGAGGGCCTTGTCCGGCTCGTCGAGCGCGTCCTCGTTGACGAAGACGTTGAAGGTCTTGCTCAACTCGCCGGCGGCGAAGGTGAGCGTGCCGGAGGCGGCCGTGTAGTCGGAGCCGGCCGCGGCCGTGCCGTTCGAGGTGGCGTAGTTGACCGTGACGCCGCCGTTGGTGCCGCCCGCGCGCGTGACCGTGATGAACGCCCCGCCCGCGTTCTCGGCGACGGAGTAGGTGGCCGAGCTGAACTGCACGGTCGGCTGCGCGTCGTTGTCCGTAATCGTCAGAGTGGCAGTGCTCTGGGAGCCGAGGGTGGCCCCGCCGCCGGGGCTGCTGAGCGTGAGGTTGACGGTCTCGTCCGGCTCGTCGAGCGTGTCGTCGGAGACGGAGACGTCGAAGGTCTTGCTCGTCTCGCCCTCGGCGAAGGTGAGCGTGGCGGCGGCGATGGCCGTGTAGTCACTGCCCGCGGCCGCGGTCCCGCCGGTCGAGGTCGCGTAGCTGACCGTGACGGCGTTGGTGCCGCCGGTGCGCGTGACGGTGATGGTGGCCGACCCCGCGCCCTCGCCGACCGTGTAGGTGGCCGGGCTGAACTGTAGGGTCGGCTGGTCGTCGTTGTCCGTAATCGTCAGGACGGCGGTGCCCTGCGGGCCGAGCGTGGCGCCGCCGCCGGGATTGCTCAGCGTGAGGTTGACGGTCTCGTCCGGCTCGTCGAGCGTGTCATGGTTGACGGTGACGCTGAAGGTCTTGGTCGACTCGCCCTCGGCGAAGTTGAGCGTGCCGCCGGCCGAAGTGTAGTCGCTGCCCGCGGCGGCCGTGCCGTTCGAGGTCGCGTAGTTGACCGAGACCGCGCCGTCGCTGCCGCCGTCGCGGCTGACGGAAATCGTGACCGAGGTGTTCTCCTCTGTGACCGAGTACGTGGCGGCGCTGAACTGGAGCGTGCCGGGGACGGGCGTCGGGGTCGGCGTGGGCGTCGGGTCGCAGGGCGAGGGGCCGACGTTGGTCGGCGTGAGCAGGAAGGCGTGCACCTTGCCGTCGGGGTTGAGGCCGAAGCCGGCGATCTGCCCGCGGTCGTTGACCCCGTGCGCCTCCTGGAACGTCCAGCCCGTGCCCGTCACGACGTTGTTGAGGTCTTGCAGGCCGTTCGCGTTCGTCCAGATGAAGGCGTGCGTGTCGGCGCTCTCCGTCGAGGTCTCCGAGCGGCCGACGACCAGCCCGGAGTTGTTGAGGTCGTAGGCGTAGCTGTGCTGGCCGCCGAGCGTGCCGAGGTCTTGCATCTCGCCGGGGTCGGACGCCCCGTCGCCGTCGTCGTCCTTCCAGCGGAAGGCGTGGAAGGACTGGGTGATGGTGTCCGAGAAGATGTAGGAGTAGCCCGCGACCTCGCCCGAGTCGTTGACCTCGGTCGCGAAGCTGACGGAGCCGCCGAGCGTGCCCAGGTCGAGCGCGACGCCGCCGACGGTGACGAAGGCGTGCGTGCCCGAGACGTGGTGGTTGGCGGTGCCCGCTATCTGTCCGGCGTCGTTGATGCCGAAGGCCCGGATGGGCGTGCCCCACGTCGCGGTCAGCCCCTGCATCGTGCCCGACTGCCAGACGAAGGCGCGATCCTGGATGCCCCCGTTCTCCTCCGACACGCCGACGACCTGCCCCGAAGCGTTGATGTCGTACGCCTCCGCGGTGGGGCCGCCGAGCGTGCCGAGGTCTTGCGGCGTCGGGCCGGCCGCGGGCCGGAAGAAGGCGTGTTGGGAGTTCCCCGCGGACAGCGAGGCGCCCGCGACCGCGCCGCTCTGGTTGACGGCGTAGGCCGCCCCCGACTGCCCGCCGAGCGTCCCGAGGTCCTGCATCTCGCCGGGGTCGGACTGCCCGTCGCCGTCGGCGTCTTTCCAGAGGAACGGGCGGAAGGGCGCGGCCGAGCCCGCGACGGCCTGCGACTCGCCGACGACCTTGCCGCACTCGTCGAGCCCGAGCGCCCTGCTCTGCTCGCCGGCGTTGCCGCCCAGCGTGCCGAGGTCTGTGACCGTGTAGCCCGGCGCCTGCGCCGTGCCGCGCCGCGCGGGCGCGAAGGGGATGAGCGCCAGCGCCAGCAGACACACAACCGCCAACTGCCATTTCCGGGGGTAACGCATAAACAGCTATTTCATCCTGGAGAACAGGGATTTCGTGCAGGAGAGCGGACCGACGTGCCGCGTGTAACGATTCAGCCAGAGGTCGCGCCGGGAAGGGCTGGAACCGACCCATAACTCTAAAGAGGACGGCGGCTTAAGTCAAATGCTGAGCAGCGGGCAGTGAGAACGAGTAGACAGTAGACAGTAGTTAAAGCCAAAACGTCGGCGGCCGCGGGTTAATGAGTTCTCGCGGCCGCCGACGTTTTTCTACTGACTACTGTCTACTGCTTTTCATCCGCCTACCGACAGGCGGCCGTGAGCGCCTCGTCGAAGATTTCGAGGGCCACGTCTACGTTCTCGCGCGTGAGGATGAGCGGGGGCGACCAGCGGATGGTGTTGTAGCCGCACCCGAGGACGACGAGGCCGCGGTTGAAGCACTCGACCTCGACGCGGTCGCGCAGCTCCGGCGCCGCCTCGCGCGAGCCCCCGCCCTGCACCAGCTCGCAGCCGACCATGAGCCCGAGGCCGCGCACGTCGCCGATGCAGTCGTGCCTCTGCATCAGACGGCGCAGGCCCGCTTGCAGGTAGTCGCCGACGGCGGCCGCGTTGGCGACCAGACCGCCTTCGAGCAGCTCGATGGTCTTGAGCGCGGCGGCGAGGGCGACGGGGTTGCCGCCGAAGGTCGAGGCGTGCGCGCCCGGCTTCCAGTCCATCAGTCCGGCGCGCGCCACGCACGCGCCCATCGGCAGCCCCGAAGCGATGCCCTTCGCCAGCGTGACGACGTCGGGCTTGAGGTCGAAGTGCTCGCACGCGAACATCTTGCCCGTCCGGCCGAAGCCCGACTGCACCTCGTCAACGATTAAAAGGATGCCGTGCTCGTCGCAAATCCTGCGGAGCCCGTGCAGGAACTCCTTCGGCGCGGGGACGTAGCCGCCCTCGCCCTGCACGGCCTCGACGACGATGGCGGCGACCTCGTCGGGCGGCGTCGTCGTCAGGAAGAGGCGTTTCTCTATCCAGTCGAGGCAGGCGCGCGTGACGGTCTCGGGGTCTGAAAGCTCGCCGGTGAAGGGGTGTCGGAACGGGTTGGGGTAGGGGACGTGGGTCACGTCGAGCGCGGAGCGCTTGAAGCCGCGGCGCTGCGCGGCCTTCGAGGAGGTGAGCGAAAGGCTCCCGAGCGTGCGGCCGTGGAAGCTGTTGAAGAAGGCGATGAACTTCTCGCGGCCCGTGGCGTGGATGGCGAGCTTGAGCGCACACTCGACGGCCTCCGTCCCGCTGTTGGCGAAGTGGGTGCGGGTGGGGCCGGGGACGGGGACGATCTCTTCGAGCTTGCGCGCGAGGTCGGGCATGTGTCGGTAGTAGTAGTCCGTCCCGCACATGTGTATGAGGCGCGCGGCCTGCTCGGAAATCGCCCTGACCACCTCGGGGTGGCAGTGGCCGGTCGAGCAGACGGCGACCCCCGCGTTGCAGTCGAGGAACGTGTTGCCGTCCACGTCCTCGACCCAGACGCCTTCCGCGCGCTCGGCGACGAGCTTGTAGGCGGGGCGCGGGTAAGAGGGCGTGACGTAGCGCGCGTCGGCCTCGACGATCTCCTTGCCCCTCGGGCCGGGCAGTTCGGTCTTGATCTCGGGTCTCTTCACTTCGGTGATTGCGGACATGACGAATCTCCTCCTGGGGTTGAGCGAGGGCGGAAAGTCTGCGAGGTGTTAGGACAGAAAGAGGAGAGCGCTGCCTAGTCCGCGAACAGGTTCGCGCGGGAGTCGAGCGGCCGGAAGTGCAAGCGGCAGAACTGACGCATGGCTTCTAAAATATACTCAGATTGAGCCGCGACGGCAACGGGGGAGGGGTGCCGGGTGTTGGGTGCCGGGTGTTGGGTGTTAGGTTATAGGTGCTGGGAGTTGTCGCTTACCAACACCCAACAAACACCTAACACCCAACACCCAACAACCCTACCTCATCCCGCGCGGGTGCCGGTGTACTTGATGGCCGGCGCGATGGGGAGGCTGACCTTGATGATGCCGTTGAGGGCGTCGTTGTCCTCGACCTGCCCCTTGATGGAGGCGGAGTAGGGCTTGCCCTGGAACTCCATCGTGACGCGGGCGTCGAAGCCGTCGTGCGTGACGGTCAGTGATTCGAGCGGCGCGACGCCGAGCCGCGAGTTGATGTGTGCGGTGAGCGCGCCGCCCGTCCCCTCGAAGACGAGCGTCGCCGGGTGCTTGCCGAAGGGCGTCGCCACCTCAAGATTCCATGTCCCAACCAGATTCATAAAAGTCATCTCCCCCCTGTCGGATGTTAAGTCTGATGAAGGCCGCCGTGTCGGAAATTCACGCGCCGGCCGCGCCGCCGCGCGTCCCGACGAAATCCTCGACGCGCGCGACGTAGGGCGCGACCTGCTCGCGTATCTGCGCGCCGTCGCCGACGACGACCACCGCCGCGCTCTCGGGCGTCACGTTGCGGCGCGCGGCGCGGCGCACGTCCTCCTTCGTCACGCGCTGGATGTTGTCGCGGTAGGTTTCGAGGTAGTCGGGCGCGAGGTCGTGCATGCGTATCTGGACGAGCTGGTCGACGAGCCCCTCCTGCGTCTCAAGCCGGATGGGGAAGATGCCGGTCAGGTAGGTCTTCGCGTCCGACAGCTCCTTGTCCGACACGTCCTCGTCGCGGATGCGCTCCAGCTCGTAAAAAATCTCCTTGAGCGAGACGCCGGTCACCTCGCCGCGCACCTCGGTCGTCGCGCGGAAGGAGCCGGCGAGGCGGCGCGCGTCGAGCTGCGTGTAGGCGCCGTAGGTGTAGCCCTTCTCCTCGCGCAGGTTCATGAAGAGGCGGGCCGACGCGTTGCCGCCGAGGATGGTGTGCATGACGAGCACGGGGAAGTAGTCGGGGTCTGTGCGCCTGATGGCCGTGTTGGCGACGAGGAGGTTGGTCTGCGCAGAGCCCGGGCGGTCGACGAGGTAGGCCACGCGCTCGGCGCGCTCGGGCGGGGCGGGGAACTGCGGCGCGCTGACCTCGCCCTGCGCCCAGCCGCCGAAGAGTTTTTCGGCCTGTTCGACGACGTGCCCGCGGCTCACGTCGCCGACGACGAGCAGCACGGCGTTGTTCGGCACGAGCAGCGCGCGGTGGTGCCGGACGATGCGCTCGCGGCTCAGGGCCTCGATGCCTTCGGGCGTCGAGGCGACGACGGCGTAGGGGTGTTGGCCGAAGAGGACGCGGGCGACGGCCTCGCCGGCGAGGAACGAGGGCTGCGCGCGCTGCGCGATGAGGTTCTGCTGCGCGTTGGCCTTGGCGAGCGCGAGCTCGCTCTCGGGGAAGACGGGGCGGAGCGTCACGTCGGCGAGCAGTTCCAGCACCTCGTCGGCGTAGGCGGCGAGCGAGGAGGCGGCGACGGTCAGGTAGTCGGAGGAGGCGCCGGCCGTCAGCGTCGCGCCGTAGCGCGCGACCTCCTCGGCGAGCTGGCGCGAGGTGCGCGACTCCGTCCCCTCGACCAGCATGTCCGTCATCACGTCGGTCAGGCCGGGCAGGTCCAAAGGGTCGGACGAGTCGCCCGAGCGGAAGGCCAGCCGGAAGCTGACGAGCGGGAGGCGCCGCTGCTCGACCACGACGACGCGCAGGCCGTTGGCGAGCGTCGTCTCGGCGGGCTCGGGCAGGTTCAGCGGGCGCACCGGCAGCGGCGCGGGCGGCCGGCGTCGGAACTCTTCTGTGGCGTTAGTGGTCAATGTCTATGTCCGGGGTGCCGGGTGCCGGGTGTCAGGCGTTGGGGAAGAACCGGCTCTGACCCGACGCCTAAAACCTAACACCCGACGCCCTCATTCCTTTCATTCATTCGCGGGGGAAGCCTGCCCCTGTTGCAGCGCGGCGGCCGACTCGGCGGCGGGCTGCGCCGGCTCGGTCGGGGGAGCGGGCTCCGCGGGTGGCGGGGCGGGAACCTGCGGCGGGGGGGCGCCGGGCTCTGCGGGCTCGCCGGGGGGCGCGGGCTCGGCCGGCGCGGGTTCCTGCGCCTGGTCGGCCGCGTGCGCGGGGACGACCTCCATGACGGAGTGGTTGTCCGTGAGCAGGTAGCGGCCGACGGCCTCGCGTATCTGCTCGGGGGTGACGGCGAGGTAGCGCTCCAGCTCTGTGTTGAAGTGGTGCGGGTCGCCGTCGTAGAGCGTGTACTCGGCCAGGCGCTGCGCGCGGAAGAGCGTTGACTGGCGGCTGCGCACGGCGTCGTTGAGGAGCGTGTTCCTGAGCTTCTCCATCTCCTCGGGCGTCGGGCCTTCCGTCCCGAGCCGCCCGATCTCCTCCTGAATCGTCGCGCGGATGGCCCCGGTCGTGTGGCCGGGCTTGGGGATGGCGAAGACCCACAGGGTAGAAGGCCCGCGCCGCTCGCCCATGCCGCCCGAGATGCCGACCACCGACTCCTCGTCCTTGACGAGCCTCTGGTAGAGGCGCGAGCTGTCGCCGTCGAGCAGGAGGTCTGTGCCGAGCGAGAGCGCGTAGGAGTCGGGCGTGCGCCGCGCGGGCACCTTCCAGCCGAGTATGAGGGCCGGGAGCTGCGCGAACGGGTCGCGGTAAACCTCGGAGCGCGCGGCGACCTCCTCCGGCTCGCTCACGTCCACGGGCGGCGGCGGCGGCTGCGAGGGGATGGAGGCGAAGTACTGCTCGACGAGCGCGCGCGCCTCCTCGGAGTCGAAGTCGCCGCAGATGGAGAGCACGGCGTTGTTCGGCGCGTAGTAGACGCGGAAGAACTTCTGCACGTCCTCGACCGTCGCGGCGTCGAGGTCTTCCATCGAGCCGATGGTCGAGTGCGCGTTGCGCGGGTTGCGGAAGACCAGCTCGTTCAGGCGCAGGAAGGCGCCGGAGTAGGGGCGGTTGTCGTAGGAGAGCCGCTTCTCCTCCTTGACGGCCTCGCGCTGGTTGTCGAGGTTCTCCTGCGTGACCTTGAGCGAGCGCATGCGGTCGCTCTCCAGCCAGAGCGCGAGCGGGAGTTGCGAACTGGGGAGCGTCTCGAAGTAGTTGGTGCGCTCCGAGGAGGTCGTCCCGTTCATCGTGCCGCCGTTGTTGAAGACGTACTGGAAGTGGCCCGCCTTCGGCACGTTCTCCGAGCCCTGGAACATCATGTGCTCGAAGAGGTGCGCGAATCCCGTGCGCCCCTCGCGCTCGTTGCGCGAGCCGACGTCGTAGTAGACGGCGACCGAGACGACCGGCACCGAGTGGTCTTCGCTCAAGACCACCCGCAGCCCGTTGCCCAGCGTGTACCGCTCGACCGCGATCTGCGGCAGCGTGACAGTTGACAAGTGAACCTCCATGAGGGTTTTGGGT
>DASVQJ010000412.1:0-9782 GCA_036389235.1 Pyrinomonadaceae bacterium | reverse complement strand
CAGTCGGTCTACGAGCTGTCGCTCATCGAGCAGGTGCCGAACGTCGAGGAGGAGCTCAAGCGCGACCACAACGTGACGGTCAACTTCGAGCGCGCCAAGCACCTCCTCGAAGAGAACGACGGCGCGGGCAACACCTTCAAGGCGACGGCCAAGCCGGTGCTCATCGGCACGGCGGTGGTCGGCGCGACGACGATGATCTTCTCGATCATCCAGGTCTTGCGCGGCGAGGCGCTCGCGGGCGCGACCCGCGCCTCGCTCACTGAGGCGCAGGGGCTCGCCACCTTCTACGAGAACCTCTCGCTCCTCAACCCGCTCTTCCTGCTGGGGCTCATCACGGGCGGCGCCATCATCTACTGGTTCACGGGCGCCTCGACGCAGGCGGTGACGACGGGCGCCTACCGCGCCGTCGAGTTCATCAAGGCGAACATCAAGCTCGGCGCGGAGGTCGAGAAGGCTTCGGTCGAGGACTCGAAGAAGGTCGTCGAAATCTGCACGCAGTACGCGCAGAAGGGGATGTTCAACATCTTCCTGACCGTCTTCTTCGCCTCGCTCGCCTTCGCCTTCGTCGACCCCTACTTCTTCATCGGCTACCTCATCTCCATCGCGCTCTTCGGGTTGTACCAGGCCATCTTCATGGCGAACGCGGGCGGCGCGTGGGACAACGCCAAGAAGATCGTCGAGGTCGAGCTGAAGGAGAAGGGCACGCCGCTGCACGACGCGTGCGTGGTGGGCGACACCGTGGGCGACCCCTTCAAGGACACCTCGTCGGTGGCGATGAACCCGGTCATCAAGTTCACGACGCTCTTCGGGCTGCTCGCCGTCGAGCTGGCGCTCTCGGTCTACCGCAGCCGCGGCGACCACACGCTCAACTACCTGCTGGCCGCGGTCTTCTTCTTCGTCTCGGCCTACTTCGTCTACCGCTCGTTCTACGGCATGCGCATCCGCAGCGGCCGCGGCGAAGTGCACACGCGCGAGATGGGGAGCGACCGGGACGGGCTCCCGGGCCGCCAGCTCGAAGGCGGGGCGCGCGGCTCCGACCTCGGCGCGGCCGGCGTCGAGCGCGGCGCGGCGCGGCGCGACACGGTTCGCTAAATGACTGAGGAGGGCTAGAGCCGTGAACAGCT
The DNA here is from genome assembly GCA_036389235.1 of Pyrinomonadaceae bacterium. GTDB lineage: Bacteria > Acidobacteriota > Blastocatellia > Pyrinomonadales > Pyrinomonadaceae > QHXN01. The sequence goes on along the minus strand of DASVQJ010000412.1, from coordinate 8,658 downwards.
ACGCGAAAGCGGAGACGATGGTCGGCGTGCTCGCGGCGCCGTTGGACTGGACGCGCTCGGCGCTGCTGGTCGTGGGCTTCAGCCTGCTGACGGCGGCGGCGGCGCAGGTCTCGGTGCCCCTGCCGTTCACGCCCGTGCCTTTGACGGGGCAGACGTTCGCGGTGCTTTTGACGGGGGCGCTTTTGGGGCCGCGTCTGGGCGCGCTGGCGATGCTCGCGTACCTGGCCGAAGGGGCGGCGGGGCTGCCCTTCTTCCGCGGGGGCGCGGGCGGCGCCGGCCACTTCTCGGGCGCGACGGCCGGCTACCTGCTCGCCTTCCCGGCGGCGGCTTACGTCACGGGCCGCCTGGCGGAGCGCGGCTGGGACAGGCGCTTCCTGACGGCGGCCCTGGCGATGGCGTTGGGCTCGTTCGTCATACTCGCGTGCGGGTGGGCGTGGCTCGCGCTGATGTTCAAGGGCGGCGCGGAGGCTTTCCGGCTCGGCGTCGCGCCGTTCCTGCCGGGCGATGTGGTCAAGGTCGCGCTGGCGGCGGCGGCGCTCCCCGCGGGGTGGGCGCTGCTGCGCCGTTCGAAGTAAGCGCGGCGAGTAGCAGGTTGACCTTCGCCCGCCCTCTTGAGGGTAGCGCCGGTTGAGTTAACCACAGAGGCACGGAGGGCACGGAGGGGGCACAGAGACTTGAACACTGTGCCCCCACCGTGCCCTCCGTGCCTCTGTGGTTAGACGCCCTCCACTTCTCCCGCCGGATTGATAGAAATGCAGCCGCATGCCCCCCGCGCTTCTTGAAGTCGGCCGGGCGCGAACTTATAATCTCGCCGTTTCTGCTTCGCCTCCCCGCGGCACCGGACGGAGAACCTTCGATGAAGACCGCAACCCTCGCATCTCACACACGCGCCGTCGTCGCCACGCTTTTCCTGCTGCTCGCGGCGCAGGCGGCCGCCGCCAAGGACACCTGGACGAGCGTGCGTTCGCAGAACTTCTTCCTCGTCGGCAACGCCTCGGAGAAGGAGATCAGGCAGGTCGCGACGCGGCTGGAGCAGTTCCGCGACGTGTTCACGAAGCTGTTCGCCAACGTCAACTTCAACACGCCGGTGCCGACCACGGTCGTCGTCTTCAAGAGCGACGGCGCCTACAAGCCCTTCAAGCCCGTGGCCGACGGCAAGACCGTCGAGGTCGCCGGCTACTTCCAGTCGGGCGAGGACGTGAACTACATCACGCTCACGCCCGAGCGCGCGGGCGGCGCGGAGAACCCCTACGGCACCATCTACCACGAGTACACGCACCTGCTCGTCAACAACTCTCTGGGGGCGGGCGAGGCGCCGGCCTGGTTCAACGAGGGGCTGGCCGAGTACTACAGCACCTTCGACATCGAGGACGACCGCAAGGTCTACCTCGGCCGCCTCGTCAACTACCACCTCCGCCTGCTGCGCGAGCAGAAGCTCATCCCGCTCTCGCAGCTCTTCGCCGTCACGCAGTACTCGCTCCAGCGCAACAAGCACGACGTGCGGAGCCTCTTCTACGCGGAGTCGTGGGCGCTCGTCCACTACCTCATCCTCGGCAACGAGGGGAAACGCGTGACGCAGCTCAGCCAGTTCCTCGCGCTGACGAAGAAGGGCACGCCGACCGAGGAGGCTTTCAAGCAGGCATTCCAGACCGACACGGCCGCGATGGAGAAGGAGTTGCAGAAGTACGTCCAGGCGTACTCCTTCCAGGGCCGGCTCGTCACCTTCGGAAGCAAGCTGGAGTTCGACTCGCAGATGACCTCGGCCCCGCTCAGCGAGGCGGAGGCGGAGGCGTACCTCGGCGACCTGCTGCTCCACATCAACCGCCCCGACGACGCGGCCGCGCGGCTCCAGCACGCGCTCGAACTCGACCCGGCGAACGTGATGGCGCGCACCTCGCTCGGCATGGCGCGGCTCCGGCAGAAGCGCCACGCGGAGGCCATCGTCGACCTGCGCGCGGCGGCGGCCGCGGGCACGAACAACTACCTCGCGCACTACTACTACGCCTACGCGCTCAGCCGCGCCGGCATGGAAGAGGGCGGCCTCATGCACGGCTACCCGGCCGACCGCGCGGCCGAGATGCGCGCGGCGCTGCGCAAGGCCATCTCCCTGCGCCCCGACTACCCCGAGAGCTACCACCTGCTCGCCTGGATCAACCTCGTCACCGGCGAGAACATCGCCGAGGGCGTGCAGCTCATCCGCCGGGCGGTGGCGCTCGCGCCCGGCAACCAGCACTACGCGCTCGTGCTCGCGCAGCTCTACCTGCGCCAGGACAAGGTCGAGGAGGCGCGCAAGACGGCCGAGCTGATCGCGCGCGGGGGCGCAGACCCCGGCCTGCGCGCGACGGCGCAGTCCGTGCTCGCCTCGATTAATAAATACGAGGAGCAGCTCAAGAAGTACAAGGCGGCGCAGGAGGCTTACGAGCGCGGCGGCGGCGAGCCGCGGCTCGTCGTGCGCGACGACGGCGAAGGGAAGGAGCCGGGCGGCGACACCAGGCCGGCGGGGCCGCGCAAGTCGGACGACGAGAGGGTGGCCGAGGCGATGGCGCAGGCCATCAACGACGCGCTGCGCAAGCCGCAGGACGGCGAGACGCGCGTGAGCGCGGTGCTCACACGCATCGAGTGCGGCCCGAAGGGCCTGGTCTTCGTCCTCAAGGCGGGCGACCGCACGCTGCGCCTCGCCGCGGCGGGCTTCGGCGGCCTGCACATCGTCGCCTTCACGCAGGAGGCCGGCACCGAACTCTCCTGCGGCGCGCGCAAGACCGAGACGCCGTCCGTCGTCACCTACCGCCCCGCGCCGGACGCGCGCGCCAAGACCGACGGCTCCCTCGTCGCGCTGGAGATGGTGCCCGCCAACTTTCAGCTAAAGTAGACAGTAGTCAGTAGTCAGTAGGAAAATTGGGCGCGCCGCTTTGTCTTCTACTGACTACTGTCTACTGTCTACTGTCTACTTCCCAAATGAATCCGCCGGTGGTAAAGATTACGTAAATCTTTAGGGGAGAGGTGTCAAACGTGTCATCACCCCCGGTACGGCCGCCGACCGATTCCGAGTCGTTGCAGGCCCAGATGATAAAAGGCGTCGCCGAAGGGGACGAGCAGGCGCTCGCCTCGCTCTACGACGCGACCAGCCGGACGGTCTACGGGCTCCTGCTGCGCATCCTCTCCGACCCTTCGGCGGCCGAGGAGGTGCTGCTCGACGTGTACGCGCAGGTCTGGCGGCAGGCCAGGAGCTACAGCGCCGAGCGCGGGAAACCTTTGGCCTGGCTGACGACCATCGCGCGCAGCCGCGCCATCGACCGCCTGCGGCGGGGCAGGCAGGAACACCAGTTGAGCGTCCCGCTCGAAGAGGCCACGCGCGACGTGCGCGGCGAATCGGTCGAGGACGGCGTGCTGGCGGGCGAGGTCGGCGCGGTCGTCAGGGCGGCCCTGGACTCGCTCGCGCCCGAGCAGCGCGACGTGATCGAGCTGGCTTACTACGGCGGGATGAGCCACAGCGAGATCGCCGCCGCGCGGAATCTCCCGCTCGGCACGGTCAAGACGCGCACGCGTCTGGGGATGATGCGCCTGCGCGAGATGCTCAAGCCGGCATGGGAAGGGATGCTATGAGCCACACGACCTTTGACGAGGAGGCGGCCGGGCGGGCCGCGCTCTACGCCCTGGGCGCGCTCGAAGGCGCGGAGGCGCGCGAGTTCGAGGAGCACCTGGCGGCGGGCTGCGCGCGCTGCGAGGCGGGGCTGCGCGAGTTCGAAACGGTCGCGGGCGATTTAGGGCTCGCCGCGCCGGAGGCCGAGCCGCCCGCGGGCGTGCGCGCGCGCCTGCTCGCGCTCGTCTCGGAAGATAAAGGCGGCGGCGAGTCAGGCGCGGGCGACGCGCCCGGCTTCCTCGTCGTGCGCGCGGGCGAGGGGCGCTGGCGGCCGACGGATGACGCGGGCGTCTCGTTCAAGCTCCTCTTCGCCGACAGCGAGCGCGGCACCGTGACGACGCTCGTCCGGATGGAGCCGGGCGCGCGCATACGCTCGCACCGCCACCTCGGCGTCGAGCAGTGCCTCGTCCTCGAAGGCGACGTGCGCTCCGGACGGGTAGGGATGACGGCGGGCGACTTCAACTGCTCGTTGCCGGGCAGCGTCCACGAAGAGCTCGTCTCCGACGGCGGCGCCCTCCTCCTCCTCGTCTCCCCAGAGCACTACGAGCCCGTCGGGCCGCACGCCGGTTGATTCGTACCGGGCGCCTTCGGAAGATTCGTTAACCACACAGGCACGGAGGACACGGAGGGGGCACGGAGGGAGTTGAATCCCTCCGTGCCCCCTCCGTGTCCTCCGTGCCTGTGTGGTTAATTTCAATTAACGCCACCCTCGACACACACCGACACTCCGCCCCCGCCTCCGCCCCCGCGCGCCGTGCGTGCTATAATCCGCCTTCGACAGCAACCCCAACAGGCCGCTCGTAGCGAAATTTTATCTGGAGGATTTCAACCTGATGGCTACCGAACTCAAACGCGAGGGCTCGGCCCTCTCCCGCATCGAAGAACTCCTCGGCGAAGACGGGCGCGCCCTTCTCGACTTCAACTCGCCGAAGATTTCCAAAGACGTTTTGCAGACGCCCGGCCCCGACTTCATCGACCGCGTCTGGATGCACTCCGACCGCAGCCCGCAGGTCTTGCGCTCGCTCCAGTCGCTCTTCGACCACGGCCGCCTCGCGGGCACGGGCTACCTCTCCATCCTCCCCGTCGACCAGGGCATCGAGCACTCGGCGGGCGCGTCGTTCGCGCCGAACCCGATCTACTTCGACCCGGAGAACATCGTCCGCCTCGCCATCGAGGGCGGCTGCAACGCCGTCGCCTCCACCTTCGGCGTGCTCGGCGTCGTCGCGCGCAAGTACGCGCACAAGATTCCGTTCGTCGTCAAGATCAACCACAACGAGCTTCTGACCTACCCGAACAAGTTCGACCAGATTCTCTTCGGCACCGTCAAGCAGTCGCACGAGATGGGCGCGACCGCCGTCGGCGCGACCATCTACTTCGGCTCCGAGGAGTCTGGGCGCCAGATAGTCGAAATAGCCAAGGCGTTCGCGCTCGCGCACGAGATGGGGATGGCGACCATCCTCTGGTGCTACCTGCGCAACCCGAAGTTCAAGACCAAGGAGGGCGACATGCACACGGCGGCCGACCTCACGGGTCAGGCCAACCACCTCGGCGTCACCATCGAGGCCGACATCATCAAGCAGAAGCTGCCCGAGCGTAACGGCGGCTACAACCTCCTCAACACGGAGAGCGCCTACGGCAAGACCAACCCGAAGATTTACACCGACCTGACGAGCGACAACCCCATCGACCTCGTCCGCTACCAGGTGGCGAACTGCTTCATGGGCCGCTGCGGCCTCATCAACTCGGGCGGCGAGTCGAAGGGCGCGAGCGACATGGCCGAGGCCGTCCGCACGGCCGTCATCAACAAGCGCGGCGGCGGCATGGGCCTCATCTCCGGCCGCAAGGCGTTCCAGCGCCCGATGGACGAGGGCGTCCAACTCCTCAACGCCATCCAGGACGTGTACCTCTCCGAAGAGATCACGGTGGCTTAGGGTTGAAGCCCCGCGGGGGCGCAAGGTAAAAGCCGGGGGCAGCGCCCCTGTTCACGGTGTCGGAAAGCACATAGAGCCCTGAAGGGGCGGAATAACACCGACCGTTATTCCGCCCCTTCGGGGCTCAACAGCTTTCCCCGGAGCGGATCGAGCGGGGCGTAGAGCGGATTGAGCGGATTGGATGGCGGAATGCTTCTTCCGTGTGCTAAAAGAAATCTCTTCGTGACTTACTTCTCGTATTTCAGGTGTGAGTGTTCTTAACATCTCTCACCAGACCGTGCCGGCAGTGAGCGGAGGCGAAAGGGTTTGACCGCCCGTCCCGAACAAGACGAGCTTGACGCGGGGTTGCTGCGCGCGGTGGCGCGCGGCGACGAGGCGGCGTTCGCGCGCGTCTACGACCGCTACGCCCCCATCCTCTTAGGACTCATGCTCCGTATATTGCGCAGCCGCCCCGAGGCGGAGGACGTTTTGCAGGAGGTCTTCCTGCAAGTCTGGCAGCAGGCGCGCTCGTTCGACCCCGCCCGCGGCCGCGCCTTCACCTGGCTGGCGACGCTCGCGCGCAGCCGCGCCATCGACCGCCTGCGCGCCGTCGATTCGCGCGAGCGCGCGGCGCAACGTTCGGCAGAGGACGGGCTCCCGCCCGCCGCCGCGGCGCACGGGTGGGCCGACGAGGAGGCCATCCGCGCCGAGCGCGCCGAGGCCGTCCGCGCCGCGCTCGCCGAGCTGCCCGAGGAGCAGAGGCAGGTGCTCGTGCTAGCATACCTCGACGGCATGTCTCAGTCGGAGATCGCCGCGGCGAAGAACCAACCGCTCGGCACCGTCAAGACTCGCACGCGCACCGGACTCAAGAAGTTGAGCGACACCTTGCGCGCGAGGCTCGGCAGTCAGTTCGCCTGAAAAGTCCAAAGGGGATTTACGGACGTATATGAAGAACGACGCCGGCGCAAAACTTGGCGCCCGCGGGCGGGCTCCGGCTGACGGCGTCGCGGCATCCGGGTATAGTGGACGCGCGTTCGGTTGAATTTTTGATGCGGCACGAAGACTACAAACAGTTGTTGGCGCTCGAAGCCGTGGGCGCGCTCGACCGGGAAGAGCGCGCGCGGCTGGAGGAGCACCTGCCGGCCTGCTCCGAGTGCCGCGAGGAGCTGCGCGAGATGTCGGACGCCGCCGCGTCGCTCCTCTACACGGTCGCCCCGGCTCAGCCCTCGCCCGAGCTGCGCGCGGGCATCCTCGCGCGCGTCCGCGCCGTAGACCCTTCGGAAGTCTTCGTAGACCCTTCGGAAGTCGCCGCCCCCCCGAAGGCCGTTGACCCTTCGGAGGCGCCCGGGCGCGCGCCGGCCCCGGCCAAAGCGCGCGACCCGCGCACGCTGCTGCGCGGCATAAGCCTCTGGCAAATCTTCGCGTGGCGACCCGCGCTCGGCTTCGGCGCGGCGGCGGCCGTCGCGGCCCTCGTGCTGCTCGGCTTCGCGAGCCTCGCGCTCTGGAACCGCAACCGGTCTTTGAGCGCGGAGGTGGCGACCCTCTCCGACCGGCTGCGCGCGGCGCAGAACGAGGTCGCCGGGCAGCGCGAACAGTTGGCGAGCGCACGCAACGTCGAAGAGCTGCTCGCCTCGCCCGCCGTGCGCGTCGCGGAGCTTTCGGGTAGGACGCCCGCGCCGCAGGCGCACGCCATGCTCGCCTACGACCGCTCGACGGGTCGCGCCGTCGTCATGGCGACGGGGCTCCCGCCCTGCCCCGAAGGCCACGCCTACCAGCTCTGGCTCATCGCCGACAACAAGCCCCTGCCCGGCGGCACCTTCAAGGCGGACGCTCAGGGGCACGCGCGCATGAACGACCGCCTGCCGCCCGACCACGCCGCCCCCACCTTCGCCGTCACCCTCGAACGCGAAGGCGGCGTCCCCGCCCCGCAGGGCGACATCTTCCTCCTGGGCACGTCGAAAGGATGAAGGAAGGGTGTCGGGTGTCAGGTGTTGGGTGCCGGGTTCCGGCTTTTAACCAACACCCGACACCCGACACCCTTCCTTTAACCAACACCTAACACCTAACACCCTTCCTTTGCTACACTGTCCGGCAAACGTTGACCCGAAGGAGCAAGGCGGCAGTGGCGGATAAACCGAAAGCAACCAATGAGATTGCGGAGGGGACGGGGCAGTTCGACTCCCGCTTCCTCCTCTGGCGCACGTTCTGCGCCGAGACCGGCATCCCCGTAGAGACCCTCCCCAGTGACCTCACCGGCGAGCACAAGGACCGGTGGGAGAAGCTCAAGGACGAGCGCCTCCACAAGCCCGCGGAAGAGAAGTGATCGTGAGCCGTGAGCCGTGACGAGACCGGCTCTTTCCCGTCACGGCTCACGGCTTTAAGACGCCGACGCCCCCGACTGTAAACAGACTCCCCCGCACGCCGCCGACAGGAGGTCGAGGATGCCTTTGGGCGCGCGCTCCGCGAGCCTCGCGGAGGTGCTGGATGGGCTGACGCGCGAAGCGGCCGGCGAGTTGACCGAGCGCCTCGGGGGCGGCGACCTGCGCTGCTACGCCTGCGGCCACCGCTGCCTCGTCCGCGAGGGCAAGCGCGGCATCTGCAAGGTGCGCTTCAACGAAGGGGGCCGCCTGCTCGTCCCCGCCGGCTACGTCGCCGCCCTCGCCTGCGACCCCACCGAGAAGAAGCCCTTCTTCCACCTCCTCCCCGGCTCCGACACGCTCACCTTCGGCATGCTCGGCTGCGACCTCCACTGCGCCTACTGCCAGAACTTTATAACTTCGCAGGCGCTGCGCGACGAGGCGGCGGGCGTGGCGCCGCGCAGGGTCTCTGCGGACAGTCTGGTGCGTGCGGCGCGGGAGTGCGGGGCGCGTGTGGTGGGGTCGAGCTACAACGAGCCTCTGATTACGGCGGAGTGGGCGGCGGAGGTTTTTGAGAGGGCGAAGGCCGAAGGCTTCAGGACGGCCTTCATCTCGAACGGGAACGCGACGCCGGAGGTGTTGGACTTTTTGCGGCCGCTGACGGACTGCTACAAGATTGATCTGAAGACGATGAGCGACCGCGGGTACAGGCAGTTGGGGGGCGTCGTGTCTAACATCCTCGACACCGTGA
>DASVQJ010000411.1:0-7870 GCA_036389235.1 Pyrinomonadaceae bacterium | reverse complement strand
CGAGGACGACGAGGCCGGGGGCCTGATGACGACCGAGTTCGTCGTGCTCCCCAAGCACCTCACGGCGGGCGAGGCGCTGGCGCGGCTGCGCGAGATGGCCGAGACGCCGAACATGATCTACTACCTCTACGTCGTCGAGGAGGAGAAGTCCTGGCGGCTCTGCGGCGTCATCGCGCTGCGCAGCCTCATCCTCGCGGACACCTCCGCGCTGCTCTCCGAGGTCATGCGCGACGAGTTCCAGTTCGCACACCCCAAAGACCCCGCCCGCGAGGTGGCCGAGACCATCGCCGAGTACAACCTCCTCGCGCTGCCCGTCGTGGACGACGCCGGGGACATCGCCGGCATCGTCACCGTCGACGACGCCATGGAGTACCTGCTGCCCAAAGACTGGCGCCCGCGCCTTCCGCGGGTTTTCGGGTAGCCTTATACTGCGGCCGAGGGCTGAAATCTCTTATGACTGCTGACGGGGAACCTCCGAGTGGCCTGGACGCGCGCAGAGAGTGTGCGGGACGCGGGTCGCCGTCTGTGGCGGCGCGGCTCGCGGCGCGTGCAGCGCGCGGCGTCGTCGCGGCGCGGGCTCCTCGCCTACCTCGCCGTCATCGGGCCGGGGATGATCGCCGCCAACGCGGGTAACGACGCGGGCGGCATCGCCACCTACGCCTCCGCCGGGGCCGACTACGGCTACAACCTCCTCTGGACTCTAATCCCTTTAGTCCTGGCCCTCGGCGTCGTGCAGGAGACGTGCGCGCGGATGGGGGCGGTGACGGGCAAGGGCCTGTCCGACCTCATCCGCGAGCAGTTCGGCGTGCGCTGGACGGTGCTGGTGATGCTGGCGCTCCTGGTCGCCAACGGCGGCGTGACCGTGTCGGAGTTCGCGGGCATCGCGGCGGCGACCGAGTTGTTCGGCGTGCCGCGCTTCGTCTCGGTGCCGCTGGCGGCCTTCGCCGTGTGGTGGCTGGTGGTGAAGGGCTCATACCGCAGGGTCGAGCGCGTCTTCCTCCTGATGTCGCTCGTCTTCCTCGGCTACGTCGTCTCGGCCTTCCTCGCGCGCCCGGACTGGGGCGAGGTCGCGCGCGGGTTCGCGCGGCCGGAGGTCGATTTCAACGCGGGCTACCTCTTCACCGTCGTCGCGCTCATCGGCACGACCATCTCGCCCTACATGCAGGTCTTCGTCCAGTCGTCGGTCGTCGAGAAGGGCGTGGACGAGGAGGACTACCCTCTGACGCGCGCGGACGTGTGGACGGGGACGGTCTTCGCCATCGCCGTCGCCTTCTTCATCACGGTGGCGACCGCCGCCGCCCTGCACCACACCGGCGTCCGCATCGAGACGGCCGAGCAGGCGGCGCTGGCGCTGGAGCCGCTCGCCGGGCCTTACGCGCGGACGCTCTTCGGCGTCGGCCTCTTCGGCGCGTCGATGCTGGCGGCGGCCGTGCTGCCGCTCTCGACGGCCTACTCGATCAGCGAGGCGCTCGGCTTCGAGAAGGGCGTCTCGCGCACGTTCCGCGAGGCGCCGATCTTCCTCGGCATCTTCACGTTCCTGATCGTGGTCGGCGGGCTGGTGGCGATGATCCCGGGCGTGCCGCTCTTCCGCGTGCTGCTGGCGACGCAGGTCATCAACGGCCTGCTGCTGCCGGTGCTGCTGGTCTCGGTGCTGCGGCTCGCCTCCGACCGCGAATTGATGGGTGCGCACGCGAACGGGCGGGTCTATAATGCCGCCTCGTGGCTGACCGTGCTGGTCGTCTCCGCCCTGTCGCTTCTCTTTATCGCGAGCAGGATTTTCAACCTTTAGGGAGTCGGGAGCCGGGAGTCAGGAGTCAGAATTAAGGGGCGGCGAGCGCCTCTCTTCTTTCTCCCGGCTCCTGACTCCCGGCTCCTGACTCCCTGACTTCCGATGACCCGTCCTCCGCTCAAGAAGCAGGTCACGGCGCCGCTCGTCCTGGCGGCGGTCTTCGGGCTGGCGTGGTACGTGTTCTGGCAGTTGAAGTGGGAACTGTCGCCGGTCGCGGCCGAGCAGGAGCGGATGTCGCACGCGGCGGGCGAGTGGGTGCGCACGCTCCTCAGCATCGCCTTCTGGATGAGCGCGGCACTCGTGGCCGTGCGCGCGCTCAACGAGCTGAGCTTCTTCCTCTTCCGCAAGCGCAAAGGCTACGAGGCGCCCGCGCTGATGCGCGACCTCTTCTCGCTCGTCCTCTACGTGACGGCGGGCGCGGTCATCCTCAAGTACACGCTCCACCTCTCCTTCGCGGCGCTGCTGCCGGGCTCGGCGCTCCTGGGCATCGTCCTCGGCCTCGCCTTGCAGGACACGCTCGGCAACCTCTTCTCGGGCATCTCGCTGCACGCCGACAAGCCGTTCCAGGTGGGCGACGTCATCACCGTGGGCAAGCACACGGGCGCCGTCACGTCGATCACGTGGCGCGCCGTCAAGATCAAGACCTTCTCGAACCACATCGTCCTGGTGAGCAACACCAGCATCGCCAAGGAGTCCATCGAGGTCTGCCCGCAGAACGGCCAGAACGCGCGCCTCGTCTTCTTCAGCGCGGCCTACGCCGACTCGCCCGTCAGGGTCATCCACGCCGTGCGCGAGGCCGTGCGCGAGGCCGACGACGTCCTGCGCTACATCACGCCCGTCGTGCGCATCCGGGGCCTGGGCGAGTCGGGCGTCGACTACGAGGTCAAGTACTGGCTCTCGGACTACTCGCGCTACAACGACACGGACGCCCTCGTCCGCCAGCGCATCTGGTACGCCTTCCGCCGCAACGGCTTCACCTTCCCCTTCCCCACGCGCACGCTCCACATGGAGGAGCCGGGCGCGGAGAACGGCGGCGGGCGCGACGCCGAGACGCTCGCCGAACTGCTCTCGGCCGTGGACATCTTCTCGCCGCTCACGCCCGAGGAGCTGAACGCGCTGGCGGCCTCCTCCGCGAACCACGTCTTCGCGCCCGGCGAGACGATCATCCGCGCGGGCGACGACGGCGACTCGATGTTCGTCGTGAGCCGCGGGGGCGTGGACGTGCGCGTGGACTCGAACGGCACGCCGCGCACCATCAACCGGCTCGGCGAGGGCGCCTTCTTCGGCGAGATGGCCCTCTTCACCGGCGAGCCGCGCACGGCCAACGTCGTCGCCGCCGAGGAGACGGAGGTCTTGGAGATCGGCCACGACGCGATGCGGAGCCTCTTCCAGACCAACCCCGGCCTCGTCGAAGCCCTGAGCCACGCCATCAACGAGCGCCGCGCCGGCCTCCTCGCCAACGCCTCCGCCCCGAGCGGCGACGAAGACACCTCAGACGGACTCCTCTCCAGGATCAAACGCTTCTTCCGGCTCGACTGAAGGGTCAGAACCGCCCGCGGCGGCGGGTGGCCCTTTGTTAACCGAACGCCCCGTGTCGCACAGGGCCGCCCGCCACCGCGGGCGGTTCTGACCTGTCCATCATGCTCAGACGACTGCTACTCGGCCTGTCTCTCGCGTGCGCTCTCGCGCCGTGCGTCGCCGCGCGGAGCGACGACACCCGGACGCAGGTCAGATACCTCTCCGGCACGGGGAAGGACGACGCCGTCGAGTGGGACTTCTACTGCACGGCGGGGCGGCGCGGCGGCGCGTGGTCGAAGATTCCGGTGCCCTCGAACTGGGAGCAGCACGGCTTCGGCGCTTACAACTTCGGGCGGCCGTACGACGAGAAGAAGAACCAGGTCGCGCGCGAGCAGGGCAAGTACCGCCTACGGTTCGGCGTCCCGGCGGGCTGGGGGGGCAGGGTCGTCCGCATCGTCTTCGACGGCGTGATGACCGACGCCGAAGTGCTGGTTAACGGTAAGTCCGCCGGCCCCGTGCATCAGGGCTCCTTCTACCGATTCAAGTACGACATCACCGCGCTCCTGGAGTACGGGGCGACGAACCTCCTCGAAGTCAACGTCAGCAAAGTCTCCGCCAACGAGAGCGTGAACCGCGCCGAGCGTTTCGGCTCCGACTACTGGGTCTTCGGCGGCATCTTCCGCCCCGTCTACCTCGAAGCCCTCCCCCCGGCCTTCATCGACCGCGCGGCGGTTGACGCGCGCGCCGACGGACGCTTCGACGTGGACGTGTACCTCGGCGGGGGCACGTCTTACGGCGCGGTCTTCGCGCAGCTCGTCGACGCGCGCGGCCTTCCGGTCGGCGCGAAGTTCGGGGCGGACGTAGGCCCCGGGGTCAAAGTCGTCAGGCTCGAAAAGAGGGTCGCCGCGCCGAGGCTCTGGACGGCCGAGACGCCGAACCTCTACCGCGTGCGGCTCACGCTGTCGCAGAGGTCTACGCCCGCGCACACCGTCACGGAGCGCTTCGGCTTCCGCACGTTCGAGGTGAGGCCGGGCGACGGGCTCTACCTGAACGGGCAGCGCGTCATGTTGAAGGGGACGAACCGGCACTCCTTCTGGCCCGAGTCGGGGCGGACGACGAGCCGTCGAATCAGTTACGAAGACGTGCGGCTGCTCAAGGAGATGAACAACAACGCCGTGCGCATGTCGCACTACCCGCCCGACGCGCACTTCCTCGAAGCGTGCGACGAGCTGGGGCTCTACGTGCTCGACGAGCTGGGCGGCTGGCAGCGCGCTTACGACACCGAGACGGGGCGGAAGTTAATCGGCGAGCTGGTTAAGCGGGACGTGAACCACCCCTCGATTCTCTTCTGGGACAACGGCAACGAGGGCGGCTGGAACCGCGAGAACGACGGCGAGTTCGCGAAGTGGGACCCGCAACAACGCCCCGTGCTCCACCCCTGGGAGCTCTCCGGCGGCGTAGACACGAACCACTACGAAACTTACGAGAGCCACGCGCGCCTGACCGCGGGGCCGAACGTCTACATGCCGACCGAGTTCCTCCACGCGCTCTACGACGGCGGCGGCGGGGCGGGGCTTTGGGACTACTGGGAGGCGATGCGGAAGAGCAAGGGCGGCGGCGGCTTCATCTGGGCGTTGCTCGACGAGTGCGTCGCGCGCGCCGACCGCGGCGGGCAGCTAGACTGCGCCCGGAACCTCGGGCCGGACGGCGTCGTCGGCCCGCACCGCGAGCGCGAGGGCAGCTTCCACGCCGTCCGCGAAATCTGGTCGCCCGTCTGGTTGAACGGGCCGCGCGAGTTGACCGAAGCCCCGCGCGTCTCCTTCGCCCTGGAGAACCGCTTCGACTTCACGAACCTCTCCGAGTGCGGCTTCGAATGGCAACTCGCGCGCTTCCCCCCTCCCGCCGGGACGGGGTCGGGGCACCTCACGTTAGCCGCGGGCAGGCTCGAAGGGCCGAACGTCCCGCCGCACGGCGCGGGCGAGTTGAAGATAAAACTGCCGCCGGGTTGGAGGACGGCCGACGCGCTCTACCTCACCGCGAAAGACCCTTCGGGTCGTGAACTCTGGACGTGGTCGTGGGAGTTGAAACGCGCGCCCGCCTCGCCGCGCGCGGCCGAAGGAAGAGTCTCGACGAGGGACGAGGGCGGCTCGCTCTTCGCGCGGGCGGGGGCGCTCGAACTGCGCTTCGACAAGCGGACGGGCGCGCTCGACGAAGTGCGCAGCGGCGGGGAGTTAATCCCCTTCGGCCACGGCCCGCGCTTCGTCGCCTTCCGCCGCGACGGACGCAAGTACACAGACATCTCCGGGCCGGGCGAGAAGGTGTTCTTCGAGCCGCACATGGAGGGCGGCGACCTCGTCGTCGAGGCGCATAACAACGGCGACCTCAAACGGACGCGCTGGCGCGTCTCGCCAGACGGCGTCGCGCGGCTCGACTACGAGTACGCGTTCGACGGCGACGTTGACCTGCTCGGCGTGCAGTTCGACGCGCCCGAGAAAGAGATGCGCGGCCTGCGCTGGCTCGGGCGCGGGCCGTACCGCGTCTGGCGGAACCGCACGCACGGCACGCGGCTCGACGTGTGGGAGAGGGGCTACAACGACACGACGCCCGGTGAGAGCTGGGTCTACCCCGAGTTCAAGGGCTACTTCGCCGGCTGGCGCTGGGCCGCCTTCGAGACGAACGCCGGCCGCGTCACCGTCTTCAAAGAGTCCGGCGACTCCCACCTCGGCGTCTACAGACCGAAGGACGGCCGCGACGGCCTCCTCGACCTCCCCGAAACCGGCATCGCCTTCCTCGACGTGATCCCCGCCGCCGGGAGCAAGTTCCAACCGCCCGACCAGCTCGGCCCGGAGTCCGGACAGAGACACGTCTCCGGCACGACCCGCGGGTCAATCCTCTTCCGCTTCGACGGGATTAAAAAAAGGCGAAAGTGAAGACGAAATAGAGCGCGGCCCTCGTCAACGATTGACGAGGGCCGCGCTCTACCTGTCCTCTTACTTTTGCCTTAACGTCAGGCCGTACTCCGCGTGACGTGCGTTCCGCACTCGTCACGCCCCGGAACCCCCTTCCCCCCGCGCACGCGCGCGAGGAGCAGCCCGACCTCCTTCGGCGAGGTCTTCACCAGAGCCACGCCGAGCAGGATGACGAGCGCCGCGCCCGCCTCGCGCCAGCCGAGCGGCTCCGAAAGGATGAGCCAGCCGAGCGCGAGCGCCACCAGAGGGTTCACGTACGAGTAGGTCGAAACCAGCGGCAGAGGCAGCTTCTGTATCGCGTACATGTAAGCGCTGTAGGCCACAATCGACCCGAACACGACGAGGTAGAGCAGCGCGCCCGCGCTCCTCGCGCTGAAGTGCATCCCCGACCACTCGCCCACGAGCGTCCCCGCCAGAGTCAGCACCACCCCCGCCCAGAGCATCTGCACCGCCGAAGCCATCAGCGGGGAGACGCCCGCCGGCCGCAGCTTCGAGTAGACGGAACCCGCCTGCCAGAAGAAACTCCCGATTTGAATAATCACGACGCCGAGCACGTACTTACCGTTCAGCTCCGCGCCGAACAGCTTCGGCCCCACGAGCATCGCCAGGCCCCCGAAGCCCACGGCCATGCCCAACAGGCCCCGCACGCCCACGCGCTCGCCGCCCTTCTGGAAACGCTCAAGCGCCGCCGCCCAGAAGGGCGAGGTCGCCACCAGCAGCGCCGCCATCCCGCTCGGCACCCACTGCTCGGCCCACACGACCGCCCCGTTGCCCACGCCGAGCAGCATCAGGCCCACCACGCCCAGGTCGAGCCACTCGCGCCCGATGGGCAGCCGCGCGCCCCTCTGCCGGCTCATGACGAAGAAGAGCACGCCCCCCGCGATGAGGAAGCGCAGCCCCGCGAAGAGCGTCGGCTGAAAACTCTCCAGCCCGACGGCAATCGCCAGGTACGTCGTCCCCCAGAAGAAACAGACCGCCGCCCAGGCGCCGTACGCCCCCAGCTTCTCCCTGCCCATCTCAATCACCCGCCCTCTCCCTGTCCAAAGGCAGCCCCGTCGACTCCTTGACGGTCTTCAGCACGATGGTCGTCCGCGTGCTCCTGATCGCCTTGAAGCGCCCCAGCTCGTCGCGCAGAATCCGGTAGAGGTCGTCCGTGTCCCGCGCGCGCACCTTCAACAGAAAACAGTCCTCGCCCGCGAGGTGGTGCAGCTCCAGCACCGACGGCAGCGCCGCCAGCTCCTCGGCCGTCCCCTCCGCGCGCCCGACCAACTCCTCGGGGTCCTCCACCCGCAGGAAGACGAAGGCCACCAGCCCGAGCCCCAGAGAGCGCGGGTCGAGAATCGCCGTGTAGCCCTTAATCAGGCCGCGCTCCTCCAGCTTGCGCACCCGCTCAAGGGTGGTCGAAGGGGTCAGCTCGACCGCGCGTGCAAGCTCCACGTTGGTCGTCCGCCCGTCCTTCTGGAGAATCTCCAGAATCTTCGCGTCCTTCTCGTCAAGTATCGGAGGCATCTTTCCCCCTTACGAATCTCCGAGCCGCCGCGTTCCATCAAATTCGGTGAAAGCTTTAAACTGTCGTGTATCATACGCCAGTTAA
>DASVQJ010000410.1:0-4868 GCA_036389235.1 Pyrinomonadaceae bacterium | reverse complement strand
GCGGCGCACGTCGCGTCCAGCTCCGAGCCTGATCTGGGGGAAGGTTTTCAAGACGGGCAGAATCTTCTGCCACTGCTCGTCGGTTAGCTTAACTGTCGTCACGTAGAACAGTTTACCTGCGCTACGTCAACAGAACCTAGCAAAAGAACTCGAAGATATTGGTAATTACGAAGGGGCACGCCAAGCGATGGGGGAGCTGTGGTCTCAAGTTGGGCAGCCGCCAGCATTAGTCGGGTTGAGTCCAGAGACGGCGGCAGAAGTATTACTTCGCAGTGGCGTTTTGACGGGATGGATTGGCAGCGTCAAGCAAGAAGAGGGCGCTCAAGAAGCAGCAAAGAATTTGCTTAGCGTTAGTATTTCTAGATTCGAAGCACTTCAAGATGGGCAGAAGATTGCAGAGGCACAGACTGAACTCGGTTACTGCTACTGGCGTGAGGGGGCTTTCGATGAGGCACGAGTAATACTTAATCAGGCAATAGACCAAATCTCTGATGAAGAAAATGATCTTAAAGCCATAGCCCTATTACGTCTCGCTATGGTTGAGGAAATGACTTTTAGATTGTGTGACGCGTTAGCCCTTCTAATTAAAGCTGCACCTCTATTTGAGAAGAGCAGTAATCACACTATTAAGGGGAGATTTCACAACGAGTTCGGTACGGTACTAAAGAATCTTGGAGCGGTTGAATATCGCAGTGATTACATAGATCGTGCACTTATAGAGTATGCCGCTTCTAGCTATCATTTCGAGCAAGCAGGTCACAGGCGCTACCAAGGTTGTGTCGAAAACAACTTGGGGATGTTGTTTTGTGCTGCGGGTAAGTATGTACAAGCGCATGAGCACCTTGATAGGGCACAAGCTCTCTTCACCAGTCTTAAGGACGTGTCGCGGCTCGCTGGTGTTGATGAGACGCGGGCGAGGGTGTTTTTGGCGGAGGGGCGGGTGGCGGATGCGGAGAAGTTGGCGCGGGCGGCGGTGGGGGTTCTGGAGAAGGGCGGGGAGCAGTCTTTGTTGGCGGAGGCTTTGACGACGCAGGGGACGGCGCTGGCACGCGGGGGGCAGTTCGAGCAGGCGGGGGAGGTTCTGTCGCGGGCGGCGGAGGTGGCCGAGGCGGCGGGCGACGTGGAGGGGGCGGGGCAGGCGGCTCTGACGCTCATCGAGGAGTTGGGCGAGCGGCTCGCGCTGCAAGACCTGGGCGTGGCTTTCGAGCGCGCCGACGCGCTGCTCGCCAACTCGCGCCACCCGGGGAACCGGAGCCGCCTGTACGCGTGCGCGCGGCTGGTGCTGTCCGTCATCGGGGTCTTGCCGGAGCCGGACACCTGGGAGGGCTTCTCCTTCCGCGAGGCGGTGAGGCGCTACGAGGGGCGTCTGATCGAGGGCGCGCTCAGGGACTCGGGCGGGGTCGTCTCGCGCGCGGCGCAGTTGCTCGGCCTCACGCGGCAGAGCCTCGACGCGATGCTCCACCGGCGCCACCGCCGCCTGCTCCCCTTGCGCACGCCGTCCGAGCCGCGCCGCAGCAGCCTCATGTTCCGCGAGCCTCACGACGCGGCCGAGACGCGCCCGGTGCACATCCTCCACGCGGAGGACGACGCGCTCGTCGCCTCGGCCGTGCGCGAGGCGCTGAGGGGTGAGGGCTGGCGCGTCTCGACCTACGCCGACGGGCCTTCGGCGCTGCGCGAGATAGAAGGCCCCGAACATTACGACCTCCTCATCATCGACAGGCAACTGCCCGGCGCGGAAGGGCTGGGGCTGGTCGTCCGCGCGCGCGAGCTTCCGCACAGGCAGCACGTCCCCGTCATCGTCCTCTCGGCCAGCAGCGACATCGAGCGCGAGGCGCGCCGCGCCGGAGCGAGCGCCTTCCTCCGCAAGCCCGAGGACATGCCCGCGCTCGCAGAGACCATCGCGCGCCTCCTCGCGCGCAAGCCCAAACAGGGCTGAGGCGTCCGCGACCCGTTCAGGTTGAGGAAAGGGAGAAGCGGGTTGGGTTGAAGAGCCTGGGAAGTGTAGCCTGAAAAGTTTGGTATCCGGGGCGGCGCAGGGAAGCTACCGCCCCGGCGCGCCGGCCAGTCTGTCGGGACGAGAGCCGGCGCGGGGCCGCGGGCAATGGCGGTTGCTACGCGGCCCGTTCGCTCGCCGTCCGGCGGAGGGGGTTTAGTACTCCTTTACCCCCGCCGGACGGCGGCGGCTACCTGTCGAAGGCGGGCGCGGGCAGGCGCCAAGCGGCGCGCAGGCGCGCGTACTCCGCCTCGGGGAGTTGCACGAGCAGAGGGGTCTTCTTCGGGTCGAGCCAGCGGAGGAGTTCCGTGAGGCTCGCCTCCTCCATCGCGGTGCAGCCGGCGGTGCCCTTTCCCGGCCCGGCCCAGACGTGCAGGAAGATGCACGAGCCGCGCCCGGCGACAGGCGGCGCGGCGTTGTGCCTGACGACGAGCCCCCAGCGGTAGCCTTCGACCGAACGCATGCGCTCGGAGC
The DNA here is from genome assembly GCA_036389235.1 of Pyrinomonadaceae bacterium. GTDB lineage: Bacteria > Acidobacteriota > Blastocatellia > Pyrinomonadales > Pyrinomonadaceae > QHXN01. The sequence goes on along the minus strand of DASVQJ010000410.1, from coordinate 2,401 downwards.
TGTTCCAGTCCGCGCCGCCGGCCGCGGACCCGTCCACGATCAGGTTGTAGCTGCGCGAGGCCGTGTCGTCCACGCACTCGACCGAAGGGGTCAGAGGCAAGTAAGGGAGGCGCAGCCAGGACGCCTCGGCGCGCGGGGCGAAGCCGAACGCGGTGCCGAGCGCGAAGAGGCCCGCGGGCGCCCTGCCGTCGCCCTCCTTCTTCTGAGGCCCCGCCGCGCCGCCCGTATCGACGAGGCCGGCGCCCCACCCGAGCCCGTTCCGCCCGACGGCCACGGGCACGTCCGCGCCGACCCGCGCCCAAGCGCCCCCGGCCCCCTTCCGCTCGAAGCGCCGCAGAGTGCCCGGCACGTCGTCCCAGCCGCGCGTCGTCACCAACACCAACTGCCGGGAGCACGCGAGCGGCGGGGGGGTCTTGCCCGCCGCGGCCTGCGCGCAGGCGAGCAGCGCGCAGGCGAGCGCGAGTCGAATCGCTTTAAGCATAGGTCTGTCCGCGCCTCAACTCCCCTTCTGCTTCAGGTGCGAGTCGAGCCAGTCGAGGACGGTCGTGTACCAGAACTGCGAGTTGGCGGGCTTCAGAATCCAGTGACCCTCGTCGGGGAAGACGACGAGCTTCGACTCGACGCCCTGCCTCTGCAAGTAGGTGAAGAGCTGGAGGCCCTGGTCGACGGGCACGCGGAAGTCCAGCTCGCCGTGCGTGACGAGCGTCGGCGTCTTGAAGTTTTTGGCGAAGCGGTGCGGCGACCACTTCGCGTACAGCTCGGGCGCGTCCCAGGGCGTGCCCTTGAACTCCCACTCGGGGAACCAGAGCTCCTCGGTCGCGCCGTACATGCTCTCAAGGTTGAAGACGCCCGCGTGCGCGACCAGCGTCTTGAACTTCACGGCCGGGTGGTCGTTGTGCCCGAGAATCCACTCGACCATGTAGCCGCCGTAGGAGGCGCCGGCCGCGGCCACGTTGTTCTTATCGACGAAGGGCATCGCGGCGACCCGCGCCACGCCGTTCATGATGTCCTCGTAAGCCTTGCCGCCCCAGTCGCCGGAGATTTCGTTCGTGAACTGCTGGCCGTAGCCGGTCGAGCCGCGCGGGTTCGGCAGGAAGGCGACGTAGCCGGCCGCCGCGTAAATCTGCGGGTTCCAGCGGTAGCTCCAGCTGTTGTTCCAGGCGCCCTGCGGCCCGCCGTGGATGAGCACGACGAGCGGGTACTTCCTCTTCGGGTCGAAGTCCGGCGGCCTGACGAGCCAGCCCGAGACCTTCGTGCCCCCCGCGCCCGACCACGTCAGCTCCTCCGCGGCGCGGAGGGAGAACTGCTGCATGAAAGTGTCGTTGACGTGCGTCAGCGGCGCGGCCTGGTTGGCCGAGCCGTTCAGCGGCGCGACGCCGTCCATGCGCGCCGCGTAAACCTCCGTCGGGCCGGCGGCGGTCGAGCGCGTGAAGACGAGGAGGCGGCCGTCCGCCGACACCTTCACGTCGTCGTTGAAGCCGCCGACCAGCTTGCGCACCGAGCCGTCCGCGAGCGAGACGTTGAAGAGGGGCTGCTCGCCGCGCTCGCCCGAGGCGAAGTAGACCGAGCGCGAGTCGGGGGCGAAGGTGAAGCCCTCGACGTTGGCGTCGAACTTCGAGGTCACCTCGCGCGCCGTACGGGCCTCCCGGTCGTAGAGCATCAGGCGCCAGCGGTCGCTCTCGAACATCGGCGTCGTCTGCGAGCGGTAGGCGATGAAGCGGCCGTCGGGCGAGTAGACGGGGGTCGAGTCGGCGCCCTTGTTGTCGCCGGTCAGCCTCCGCGGCTCGCCGCCGGTGACCGGGACGACGAAGATGTCGCTGTTGGTCGAGGCCGCCTCGAACCGGTCGGTGTTGCGCGCGTAGGCCAGCTCCCGTGAGTCGGGCGAGAAGGCGTAGTCGGTCGGCCCGCCGAGGGAGAAGGGCGGCGCGTCCCAGTCGCCGGGCGTCAGGTCGCGCGCCAAGCCGCCTTCGGACGGGACGACGAAGACGTGCGTGCGCTTGCCGTCCTTCCAAGCCGTCCAGTGGCGGTAGAGGAGGGTCGTGGCGACCTTCACCTTGACCTTGTCGTTGGCGTCCTCTTCGACGCCGCGCTTGTTGCACTCGTCGTCGGGGCAGGTCGGGAAGACTTCGGAGGCGAAGGCGATGAGGCGGCCGTCGGGCGACCAGACGGGGTCTGCCGCGCCGGTCGAGATGTTCGTGACCTGCTTGCGGCCCGTGCCGTCGGGCTTCATCGTCCAGATTTGGTCGCCCGTGACGAAGGCTATGCGCGCGCCGTCTGGCGACCAGCGAGGCGTCGTCGCGCTCGACGCGCCGCTCGTCAACTGCTTCGGCTCGCCGCCCGCCGCGGGTATCACGTAAATCTGCGTGCGGCTGCGGTTGGCGGCCACTTCGGGGACGGTTAT
>DASVQJ010000409.1:0-8371 GCA_036389235.1 Pyrinomonadaceae bacterium | reverse complement strand
GCCACGCGCGCGGGCCAGGTCGGGCTGACGGCGCGCGGCGTCGTCTTCGGCATCATCGGCGCGTTTCTGATTCAGGCGGCGCTGCACGCCAGGGCGCACGAGGCGCGGGGCCTGGGCGGCGCGCTCCTCGCACTGGAACAGAGCCCTTACGGCCCGTGGCTGCTCGGCGCCGTCGCGCTCGGGCTCGTCATCTACGGCCTCTACATGTTCGTCGAGGCGCGCTACCGCCGGATGATTATCACTTAAACCCTTCTCCCCTTATGCCGACCTCCGACCGCTTCATCGAAGAGCGCAAGGGCGCGTGGCAGCGCCTCGAAGACCTGCTCAAGCTGCTCGACCGCTCCTCGCTCAAGCGCCTGCACCGCGAGGAGGTGCGCGAGCTGGGGCGCATCTACCGGCGCACGGCCTCGGACCTCGCCATCGCGCGCGCCGAGAGCCGCGACCCGCGCCTCGTCAACGACCTCAACAGCCTCGTCATCCGCGCGCACGGCCGCATCTACCGCGCCGACGCCTCCGAGGGGCGCCACCGCCTGCGCAACTTCTTCGCGCGCGACTTCCCACGCGCCTTCCGCCGCACCTGGCGCTACACGGCTCTGGCCTTCGCCGCCTACGCGCTCTTCGCCGCGCTGGCGTTCGCGGCCACGACGCGCGACCCCGAGTTCTCCGAGCTGGCCGGCATCCCGCCCCAGGCGCGCGAATACATCCTCGAACAGAAGCCGCGCTGGTGGGAGCGCGCCAACGAGGCGAACCAGTTGGCCGCCACCTTCATCGGCACCAACAACATCCGCGTCACCCTCAACGCCTTCGCCCTGGGCGCGACCTTCGGCGTCGGCACGCTCTACTACATGGCCCTCAACGGCCTGAGCCACGCCGCGACCGTGGCGCTCACCTTCCGCGCCGGCTACGGCGGCGAGATGCTGACGTTCATGGCCGCGCACGGCGTCATCGAGCTGACCTGCATCTTCATCGCGGGCGGCGCCGGGATGCTCTTCGGCACGGCCGTCCTCTTCCCCGGCGACCGCCCGCGCTTCGACAACCTGCGCCTGCGCGGCCGCGAGTCCGCCCAGCTCATCGCCGGCTGCGTGCCCCTCCTCGTCGTCGCCGGCACCATCGAGGGCTTCATCTCGCCCGCCCCCATCCCCGCCGGGATCAAGTTCGCCGTCGCCGCCGCCACCGGCCTCGCCCTCTACTCTTACCTGCTCTTCGCCGGCCGCGGGGAAGAGGCGAAGAAGGATTGAGCGGTTTAAGGTTATAATCGTTCGCGCCGCCGTGGCGGGTTGAGGCGGCGAGGGGGTTTTACGCCATGTCACTACAGCGCGCGTTAGCAGTCTTCACGCCGGAAGAGTACCTGGCCCTCGAACGCGGCTCCGAGATTCGCCACGAGTTTCTCGACGGCACGGTCTACGCGATGGCGGGCGAGAGCCCGACGCACAGCGCCATCTGCTTCAACCTAGCGGGCGCACTGCATCCCCAACTGCGGGGGACAACCTGCCGCGGCTTCTCGCCCAACATGAAAGTGCGCGCGGGCGAGGCGGGCCTCTACGCCTACCCGGACTTGGCCGTCGCCTGCGGCGAAGCCTTCTTCCACGACAGGCACGGCGACGTGCTCCTCAACCCGACGGTCATCTTCGAAGTCCTCTCGCGCTCTACCCAAGCTTACGACCGCGGCGAGAAGTTCGAGCGGTACAAGTCGATAGAGACCCTGCGCGACTACGTGCCCGTCTCGCAAGACCTGCCGCGCCTCGAACACTTCTCCCGCCGACCCGGCGGCGCCTGGTCGCACGCCGAACTGGACGGGACGGACGCCGCCCTCACCCTCGACTCGATCAACTGCCGCGTCGCCCTCGCCGACATCTACGACCGCATCGACTTCGCCGCCCAGTAAAGAGGCCGAAGCCTGAAGCAAAAAAAGTGTGCGCTTCGTAACTCCGGCGTGCCGGCTGGTCACAAAACGTTTGCCCGCGCGCGGCTCACAACAGCCCGCGCTCCTTCACGCGGATGTAAGTCTCCAAAAGAGAAGGGACGAGCGAGCCCGTCGTCACGTCGAGGGCGAGGCCGCCCTGCGCCTCGACGAGGCGGAGGGCGGCCTCGCGTTGGAGCATGATCTCTTCGGCGACCGACTGCGCGAAGAGTTCTTCGACGTCCGCCGGGGCGTCGCGGACGGAGGCGCGCAGGTCTCGGTCGGCGATGGTGGTGACGAGCGGGAGGTGGCGCGGGCGCAGGATGCGCAGGGAGGTCAGAAGCTCGCGCGAGCCCTCCTCGTCCACGAGGTCTGTGAGGAGGACGACGAGCGCGCGGCGCTTGCAGTTGGCCGCGACGAACTCGAAGGCGCGCGTGTACGAAGGCTCGATCAGCTCGGGCTCGGCGGCGTGGAGCGCTTCGAGCACGAGGTCGAGCTGCTCGCGCCCCTTCCCCGGCGGGACGTAGGTGTTGACCCGGCGCCCGAAGACGAGGAGGCCCGCGTGGTCGCCCGCGCGCCGCGCCGCGCTCATCAAAGCCAGGGCGGCGTGGATGGCCGTGTCGAACTTCGTCTCGCGCTCGATGCGCGCCGTCATCAGGCGGCCGGCGTCCAGGGCGATGAGCACCGTCTGGTCGCGCTCGATCTGGTACTGCCGCGTCGTCAGGCGGCCACGGCGCGCCGTCGCAGACCAGGAGACGTGGCGCAGCTCGTCGCCCGGCACGTACTCGCGCAGCGACTCGAAGTCGCGCCCCTCGCCGCGCCACGCGGCGCGGCGCTGCGCGGCGACGAGGGAGCGGGCGCCCAGGGCCTTCAACTCCGCCTCGCGCGCGCGCCTCACGTTCGGGTAGACCTTGACCGACGCCGCCTCGCCCGCCGACTCCTCGCGCCACGCGAGCCCCAGGCGCGTCCGCGCGCGCACGGCCACGCGCCCGAACTCGAAGCGCCCGCGCCGCCCGGGCTTCAGCACGTAGACGAGCGCCTTCGACTCCTGCGGCCCCACACTCAGCTCGGCCTCGCGCGGCGAGAGGAGCGCGAGTTCCGGCGGGTACTCGTCCTTCAACTTCAGGCGGTACGCGCGCGGCGTGTGGTTGTCGGCGCGCACGCGCACCTCGGTCTCCGCCCCGATGTGGAAGCGCCCGCCGAACTCGCGGAAGATTTCGAGACCCGCGGGCAGGCGGCTCGCACGCACGTCGAAGAGGGCCAACGCCAGCAGCCCCACGTCATAGACGACCGCCGCCCAGCGCAACCCCGGCCGCCCCCAGGACAGGGACAGCGGCACGAAGCCCGCCGCGAGCAGCGCGTAGAACAGTTTTGAGAAGACGAACCGCATAAATCCGGGAACAGTAGTCAGTAGCCAGTAGTCAGTAGGGCTCCGCCCCGTGGTGTTGCAGGTGACAGCCGAAGGGTTCGTCTGACGAATGTTCTTCTACTGACTACTGTCTACTTCTTTCCCCCGCGACCTTCATCATCGTGCCGAGCATGGTGGCGACGAGCTTCTCGCCGCCGTCTTCGAGCGCGTAGAAATCCCCCGCGCAGACCGTGAGGTTGCGGCCCGCGCGCACGACGCGCGCGCGTGCGACGAAGCCGCGCCCCGCGGCCGGCGCGAGCAGGTTGAGCTTGAACTCGACGGACAGGACTTCCGCGCCCGGCTCCGTCAGCGTCAGCGCCGCGTAGCCGCAGGCCGTGTCCACTATCGCCGTCACGAGCCCCGCGTGCAGGTAGCCGTGCTGCTGCGTGAAAGCCTCTTCGAAGTCAACCCCGACCTCGACCTCGCCCGGCGCCACGCGCAGCAGCCGCGCGCCGAAGGTCTCCATCGCGCGCTGCCGCGCGAAGCTCTCGCGCACGCGCCGCTCGAAGTCCGGGTCTCTCGGGACGTAATCGGCCATAAAAGGTTAAGGCTCCGCGCGCGGCAGGGCGGCGCAGTCGAGTGCGGTCACGCCGTCGGCGGCGAAGGGGCGCGGCGCTTCCCTGATCGAGAGCACGACGTCGGAGGGTCGCTCCGCGAACTCGCAGAGCCGCGCGGCCGCGCCCCGGAAGACCCTCGCCGAAGGGTAGGCGGGCACCTTCAGCTCGGCGTAAGACCAGTGGTTGATGTCGAGCGTCGCGCCGCCCGCCCCGTCGGGCCTCAGCTTCGCCCGCACCTGCGGCGGCAGCCTCCCCGCGACGGCGTCGCCCAGGCGCAGCACGGCGCCCGCGGTGTTGCCCGAGTAGAGCGCGCCCGAGAGGTAACGCTCCCACAGGCCGAAGAGGCTGAGGAGCGGCAGCAGGCAGAAGAAGAGGGCCGCCGCGGTCTGCGCCGAGAGCGCCCTGCGCGGCAGAAACTCTCTCAGGCCGTGCGACCCGCCGCGGAAGAGGATCAGGACGAAGGCCGCCATCGCCGCGTTCCACGGCCAGACGACCTTGTTGCGCCTCGACGGGAAGAAGAGCAGCAGCACGCAGACGTGTGTGGCGAGTGCGAGCGCGACGCCCACGCGCCTCCACCTGCGCGTCAGCAGCAGGAGGCCCGCGCAGACCTCCGTCAGCGGCACGAACACCGCCAGAGGGGTGGCGAGCCGCGCCGCCGCCGCGGGCAGACCGGCGGCGAGCGAAGGCACGACCTCCGCGAAGAAACGCGGGTTCAGCTTCTGCACCCCGGCCCAGAAGTAGAGGCTCGCCACCAACAGCGCGCACGCGCGCAGCGCCGCCCCCTCGCCCTCCGCGCCCGCGGGCGCGGCCGCGACGAGGAGCATCATGAAGACGTACTGGTAGAACCAGGGCTGCCAGCGTGTCTCATCCCACAGCGCCAGCGGCACGGCGAGCGCGAGGGACGCGAAGAGGTAGCGGCGCGGGCGCGAAGAGGCCGCCGCCGCCGCGAGCAGCGCGGCGAGCGCGAGGAGCCAGACGAGGTCGAAGGGCGCGGGCACGCGCGGCAGGAAGTCGAAGACCGGGACGGTCGGGAACGTGCGCCCCGAGGAGAGCCACAGTCTGCTTGAGAGAGCGAACCCGCACAGCGTCGCGAGCGCCAGCACGACGGTCAGCAGACGCGACCTTTCGGCGTCGGTCTCGGCCCGCGGCACGCCCGCCGCGCTCGTGAGCCGGCCGCCACCCTGCTCTCTCGGGACGAACTCTGCCATCTACGCCCTTAAGCTCCCCCTACCGCGGCACCTCAACCGTGTTGAGGATGTCCGTGATGACGGCGTCGGGGGTGGCGCCGTCGAGTTCCGCCTCGGCGCGTAAGCCGATGCGGTGGCGGAGCGTGGGCGGCGCGATGGACTTGACGTCGTCGGGCGTGGCGAAGTCGCGGCCGCGCATGGCGGCGAGCGCCTTCGAGCAGAGCAGCAGCGCCACGCTGGCGCGCGGGCTCGCGCCGTAGGCGACCGAGGGGTGCTCGCGCGTGCGGCGCACCAACTCGACCAGGTATTTCTGCACGCCCGGCTCCATGCGCGCGTTGCGCACCTCGGCGCGGCAGCGCATGACGGCCTCGGGCTCCGGGAGCGGGCGCACGTCCACCTGTTCGAGCCGGCGCGCGCTGAAGCCCGAGTCCCAGTTCGAGACGACCTGCGCCTCCTCCTCCGCCGTCGGGTAGTCGATGAGGACTTTGAGGAGGAAGCGGTCGAGCTGCGCCTCGGGCAGGGGGTAGGTGCCCTCGTACTCGATGGGGTTCTCGGTGGCGAAGACGGTGAAGAGCGGGGAGAGGCGTTGCTGCTCGCCGTCGATGGTGACCTGCCGCTCCTCCATCGCTTCGAGGAGCGCGGCCTGCGTCTTCGGCGGCGTGCGGTTGATCTCGTCGGCCAGCAGGATGTCCGTGAAGACGGGGCCGCGGCGCAGGGAGAAGCTGGCGGTCGCCGTGTTGAAGACGTTCGTGCCCGTGATGTCGGAGGGCATGAGGTCGGGCGTGAACTGGATGCGGCCGAAGTCGGCGCCGACGATGCGCGCGAGCGTCTTGACGAGCAGCGTCTTCCCCGTCCCGGGCACGCCCTCGACCAGCGCGTGCCCTTCGGCGAGGAGCGCCACCAGGACCTGCTCGACTACCGCGTCCTGCCCGACGACGACCTTAGACAGCTCGCCGCGGATGTGCTCGACGGTTGCGGGGACGTGTTCAAGCATTTTCGGTCTTCGGTTTGACCTTCGTGTCGGAGCTAACGAGCGGCTGTATGTAAACACAAACAGTCCCGCGAGCGGTAGCGGGCGGGTGCGACCTGTTTGTTGCCGGGAGCGCGGGCATCCCTGCCCGCCATGAGCGCGAGAGCGCGAAGACGGAGGGACTTTACACCTCAACGTCGAGGGATGGCGCTTCACGGCTAAGCGTGCCGGGGCACGCTTCGGCGGGCAGGGATGCCCGCGCTCCCGGCGACGGCGTGTGCTTCAGCGCGACTGTCGGACTTCGCGCGCGCGCATGAGGAGGCGGAGGTCGCGCTCCAGCTCGCGCAGCTCGCGGACGAGGCGGAGGGCGCGCCGCGCCGTGAGGGGGGCGCCGGCCGCGGCGTCCTCGCATTCGTGCAGGAGGGCTTCGAGCGGCGCGCGGTCGCGGCCGGAGCGGGCGGCGACGCGCTCGGCTATCTGCGCGGGGGCGGCGGTCGCGGGCAGGCCCGCGTAGCGTGCGAGGGCGCGGCGCGTCCGCTGGTAGACGTTCTCGACCGCGAGGTCGTAGGCGCGCGCCCTCTGTTGCAGCTCGGCCATCGAGGAGACGAATTCGAGCTTCGAGCGGCGGTCGGGGCGCGGGGCGGGGATGGGGCGGGCGAAGCGGCGTCCGCGCGTCCACACGAGGGCCAAAGCGACGAGCGCGCCCTGCCCGAACATCCAGAGGATGGGCGTCCCGCGCAGGTATGCGAAGACCTGGTTCTGCGTCTCGCCGAAGCCCTGGTGGAACTCGTCGAAGGCGACGCGCCCCTTCGAGCCCCCGGTCACGACGTTGGCGGCGAGGAAGAGGTTGTCGGCGCGGTTGATGCCGGCGTTCGAGGCCACGTAAGGGTCTGAGAGCACGACGATGCGCCCGCGCCCGTAGGCGTAATCGAGGAGGAGCGCGCCCTCGCCCTCGCGCCCGTCGCCGACGTGGACGACCGGCGCGTGCAGGTCGGGGCCGGCGTCGGGGGCCTCGCGCGGCCTGCGCGCGGGCGGCGGCGGCTCGTCACTTTCGGGAGTCCAGACGCCGCCCTCCTCTTCGGGGGCGGGCGGCGGCGTGCGTGCGGCCCACGGGGGGCCGAGGCCGACGGGGCGCGGCGCGTCGGGGGGGAGGATTTGCAGGCGCGAGGCGAAGCGCGAGCGGGTCACCTCGTTGACGTTGCGCGTGAGCGCGGTGGGCTGCGCGGGCGAGAGCAGGGGGACGCCGCGCGTCATGTTCTCGGCGTCGTAGGGGTCTGAGTCGGTGCCGGGGGACTCGACCGTCTGCGCGTAGACGCGCCAGCGCCCGACCCGCGGGAGCAGCAGCGGGCTCGGCTCGCGGTCGATGAGCACGAGGCGGCCCCCGGCCGAGACCCAGCCGATGACGGCGACGGCCTCGCCCTGCTCGACGACGTGGCGCGTCGGCCCGACGATGACGAGGCTCTCGGGCTTCTCCGGCCCCGAGAGCGCCGACATCGGCCTCCGCCAACGCACGACGTCCGCGCCGCCCTCGCGCAGGTACTCGAAGAGCGCGCGCGTCCCCGTCCCGCCCGAGTTCAAAGTCGAGCGGTCGGGCAGAAGCTCCGTCTCCGCCTCCCGCTCGACGCGCACGTACGACGCCGCGTTGAGCGCCGCCAGCACGGCGACCAGCAGGACGACGGAGAGGAAGATGAGCAGGCGGCTCTTCATGTAAAAGGCTATGGCGGCTCCCCTTCCCGGGAGCGCGGGCATCCTGCCCGCCAAAGCGTGCTCCGGCACGCTTAGCCGTGAAACTCCATCCCTCAACGTCGAGGTTCACGTCTCACGGCCTTCGCGCTGCGCGCTCATGGCGGGCAGGATGCCCGCGCTCCCGGCCGTACAGAGCCCCGCCGCGACCGTGCAGAGACTATTTGCAGCCGTGCAGAACCGATTTGCCCGCCTGCAAATAGTCTCTGCACGGGCGAATCGCTACCGCCCGGCTGCAAACCCTTTCTGCCGGGCTGCAAATCCGTTCTGCACGGCTGCAAATCCATTCCGCCGGGCGGCGGGGCGGCGGCGAAGCGGCCCCGCGGGCTCCGAAAGCGTGGCGGCGGACTCCGAAATCCTCGCCGCCGCCTACTGCCCGCCGTCCAGCACCGCCCGGCAGCGCGTCTTGAAGCTCTGCCAGTCGGCGTCGGAGGCGGGGCGCAGGCCGTACCAGTGCAGGTCGAAGGCGTTGGTGAGCGGGAGCAGTTCGGTGTAGAGGCCCGGGCGGGCGGCGCGGCGCACGGCGTCGAGGTAGTCTCGGTTCGTCTTGTGCTGCGCGAGGCGGACGACGCCGCGGTCGCCCAGCTCGCAGAGCAGCGCCACGTA
>DASVQJ010000408.1:0-4059 GCA_036389235.1 Pyrinomonadaceae bacterium | reverse complement strand
GCGTTCGCTGGAGTTCGGCTCACTCCTCCACGACATCGGGAAGATCGGCGTGCCCGACGCGATACTGCGCAAGCCCGCCAAGCTCACCGAAGAGGAGTGGGTGCTGATGCGCGAGCACCCCCTGCACGGGCAGAAGATTCTCGGCGGCATCGAGTTCCTCGAAGGCGCGGCGCGCGTCGTCGCGCAGCACCACGAGAAGTGGGACGGCAGCGGTTATCCGCTCGGGCTGCGCGGCGAAGAGATAGACCTGTGCGCGCGCATCTTCGCCGTCGCCGACGCCTTCGACGCGATGGTCAGCGACCGCGTCTACCGGACGGGTCGCACCTACGAGGCCGCGCTCGACGAGCTGGACGGTTGCGCGGGCGTCCAGTTCGACCCGCGCGTGGTCGAAGCCTTCCGGCGCATCCCGCGCCAGGAGTGGGAGCGCCTGCGACGCTCCCGGCCCGCCGCGGCGGCCGAAGACGGCGGCACCTCGCGCACACGCGCCGCAGCAGCAGCGTCGTCGGCCGCCGCCCAGTCCGCCTACCGGCGCGCGCCCCGCGGCGGTTTCGGCAACCGCACCCGCATTAGACATTTCTAAGCCCTTGACCGGCCGGGGCGGCCGCCGCTTTCAATCCCGGGCACCGCTGAGAATGTTCGGCGGCGCTGTCAACGGCCGGTCAGGTTAGTTTATGATTGTGCGCGCGCGGGCGGGCGCGGCGGGGGAGTTTTCCGAGCGCGGGAGGCTTTATGATGCAGGGTGATGCGGCGACGGGCGGGCCGGTGGTGATGCTGGTCGAAGACTTCCGGGACACGCGCGAGATGATGCGGCGGATGCTTGAGTTGCAGGGGTGCCGCGTGGTCGAGGCGTCGAACGGGCAGGAGGCGATTGAGCTGTCGCAGCGCGGCGGGCTCGACCTCGTCCTGATGGACTTGAACATGCCGGTGCTCGACGGCTTCAACGCCACGCTGCGCATACGCGAGTACGAGCGGACGCGCGACGTGCCCGTCGTGGCCGTCACCGCCTACGACTCGGCCGAGTCGCGCGCGGCGGCCGGCGCCGTCGGCTGCTGCGACTACGTCGTCAAGCCGCTCGACCTCGACAACCTCTCCACGCTCCTGCAACGACTGCTCCCCGCGCGCAACGGCACGAAGTCCGACGCCTGAGTCTTCGGGATAAGCATAAAGTGGAAGGGGGAAAGGAAGCTTGTCGTCTTCCTTTCCCCCTTCCACTTTATGCTTATGCTTCTCTTCAGAAGGGCCAGATGTTGCCGAGGATGCGGCCGCCGTCGCGCGCGGCGCCGCCGCCGCGGCTGGCGCGGATGATGGAGGCCGCGTCCACGAGCGAGCGCAGCGGCACCTCGCCCGCGAAGCTCTGGTCGAAGCGCTTCTCGGTGATGAAGAGCGGGACGGTGAAGCCGCTGTCCAGTTCGTAGTCGATGCGCCCCTGGTTGCGGAACGCCGTCCAGACCACGTTCGGGATCGAGCGCAGGTGGACGGTCAGCGGCAGGTTCACGCGCGAGCCCTTGCGCCCGCCGATCTTCAGGTCGCCGTAGTGCGTGCCCTCGATGGCGTCCTGACCCGCGAGCCGTAGGCTGTAGTCGAAGTCCTTGAGCGTGACGGGGACGACGCCGTTCGAGATGTCGAGCCCGAGGCTCAGGCGGGCCGTCTGCTCGCGGAAGTCGATTGCCTCCAGCGTCAGCTCGCCGACCTTAATGTTGACCAGCCTGCCGCCCAGGCGCTCCGCGGTCGAGCGCCCCTGCGCCTGCGCGCCGGCCGCCAGAGCCAGCACGAACAGGGCGGCCGCGAGCGCCCTGCCCGCCGGCACGAAATTCACGAAAGCCCTCTTCAACATCCTCTTCAAACCTCCGCCCGTTTTGAACTCTGAACCGCGCCGTGACGGCGCCGTCGGGTACGCTCTTCTTAACAACCGCCGTGCCACGACCGCGGCGCCCGACGGCTCGGAAAACAGAGGTTTTCGGTAGGTTTTAAGGGAGAGATTTACACCAAACCGGGGTACCCTGAAGGGTATCGTATGCGTGGCGCCTCATTCCGTCGGCGCGGTGCCGGTGCCGCCGGTGTTGCCGAAGTTGCCGCCCGCCCCGGCGTGCGTGGAGGTCGCGCCGGAGATGTCGCCGGTCTCTCGGACGCCCGTGTCTCCGCCCTTCTCGGGCACGTCGCCCTCCGCGAGCCCGCCGGGGCCGGCCTTGTCCGTCCCGCCCGTGATGCCCGACGCGTCTTCGTCACGAACACTCTCATCCGTCATTTCGTTTCGCAGCCCTCCCCTCGAATCGGCGCTTGCCACGCCGCACCTCGCGGGCGAGAATAAACCACCCCAGCGCCTTTTTTACAATGCAGCCGACGACCGCGAGCGAAAACGTTTCAAAGGAGCGACCGACGCCGTGCGCCCTCTTCTCAAACTCTTCCTGCTCGGCCTGTCCTTCATGACGCCGGGCGGCCAGACCTTTCCGGCCGGGGCGCAGACCGCGCCGCCGGAGCCCGGCGCGGGCGTCCCGCGCGAGCTTGCGCGCTGGCGCGCGGAGCACTACCGCGACGTGCGCTACATGCTCGACCTCACGCTCAAGCCCGGCGCGGAGAGGCTCGAAGGCCGCCTGAAGGTTTCGGTCACGCTCGACGCCGCGGCCGGCGACCTCGTGCTCGACTGGCGTTCGACGAAGAGGGACGAGGACGTGCGCTCGCGCGTCTCGGGCATCAGGGCCAACGGGCGCGCGGTGCCGGACGCGCGCTTCGAGAACGAGCACGTCGTCGTCCCGCGCGCGTACTTGAAGGCCGGCGTGAACGAAGTCGAGCTGAGCTTCGAGTCGCCCATCAGCGGCGCGGGCAGCGCCGTCACGCGCTACCTCGACCGCGAGGACAACTCCGAGTACCTCTACACGCTCTTCGTCCCGTCGGACGCGAGCACCGCCTTCCCCTGCTTCGACCAGCCCGACCTCAAGGCGCGCTTCACGCTCCGCGTCACCGCGCCCGAGAGGTGGCGGGTCGTCTCGAACACGGAGGGCACAGTCCTGCGCGAGTTCGACTCGACGCCCGGCGGGCTCCCGCAGTCGCCGCCCGCGGGGATGCTCTGGCACGCCTTCCCCGAGACCGAGCCGCTCAGCACCTACCAGTTCGCCTTCGCCGCCGGGCCGTTCGAAGTGCTGGAGGTGCGCCGCGAGGTCTCGACGCACGCGTACCCGCTCGACCCGAAGACGGGCCGCGTCTCCCAGGCGCACGGGCCGGACGTTCGCCGGCCCGCGAACGACACGCCGCGCGTACGCCTCTACGTGCGCAGGTCGAAGAAGGAGCGCGCCGGGAAGGAGCTCGAAGAGGTCGTCCGCATCAACCGCGAGGGCGTGCAGTTCTTCGAAGAGTACTTCGCACACAGGTTCCCCTTCCCGAAGTACGACATCATTCTGATTCCCGAGTTCGCCTACGGCGGGATGGAGCACGCGGGCGCGACCTTCCTGCGCGAGGAGGGCGTGCTCTTCCCCTCCGACCCGACGTCCGCCGACATCGCCGCGCGCGCCGAGGTCATCCTCCACGAGGCCGCGCACCAGTGGTTCGGCGACCTCGTCACCATGCGCTGGTTCGACGACCTCTGGCTGAAGGAGGGGTTCGCCACCTTCATGGCCTACAAGGCGTTCGAGCGCGTGATGCCCCGGCTCGACGCCTGGAAGGTCTTCCACCTGCGCACGAAGCCGCTCGCCTACCTGACCGACGTGACGAAGGGCACGACGCCCATCTGGCAGGAGATAGGGAACCTCTCGGCGGCGAAGTCCGCCTACGGCAACATCGTCTACCGCAAGGCGCCCTCGATGCTCAGGCAGGCGGAGTTCTACCTGGGCGAGCGCGAGTTCCGCGACGCCGTCCGCCTCTTCGTCAAGGAGCACGCTTACGCGAACGCGACGTGGGAAGACTTGGTCAGCGCGTTCGAGCGCACTTCGGGTCGGAAGCTCGGCGCGTGGGCCGACGCGTGGGTCAAACGGCGCGGGATGCCGGACGTGCGCGCGAGCTGGGACTACTCGCCCCGCGGCCGCTCCGTCAAATTAACTCTCAAGCAGCGGGACGTGCTCGGCGAGG
>DASVQJ010000407.1:0-7595 GCA_036389235.1 Pyrinomonadaceae bacterium | reverse complement strand
GCGGCTCGGCCTGAAGAAGTTCGGCGGCGAGGCCGTCCTCGGCGGCAACATCCTCGCGCGGCAGCGCGGGACGAAGTGGAAGCCGGGCAAGAACGTCGGCCGCGGCAAGGACGACACGCTGTTCGCGCTCATCGACGGCGTCGTCAAGTTCGAGGACAAGGGGCGGCAGGGCAAGTACATCAGCGTCTACCCGGCACAGGCGGCGGCCGCGCCCGCCGTAGAGGAGGCGCCGGCGGCAACCGTTTAGGCAGTCCGAACAGCCGCCGGGTTGCTTCAGATGCGACGCCCGCGCCGAGTCCCACACTCGCGGCGCCGGGCGTCGTTCTCATTTTGTAGCCGTTAGCTTTCAGCTTTGTCTGACGGCGCGCGGTTCACGTTTTAGAGCTAAGAGCCAATTGTTCATCGACAGGGCGAAGATCAAGGTGCGGGGCGGGCACGGCGGGAACGGCGTGACGGCCTTCCGCCGCGAGAAGTTCGTGCCGCGCGGGGGGCCTTCGGGCGGCGACGGCGGGCGCGGCGGCGACGTGTGGCTCGTGGGAGACGCGTCTCTGAACACGCTGCTGCACCTGCGCTACAACCCCGAGCACACGGCCGACCGCGGCCGGCACGGCGAGGGCTCGAACCGCTCGGGGCGCGAGGGCGAAGACGTGACGGTGCGCGTGCCCGTCGGGACGCAGGTCATTGATACGGAGACGGGCGACCTGCTGGTTGACATCGCGGAGGAAGGGCAGCGCTGGCTGGCGGCGAAGGGCGGGCGCGGCGGCTTCGGCAACGCGCACTTCACGTCTTCGACGAACCGCGCGCCGCGCTACCACCAGGAGGGAAGTCCGGGCGAAGAGCGCGAGCTACAGCTTGAGCTGAAGCTGCTGGCGGACGTCGGTTTAGTCGGCTTCCCGAACGCGGGGAAGTCAACTCTGATTTCGACCGTCTCGGCCGCGAAGCCGAAGGTGGCCGACTACCCGTTCACGACCTTGGAGCCGCACCTCGGCGTCGTAGACCTCGGCGAGTACCGGACGTTCGTCGTCGCCGACATCCCCGGGCTCATCGAGGGCGCGCACGGCGGGGCGGGGTTGGGCGACCGCTTCCTGCGCCACGTCGAGCGCACGCGCCTGCTGCTCCACCTCGTGGACGTGTCGTCGCTGTCGGGGCGCGACCCCGTCTCGGACTACGAGGTCATCAACCGCGAGCTGGCCGCGTACGACCCGCAGCTCGCCGAGCGCCCGCAGTTCGTGGTGGCGACCAAGCTCGACGCGCTCGACGAGCCGGAGCGGCTCGAACGTCTGCGGGAGCGGGCGCTCGCGGACGGGCGCGAGTTCTTCGAAATCTCTTCGGCGACGAACCGCGGCGTGAGGGAGCTCGTGCGCGCGGCCGCCGCGAGGCTCGAAGAGATCGGCAGGCTGCCCGTCATCGAGACGCGCGAGACCTTGATGGGCGACTTCGAATGACGAGGGGCCGGGGGCGCATCGCCATCTACGGCGGGACGTTCGACCCCGTCCACGTCGGGCACGCGGCGGTGGCGCGGAGCCTTTTGCTGCTCTTCGGGCTGGACGAAGTCATCTTCGTCCCCGCCTTCGTCGCGCCGCACAAGCGCGACCGGAAGGTGAGCCCCGCGTTCGACCGCCACGCGATGCTCGCGCTGGCGACGCAGGGCGAGGGCCGCTTCCGCGTCTCGACCGTCGAGCTGTCGGCGCCCGAAAAGCCCTACACGGTCGAGACGCTGACGAGGTTCTGCGAGAGCTTCGGCGAGACGGCGCGCCTCTTCTTCGTCATGGGCGCCGACTCCTGGGAGGAGATCACGACGTGGCGCGAGTGGGAGCGCGTGCTCGCGCTGACCGACCAGCTGGTCGTGACGCGGCCCGGCTACGAGCTGCCCACGGGGCACGTGACCGAGGCGGTGCGGGGGAGGGTCGTCGACGTCCGCGGCGCGTCGCGCGAGCGGGTCGAGGACGAACTTAAAAAGGGCGTGGGGCCGCGCATCTACCTGACCGACGCGGTCAACGTTAAGGTGGCGGCGACGGACGTGAGGGCGGCGGTCGCGCGCGGCGACCGGGACGCGCTCGGCGAATTGGTGGTGCCGGCGGTGGCCGAGTACATCAGGAAGTACGGACTTTACAGGGAGACGGATGGGACAGAATTCTCCGATGCCGGAATCAAGGGAACGCACTGAGGAAGGGCGCGCGCCCGAAGGGAAGCAGGCCGAAGGCCCGGCGGCCCCGCCCGCGGAACTCGACGGGCGCGTGCGGCTCGCGCTGCACGCGGCGGGCGAGAAGAAGGCGCACGACCTCGTCGTCCTCGACCTGCGCGAGGTGGCGAGCTTCACCGACTACTTCGTCATCGCCAGCGGCACGAACGTGCGGCAGGTGCAGGCCGTCGCCGACGCGGTGCAGGAGCAGTTGCGCAAGCAGTTGGGCGTGAAGCCCGCGCGCGTCGAGGGCTACAACACGGCCGAGTGGGTGCTGCTCGACTACGGCGACTTCATCTTCCACGTCTTCGAGGAGAAGTCGCGCCGCTTCTACGACCTCGAACGCCTCTGGCGCGACGCGGCGCGCGTGCCGCTCCCGGCGGACGTCACGGGCGGCGAAGGCCCGGGCGGGGGCTCTCTGCGGGACGCGAGATGATCGAGCTGGTCGCGCGTTCGGAGGCGATGCGCGAGGCGGTTCGCCTCGCCGGGCGCGTGGCCGCGACGGACGCGAACGTGCTCGTCACGGGCGAGTCGGGCGCGGGCAAAGACGCGCTCGCGCTCCACCTCCACGCGTCCGGCCCGCGCGCCGGCGGGCCGTTCGTCAGGATCGACTGCGCGGCGCTGCCGGCCGAGCTGCTGGAGGCCGAGCTGTTCGGCTACGAGCGCGGGGCGTTCACGGGCGCGGCGGCGGCGAAGCCCGGGCGGTTGGAGGCGGCGCACAAGGGCACGCTCGTCTTAGACGAGGTCGCGCACCTGCCGCGCGACGCGCAGGCGAAGCTCCTGCGCGTCATCGAGCGGCGCGAGTTCGAGCGGCTGGGCGGGCGCCGGACGGTGCGCGTGGACGCGCGGCTCGTGGCCCTGACGAACGTAGACCTGGACGACGCCGTCCGGCGCCGCGCGTTCCGCGAAGACCTCTTCTACCGCCTCAACGTCGTGCGCATACACGTCCCGCCGCTGCGCGAGCGGCGCGAGGACGTGGCGCCCCTGGCGGAGAAGTTCCTCGCGGCCTACGCCGCCAAGCACGGCCGCCCCGCGCGGCGCTTCGACGCGGAGGCGCTCGCGGCGCTCGGGCTGTACGACTTCCCCGGCAACGTGAGGGAGCTTGCGAACGTGGTCGAGCGCGCCGTCATCGTCTCGGACGGCCGCGAGGTGGGCGCGAAGGACTTGCCGGAGGCGGTGCTGGCGGCCGCGGGCTCCGGGGCGCGCCGCGGGCGGCGGCCGACGCTCGCGGAGCTTGAGGCCGACTACATCCGGGAGGTGCTCGCCGCCGCGCGCGGCAACAAGTCGGAGGCCGCGCGGGTGCTCGGCATCAGCCGGAAGAACCTCTACGAGAGGCTGGCGAGGGAAAAGAAAGATGTCAGACGTCAGATGTCAGACGTCAGTAAAAAGCCGGAAACTGACATCTAGCGTCTGACGTCTGACCTCTGCACTCATGCGGCTGAGACTCATCTGGGTGGGGAAGACGCGCGACGAACACCTGCGGGCGCTCGTGGCGGAGTACCTGAAGCGGCTCTCCCGCTTCGTGCGTTGCGAGGTGACGGAGCTGCGCGAGTGTACGGCGGACGACCCGCGCGCCTGTCTGGAAGAGGAGGGCAAACGCATAACGGGTGCTCTGGCATCTGATGCTCTGACGATTCTCCTCGACGTGTCGGGCACGACCGAGTGGAGTTCGGAGGAGCTGGCCGCGGAGGTCCTGGCGTGGGAGGGGCGCTCGGTCAGGGAGGTGGCGTTCGTGGTGGGCGGCCACCTGGGCGTCTCGGGGGAGGTGAGGCGGCGCGCGCGGGTGCGCTGGTCGCTCTCAAGGCTGACGCTGACGCACGAGATGGCGCGCGTCGTTTTGGCGGAGCAGCTCTACCGCGCCTACACCATCGCGCGCGGGCTGCCCTATCAGAAGTGAGAGTTCGGCGGGGCGTTTTTGAAACCGCGCCCCGCGAGAAGCGTATACACACGGTTTAAGGACAAGCGGGGTTCAAGAAGGAGCGTATAACGGAATGGATAAGAGGAAGACGAAGTCGTACCGCGACCGCCTGCTCGCGCGCCGCGAGTCGCTCTTCAGCCAGGTGACCGAGGCCGAGATGTCGAGCCGCGAGCGCGACCTCGAAGCCACGCAGGACCCGGCCGACATGGCGGCCAACGCCTACACCAAAGAGCTTCTGATCTCGATGTCGGCCAACGACCGGAAGCTCCTCCTGCTCATCGACGAGGCTTTGGAGCGGGTCGAGGGCGGCGGGTACGGCGAGTGCGTCAACTGCGGCGAGCCCGTCGCCGAGAAGCGGCTCGACGCGGTGCCCTGGACGCGCTACTGCCTCAAGTGCCAGGACCTGCAAGAGCGCGGCCTGCTCAACGAGGACGAAGACTAAGCACACACTTTATTCGAGCGAAGCCCCCGCCGCCGGAAATCACCGGCGGCGGGGGCTTCGCTTTTGTGTTAGATTACGGCGCGCGTGATACAGGTCAGAACCGCCCGCGGCAGCGGGTGGGCCTCCCGGCGGCGGCCTGACGATTGATGAAAGCGGCGCTGTCGTCAATCGTCATCCGACCTGTGCCGCGCCCACCCGCTACCGCGGGCGGTTCTGAACACTATTTCCTCCGCCCCGCCAGGCCGAGCACCTACGGCCGTTTTATGGCGAGGCTCAACCACACATTCGACAGACTCTTCGACGCGGCGCTCGCGCTCCTCTACCCGCAGGCGTGCGCCGCGTGCGGCGTCCGGAGCGTCGAGCGTCGGGCGGACTGGCCCGCGTGCGCCGGCTGCTGGGCCGCGACGCGACTCTTCACGGGCGACGAGACGCTCTGCTGGAAGTGCGGCGCGCCCGCGGGCGGCGAGGTGCCGTCGGGGGTTCGGCCGACCGTCCGCTGCCGGCGCTGCGAAGCGGAAGAGTTTACGGCGGCGCGCGCGTGCGGGCTCTACGAGGGCGCCCTGCGCGCGGCCTTGCTCGGCCTGAAGCGCGACCCGTTCGTGCCCCCGCGGCTCGCGCGGATGCTGCGAGGGGCTGCGCGCCGCCCCCCGCTCGACGCGGCGCGGCTCGTCCTCCCCGTCCCGCTCCACCCCGCGCGCGAACGCGAGCGCGGCTTTAACCAGGCGGCCCTGCTCGCGGCCTCAGTCGCCGGGGGCGCGGGCTCGCGCCTCGACCCCTTGAGCCTCGCGCGCGTCGCCCACAGCGAGCGCCACCGCGCCGGCATGGACGCCCGCGCCCGCCGCGAGAGCGTCGAGGGCGCCTTCGCCGTCACACGCCCCCGCCTCGTCCGCGGCGAAAGCGTCCTGCTCGTGGACGACGTTTTCACCACCGGCGCCACCGCCTCCGCCTGCGCCCGCGCCCTGCTCGACGCGGGCGCCCGCGCCGTCTTCGTCCTCACCGCCGCGCGCGCATAAGAGCAGATGTTAGATGTCAGATGCTAGATGTCAGTTAAGAGCAGTTACCAGCATCTAGCATCTGACATCCGGCATCTGTATTATGTCCGCATGAGAGAACTCTACCCCCCGATTGAGCCGTACGACACCGGGCGGCTCCAGGTCTCGCCCATCCACAACGTCTATTACGAGCAGTGCGGCAACCCCGACGGCCGGCCCGTCGTCTTCCTGCACGGCGGGCCGGGCGGCGGAATCGTCTCGGACTACCGGCGCTACTTCGACCCGGCCGCCTACCGCGTCGTGCTCTTCGACCAGCGCGGCTCGGGGCAGAGCACGCCGCACGCGGAACTGGAAGGGAACACGACGTGGGACTTGGTCGAGGACGTCGAGACGCTGCGCACGCACCTCGGCGTGGACACCTGGCACGTCTTCGGCGGCTCTTGGGGGAGCACGCTCGCGCTCGCGTACGCCGAGACGCACCCGGGGCGCGTGCGCTCTCTGACCCTGCGCGGCATCTTCCTGTGCCGGCCGGAGGAGATACGCTGGTTCTACCAGGAGGGCGCGAGCTGGATCTTCCCGGACGTGTGGGAGGAGTACGAGAAGGTCATCCCCGAAGGCGAGCGCGGCGACTTCGTCTCGGCCTACTACCGGCGCCTGACGAGCGGCGACGAGGCCACGCGGGTCGAGGCGGCGCGCGCGTGGAGCGTGTGGGAGGGGAGCACCTCGAAGCTCTTCTTCGACTACGCCTCCATCGAGAAGTTCGCCGACCCGCAGTTCGCGCTCGCCTTCGCGCGCATCGAGTGCCACTACTTCATGAACAACGCCTTCTTCCCGACGGACAACTACCTCATCGAGAACGTCGGCCGCATCCGACACGTCCCGGCCGTCATCGTCCAGGGGCGCTACGACGTGGTCTGCCCCATCAAGAGCGCGTGGGAGCTGCACAAGGCGTGGCCCGAGGCCGACTTCCGCGTCGTCCCCGACGCCGGCCACTCCGTCACCGAGCCCGGCATCATCCACGAGCTCATAAGCGCGACGGACAGATTTAAAGACAGTAAATAGTGAGTGGTAAATGGTGAATGGAGGCAAGCGGCACCCTCCATTCACCATTCACCATTCACCATTCACCAATTCCAACTTGTCACTGCTTCTCCCCGTCACGTAATATCTGGGTTCAAGATGACCGGACGTGTTTTAGTCCTGAACGCCTCTTTCGAGCCGGTGAACGTCTGCACCGAGCGCCGCGCCGTCGTGATGATCTTCAAGGGCATCGCCCGGATGGAGGAGCACAACGGCCACATGCTCCACTCGGCGCGCATCACGATGCACGCCCCTTCGGTCATCCGCCTCGTCGAGTACATCCACATCCCCTACAAGAGCCGCTCGCTCTCGCGCAAGAACATCCTGCTGCGCGACCACTCGACGTGCCAGTACTGCGGCCGGCAGTTCTCGCCCTCGGAGTTGACGCTCGACCACGTCTTCCCGCGCTCGCGCGGGGGCGAGAGTACGTGGGATAATCTGGTCGCGTGCTGCAAGCGCTGCAACCACCAGAAGGGGAGCCGGACGCCCGAGGAGGCCCGCATGCACCTCATCCGGCGCCCGCGCGCCTTCTCGCTGCACGTCAACCGCCAGATCATGCGCTTCATCGGCCGCGCGGACGAGACCTGGCGCAAGTACCTCTTCTACGAGTCGGGCGGCGGCGAGGCTTGAGGCCGCGACGCCCCGCAGGTTTAATAAAACGCGACCGCCGGGTCGGCAGTCTTCAAGGAGCTTATAAGATGAACTTCAGCGGCTGGGAAATACTCGTCGTCCTCTTCGTCGTCCTCCTGCTCTTCGGCAGCTCGCGCCTGCCGCAGCTCGCGCGCGGCATGGGCAAGAGCATCAACGAATTCAAGAAGGGCATCTCCGAAGGCGGCAAGGAGGACGAGCGCGAGGTGGCCGAGACGCGCCGCGAGCAGCTCCGCGACTCCGAACGCCTGCGCGAGGAAGAACTGGCCTCCGCCGACAGACAGACCGCCAACAAGTCGTAAAAGGCGTGGCGGAGAGACAAAGGGGCGCGGC
>DASVQJ010000406.1:0-4400 GCA_036389235.1 Pyrinomonadaceae bacterium | reverse complement strand
GAGACGGGAGTCGCCGCGGCGGCCGAAGGCAGCGCGGCTAAGAGCGTGAGCAGCAGCAGGAGCTTTCTCATCATACGCTTCCCCTTTCTCCGTGGGTCGGACGAATGCCTTTGAGGTTCGCGGGGCTTCGCTTCGGAAAGTCGCGCCTACTGCGCGCGGTAGACGCGGACGTAATCGACGTACATCTTCTGCGGGAAGACGGTGGTCGTGTCCGGGTCGCCGGGCCAGTAGCCGCCGACGGCGAGGTTGAGCAGGACGAAGTGCGGGTGGTCGAAGACCCACGCCGAGCCGGGCGGCAGGTCGGCCGGCGTGCGCGTCTGGTAGAGGTTGCCGTCCACGTACCAGCGTATCTGGTTCGGCTCCCACTCGACGGCGAAGACGTGGAAGGCGTCGCTGAAGGCGCCCGAGGTCAAAGCGTACTGTGAGCCGATGCCCGCGGCGCCGGAGTAGCCGGGGCCGTGGATCGTGCCGTGCACCATCGAAGGCTCGCGGCCGATGTTCTCCATGATGTCGATCTCGCCGCACGCGGGCCAGCCCGCGGTGTTGATGTTGTTGCCGAGCATCCAGAAGGCGGGCCACATGCCCTGCCCGTAAGGCAGGCGGATGCGCGCCTCGAAGCGCCCGTAAGCCTGCTCGAACCTGCCCTGCGTCTTCAGACGCGCCGAGGTGTACTGGCACTCGCCGTACCAGCAGCGGTACTTCTTCCCCAGCGTCTCCCTGTGGGCCGTGATGACGAGGTTGCCCGCCCCGTCCATCGACGCGTTCTTCGTCGAGTTCGTGTCGTACTCGCGCTGGTGGTTGCCCCAGCCGTTCGAGCCGTTGCCGACCTCCGCGACCCACTTCGTCCCGTCCACGGCCGACCCGGCCGGCCCGTCGAACTCGTCGCTCCACGCGAGCGTCCACGCCGTCTGCGCGGCGGCCGTCACGCCGGACACGAGGCACAGCAAGACCGCCAATCCCAGGCGCGTCGTCAACCCTTCCCTTCCCTTTGGCATGAGGCTCCCTCCTCCAATCGAGTTAAGCTGAACCACTCCCGTGAGGCCCGGGGCAAATCAGCGCCGCACGCGGCGGCCGGCGGCTCCGACCCTGCTTGCGTCCGGCGCTACTCCTTCCCGGCCGGCGCCGCGAAGCGCCTGCGCGTCGAGGGCGACCGGCCGTGGATGACCTCGGTGACGACGCCCTTGTCGTCGACGACGAGCGACATCGGCACCGAGAGCTGGCCGGTCAGGTAGAGCCGCTCGACGGCGGCCACGCCGCCGACGTAGGCGGGGTAGCCGGCGCGGTTCTCGCGCAGGAAGCCGCGCACGTCCGCCCCCGGCTCTGTGTCCACGTTCAGCCCCACGAGGTCGATGCCCCGCGCGGCGAGCCCCGCGCGCATCGCCTCAAGCTCCGGCATCAGCCCTGCGCCGCCACGCGGGCCGCGCCCGCCTCCGAGAGCAGCAGCGCGCACGCCACACACAGGCGCAGCGCCGCGGGCGAGGGTTTAAGTCTCAACATCAATTTTGAGATTCCTTACGGGTCTACGGGGTGGAGCTGCGACGGCTTTCGGGGCGCGGGGTGCGTGCGAAGGATGACGAAAGACAGGCCCTCTTTCATCAACCCTCGGCCCTCCGCCCGAACCCGCGATCCGAAATCGGATTATACCCCGCGCGCGGGAAAAGCAAACGCGCGCGGCGCGGGGCGGGGACTTGCGCAAACGCGCCGGAAGGGGTAGTAATGAGACAAAACTGGCAAACAGGGAATCCAGGGGAAGAAAGCCGTGGAGTTTTACGCCGCCCTCGTTCTCGCACTCGCGCTGGCCGCCATCGCCGGCGTGCTCTACTTCTACGTGATGTTCCTCGAAGGGCGCTCGCGCCAGATGAAGAGGCACATCGGTGAACTCGAACGCTCCAACGGGGAGCTGCGCCTTGAGCTGCGACAGACGCGCGCCCTGCTCGAACGCGAGCTGGAGCACAGCCGCACGCTCTGGCCCGAGCTGCTCGACGAGACGGGCGACCTCTCACGTAACTAAGACAGCCGGCATCCGCCGCGTCAGCGGCGACTGAGTTTAGCCCGGCCTTTCAAGGCCGGGTCGGCGTCGCATCGAAGACGGCCGCGTCGCGTCAGCGACGCCTGAACGTGCGAGTCGGCTCAGACGTCGCTGACGCGACGTCTCACCCATTAATCAACGTCTTACGCGGCCTTAAAAGGCCGGGCTAAACTCAGTCGCCGCTCCGCGGCGGATGCCGGCTGCCTGCTGCCTGCCGCCTACTTTCAATCGACCTTCCCCTGCAACTTCACTTCGCGCGGGGCGCCCGGCTCGGCCGTCAACTCGACGGGCACGCGCCAGACGAGCGTCTTGATGCGGCACGTCCCCGTGTTGTCCTCACGGCAGTAATAGAGTCTGAGCGAGACGCGCAGGCGGGCCGCGCCCGCGGCGGCGGCGCGCAGGGGCACGCGCAGAGGCAGGCGCAGGTCTTTGGCCGTCCTGCCCGAAGCCTTCGGGTCGGTGCCGTCGGCCAGCGCGAGGCTCTGTACGCCTTCCTCGACCGTGACCGTGTAGCGGTTGGGCGCGTCCGGGTTGAGGTGGTGGCCGGCGGGCAGCGCCACGTCTACCACGAGCGCGGCGTCGGCCGCGATTGCGAGACGCTGCGTCGGGAGCTTCGACTCTTCGGCGTTGGGCGTCGGCTCGCCCGAGTCGGCGGCCTCCGGGGCGGCGGCGTTCGCGGCCGGCGGCTTGAGCCCGCGGAGGGGGAGCGTCGTCGTCTGCTTCGTCGCGAGGTCTACGACGCGCACGGCGTGGTTGTTCGTGTCGGCGACGTAGAGCCTGCCGTGCGCGGCGGAGATGCCCCCCGGCTCGTAGAACTCGGGCCGCGCGCCGTCGGCCTGCCCCGCCTTGCCCGTGCCCGCGAAGGTCGAGACGCGGCGCGTGCGCGGGTCGAGCACCTTGAGCTTGTGGTTGTACGTGTCGGCGATGAAGAGCCGGCCCCCGACGACGGCGAGGCCGAGCGGGTGTTGCAGGCGCACGCCGTCGCCCTCGCCGTCGCGGTCGCCGAACTCGAAGAGGTCGCCGCCCGCGAGCGTCCGCACCTCCTCGCCCGAGACGGCGCGGACGATGTTCGACTCGGAGTCCGCGACGTAGAGCGTCGAAGCCTCGACGGCCAGTCCCGAAGGCTGGGCGAAGGCCGCCGCCGCCGCGTCCTCGAACTCTCCCAGGCGCTTCCCGTCGGCGCGCGCCTCGCGCCCCGTGCCCGCGTAGACGGAGACCTCGCGCGAGTCCAAATCCAGCTTCCAAATCTGGTGCGGCCCGGCCATCGCGACGTAGAGCGTGCGCCCCGCGAGCGCCAAGTCCCACGGCGAGCTGAGCGGCGTCGTCAGGGCCGGCCCGCCGCGCAGCGAGTAGTCGCGCGACTGCGCGCCGGTGCCGGCCGCCGTCTCGACCGTGCGGGCCTTGAGGTCAACCCGGCGCAGCATGTGGTTGCGCGTGTCGGCGACGTAGAGCGTCGAGTTGTCCGAAGGGTCGAGCGCGAGCCCCTGCGGCCCGTCGAAGGTGGCGGCGTCGAACGCGCCGTCGCGCCGGCCGCGCGCGCCCGAGCCGATGGTGTAGAGGAACGTCCCGTCGAGCTTCGTCACGACGACGCGGTTGTGGTTCGAGTCGGCGACGAAGAGGCGGTCGCCGCGCTCGTCGGCCAGAACCTTGCCGGGGAAGGCGAGCGGCAGGTCGCCCGTCTTCGCGCGCTCCAGGGCGAACTTCAGAGGCCGCGCGTCGAGCGTCCCGCGCCTCTTCGCCTCCGCGACGAGCTGTCCGACGGCGCCGTCTATCGCCTCGTAGTGCCCCTCGCCCGAGACCTGACCGACGACGTAGCCGGCCGTGTCGATGAGGACTTGCGTCGGCCACGCGCGCACGGCGTACGCCTGCCAGATGCGGAAGTCGGCGTCGTTGACGACCGGGTGTTCGAGCCCGTAGCGCAGCACGATGCGGCGTATGTTCTCCGTCTCCTTCTCGTTCTCGAACTTCGCGGAGTGGACGCCGATGACGACGAGTTCTGCGGGGTACTTCTCCTCCAGACGTTTGAGGTCGGGGATGACGTGCATGCAGTTGACGCAGCCGTAAGTCCAGAAGTCGAGCAGCACGACTTTGCCGCGAAGCGCGGCGAGCGAGAGCGGCGCGTCTGTGTTTAGCCAGCCGCGCCCGCCTTCGAGTTCGGGCGCGCGCACGCGCCCCTGTTCGCGCCCACGCGACACTTGGTCAGAGCCTTTCTCGTCCTGAGCCCGCGCCGCGCCCGCGAGCGCGAGCGACAGGCACGCGGCGAACAGAAACGCCTTCAACATCCTTCGCAGACCTCCCCGGCGTGCGCGCGGCCCGCACAAGCTTTGTCACACGCGTCCGTACTTATTCCTGCCCCGCGCCCGCGCGCGCA
>DASVQJ010000405.1:0-46229 GCA_036389235.1 Pyrinomonadaceae bacterium | reverse complement strand
GAGGCTGCAACCTCTTCGATGGTGGAGTCGCCGCGCTCGACGGCCGCGACGACCTTTTGCCGCAGGTCTAAAGAGTAGGCGCGCATAGTTGGCACGTTACCCCTAAACCGAAGTCGCATTCAAGTGAATGTCGCTGTAAATCCTACGCCCCGCAGGTGACGTGGAGCGCGTCCGTGTGCCTCTCAACCGATGCACCGCCGCGCGACCACTTGAGGCCGGACGCGAGCAGCGTCAGGGAGGCGAAGGCCGCGACCGTCACGGCCAGCGAGAGCGGCGTGTGGTCGTAGAAGGCGCCGACGAGGTAGCCGGCGAGCGCGCCGCCGCCGGTCTGCAAGGCGCCCATCAGGGATGAGATGACGCCGGCCGACTCGCCGTGCGGCGCCATCGCGGCGGCCGTCGCGTTCGGCATCACCAGACCCTGCCCGAACATGTAGGCCATCATCGGCACCAACACGCCCGCCAGCCCCCCGACGCCGAACAACGAAGCCAGGGCCAACGACACCCCCGCCGCGAAGATGACGAACACGCCCCGGCGCAGTATCAGGAGCGACGGCGCGTGCCGCTTCAGCAGCGCGCGGTTCAAGGTCGCGGACACCAACAGCGCCGCCGCCGTCAAAGCGAAGAAGTAGCCGAACTTCTCCTCCGCGACGCCGAAGCCGTCCATCAGCACGAACGGCGACGAGCCGACGTAGGCGAACATGCCGGCGTAGGCGAAGCAGGTCGTGAGCGCGTGCCGGAGGCTCGCGCGGTGCCTCAAGACGTCGCGCAGGCCGCCGCGCGCGCCCGAAGTCTGAACGTCGTTCCCGACCTGCCCCGGCCGCGCGGTCTCCGGCAGGAAGCGCCAGCAGATGAGAGACATCAGCGCGCCGCTCGCGCCGAGCACGACGAAGATGGCGGGCCAGCCGAGGTGCACGAGCATGTAGCCGCCCAGCGTCGGCGCCAGCAGCGGCGCGACGATCATCACCTGCGTCATCTGCGAGAGCACCGCCGCGCCCTTGCGCGAGTCGAAGCGGTCGCGGACGATGGCGCGCGCGACGACCGGCCCGACGCTCGCGCCCGCCCCCTGCACGAAGCGCGCGGCGACCAGCATCGCCAGCGACGTGCTGCCCGCGCAGGCCAGCCCCGCGAGCGTGAAGAGCGCGAGCCCCGCCAGCAGCACCGGCCGCCGCCCCCAGCGGTCGGAGAGCGGCCCGCAGAAGACCTGCCCCAGCGCGAAGCCCGCGAGGAAGACGCTCAGCGTCAACTGCACCGAGGAGACGCCCGCGCCGAAAGTCTCCTGCAACTGCGGCATCGCCGGCAGGCTCATGTCGATGGAGAGCGCCGTCAACCCCGTCAGCGCGGCCAACAGTAGCGTCAGAACCCACGGCCTTCGTTCGATTAAATTATTAGGTCTCATAATCTATTAACCGCCGCCGCCGTTAGCAGCGGCCCTCTATGAAGTTGATGAGGGGCTCGATTCATTCGAGCCCCTCATCCCGTCGGGGACATGCTTTAGCGTGTCACGACCCCCCTTGTTCGAGTCACGCCCTTAACGGACGGTGACGGTGACGTCCTTGGTCGAGACGTTGCCGGCGTCGTCGCGGCTCTCGACCGTGACGGTGTAGACGCGGCTCGTCTTACCGCTGCGCTCGGCCCGCACCTGAAGCGTCAGGTCGCCGGTGATCTGCCAGTCGCCGGTCACGTCCTCGTTGCCCGTGACGGAGACGATGCGCGTCGTCGGCGTCGAGTCAACCGCGTCGGCCACGTTCGCCGTGATGACGACGGGCGTCATCTTGTTGTTGACCTTCGTGATGACGCTCGGCGAGGCCGTCAGGCTCTGGACGACCGGGGCCGTCGTGTCGCGCACCGTGACGTTGAAGGCGCCGTTGGCGGTCAGACCCTTCGAGTCCTGCGCCGCGGCCGTCACCGTCGTCGTGCCCAGCGGGAACACTGTGCCGGGCTGGCGGCTGAACAGAACCCCGAGCGTCCCGTCCTCCGCGTCCGTCGCCGTCGCGTCGAAGTTGACGACGGCACCGCTGGCGCTCGTCGCCTCGACGACAATGTCGGACGGGAGCGTGAGCACGGGCGGGGTGTTCGGCGCCTCCGTGATTGTCAGCGTGCCGGAGGCCGTGCCCTGGTAGTTCGCGTCAACGACCGTCGCCAAGACCGCGTAGGTGCCCGGCTGAGTCGGCGCCGCGTTCGAGCCGTTGTAAGTGACCTCGACGCCGAGGCCCGCCGGGTCGGTCGTCACGCCGACGGCCTTCGGCGTGCCGTCGTAGGTGTAGCTCGCGCTCTCGACCGTGACCACGGCGTCCGCCTTCTCGATGACGAGCGTGCCCGTCGCCGTGCCCTTGTAACCCGGCTCGGTGATGGTGGCGACGACCTCGTAGGAGCCGACTGCGACCGGCGCCTCCGCCGAGCCGTTGTAGGTCACACGCGCCGCGAGGTTCGCGGGCTCCGTGATGACGGAGGCCGCGACCGGCTGACCCGTGTACGTCTGGTTCAGGCCCGCGAGCGAGACGGTCGAGGTGCCGAGTTCGGGCGTCCAGCCGCCGAGCACGTTGGCCGGCTCACGCCAGAAGTTCGCCTCCTCCGCGGTGATCTGCCGCGAGACGGGGTGGCGCTGGCTCACGTCAACCGGGTTGCCGCTCTCGTCGCGCGAGTTGTACTCCCAGAAGCGGACGTTCGGGTAGCCCTCCTGCGTGAGCGGGGCCGTGAAGCCGTCCTTCGCGTTGTCGTCGAGACGCCACGCGTCGGGGCGGACGTGCGGCCCCATGACGGAGTCGATGAGGACGACCTGCGAGTAGGGGAACTGGTCGGGGTCGATGCGCGTCAGGTACGCGCCGGTCACGCCGGGCGCGGCCGTGAAGCGCGAGTTGACGAAGACGTAGCCGTTCTTCCCCTGGCCGTTGCGAATCTGCGTGTAGTAGGCGTTCGAGTTGAGCATCTTCACCTCCGTGTTGCGGAAGTAGACGGCGCCCGTGCCCCACAGGAAGTCGATGTCGCCCTCGATGTAGCTCTCGTTGACGAAGCCGCCCTGGTTCGACTGGCTCTGCAAGAGGAGCGTGTCCTGGAAGCTCTTGAGGTTGACGCGGTTCAGAAGGATGCGGTCGTTGTTGCCGCGGAACGCCTCGGACTGGCGCGTCCTGTTCTCGCTGTTGAAGCGCGTCGTGGTGTTGACGACCGAGATGTTCTCCAGCGTGAAGTCAGGCGCGTCCACGCCGAAGGTCGCGCGCGGGCTCGAACCCGTGTTGAGGTTCTCGTTGTTGGCGTACTGGATGACGCTCTCGTTGCGGTCTTCGCCGCGGACGGTGACGAAGCGCTTGTTCGAGCGGACGTAGACGATCTCCGTGTACTTGCCCTTGCGGACGTTGATGACGACGGGCTGCGTGTTGTTCGCCGGGACGAAGTCGACGGCGCCCTGCACCGTGTCGAAGTCGCCCGTGCCGTCGGCGGCGACGGTCAGGGAAGTCGTCCCGACCGCGGGGCCTTCGGCCTTCGTCGAGAACTGCCACGCCGTCGCGTCGCCGACGCCGACGAAGGGGGCGCCCGCCGCGTCCGTGATGACGCCCGGCTCCATCGTGACGTAGTAGGACTGGCCGTAGGCGAGCTTCACTTTCGTGTAGACGGTCGCCGTGTTGCCGTCAACAATAATCGGGTGGTAGTTGAACTGCCACGAAGAGCCGCCGATGGGGCGAGCCGACTGCGGGCCGGGGGCGTGGACGCCCGTGTTCGTATCGACGCCGAGGTCAACCGTGTCGACGAGCGAGTTGTCGGCGGCGTTGAAGACGCGAACCTTGCCCGAGGTGCCGACGGTCGGCGTCTGGTCGAAGGTGACTTTGAGCTGCGCGTCGATGTTGACGTTCGTCGCGCCCGCGGCCGGGCCGAAGGCGTTGGCCGCCATCGCGGAGACGACGAGGAGTCGCGCCGGGGCGCTCGTCACGTTGCCGCCCGAGTTGCTGACGACGACCGTGTACGTGCCCGCGTCGGCGACCCGCGAGGCCGCGAAGTTGAGCGACGCGGCGTCGGCGCCGGGGATGAGCGTGCCGTTCTTGTACCACTGGTAGAAGAGGCCCTCGCCCTGCGCGACGACGGAGAGGCTCGCGGCCGAGCCGTTCGTGACGGTCGTGTCGGCGGGCTGCGCGCCGATGGTCGGCGGGGGCGCCACTTCGCCCTCGCTGACGGTCAACTGGACGGGCGTGCTGGTCACGCTGCCGCCCGCGTTGCTGACGACCGCGGTGTAGCTGCCGGTGTCGGCGACCTGCGCGTTGTTGATGCTGAGCGTCGGCGTCGCGGCCGAGTCGTTCCCGACTATCGGCGCGCCGTTCCTGAGCCACTGGTAGGAAAGCTGGTTGCCGCTGGCGGCGACCGACATCGTGACGTTGCTGCCGACCTGTACCGTCAGGTTCGAGGGCTGCGGCTGCGCGGTGATGACGGGGGCGGCGGGCGTGTAGTCGGCCGACCACTGCGTGAAGTTCACGTCCGAGGCGAAGCCGTTCGGCACGCGGAAGCCGAACCAGTCGAAGGTCGTCGCCGGGTTCGCGCTCGTCTCGGTGGCCGTCGTGCTCAGGTTGAAGGAGGCGCCGTCGGTCATCGTCACCGTGACCTTCGTGTCGGTCGCGCTGGTGCGCTCGACGGCGAAGGTGAACGTGTAGGGCACGCCGTTGGCGAGCGGCGCGCGCGCCGAGCCGCCGTTGACGTTCAAAGCCTGATACTCGGCGACGGTCGTGCTGATGACGTTGGCGAGCGGGTCGGTGGCGCTCGGGCTCACGCGGCGGTGGACGGTGAAGGGCGGCGTGCCGCCGGTCGTCCCCGCGAGGCGCGCGGCGTAGCCGGGGTCGTCGGCGAAGGTCGGGCTGTTGATGCCGCCCGTCGTGTTCGCCGTCGTCCGCGTGCCCTTCGAGTCGAAGAGGCCGAAGCGGAGGTCTGCGCCGAGGCTCGTCGCGTTGACGTTCTGCACGGAGAAGCGCGCCGAGACCTTCAGGCGGTCGCCCACGCCCAGCGCGACCGGCGCGCCGTCGGTGAAGAAGCCCCAGAAGCCTTCGGAGCCGCCGGCCGCCGCGACGTTGAAGTTGACCGAGCCGGCCGCGTCGGTGCGGACGGTGCCCGCGCGCCCGTTGAAGAGGCGGACGGAGTTGTTCGACAGTTGTTGGTTCTGGCTGTTCGCGTCGGCGAACGTGTCGTTGACGATGGTCGCAGCCGCCGCGACGCTCTGGACAAGCAGCGTGAAGATGAGGGCGAGCGCGAGTTGCTTGTTGAGGTTCTTGAGAGTTTTCAGCACTTTCATTTTCGGGACAAGTCTCCGTTACTTAACCAATATATTCGAGGTGTTTTAGAGCACCGTTAAGATGAGCCCATTGTGCCCCGAGTAGCCTCCGGAGGCTTGGCCGATACGGAGAATTATCGCTTTGCAGATTCGGCGGCGGCGGATACGGCGGAGAATATGAAGAGTGAGGGGCGCGGCGATTTATTCGGAGAATTTCGCGTTTTGGACGATTCGGAAAAGTCTTTTTGGCGCATCCGGCAAAGTAGGCGGATACGGCAAATTCGTACGGCGAGGTCGAAGGTTCGGCCCGAAGTCGTCAGGCGGCTTCGGTCTGGAGAGGCGCGTGCCTGCCGGCGGCGATGAACTGCTTCGGCGTCACGCCGGCCAGCTTCTTGAAGACGCGGTAGAAGTGCGTCAGGTCGCCGAAGCCCGCCTCGGCCGAGGCGAAGAGGATGTCATCCGTCTCCAGCATGAGCCGCTTCGCGTAACCGACGCGGCGCTCGGCGAGGTACTGCGTGACGGTCTTGCCCGTGCGCCGTTTGAACTGCTCGGTGTAGCTGCGGTAGGACATGTTGGCGAGGTCGGCCAGCTCCTCGATCTTCACGGGGCGGTAGAAGTTCTCGTCCAGGTATTGGAGGCTGCCCGCGAAGGCCGCCGCGCCCGGGTCTGTGGGCGAGAGCGCGCGGTGCTCGGCGTAGGTTCTTGAGAGGAAGACGAGCAGCTCGATGAGCTGCGAGAGGATGACGGCGTCGCTCCCCTCCCGCTGCTGCACCTGCTCGACGAAGAGCGCGCGGAGGCGGTTGCGGACTTCGAGGCGCGTGTAGTTGTCGCCGACCTTGAACGGCGTGAGGGCGGGGAAGGTGCTGCCGAACAGACGCATCCCCTCGACCGCGGACGTGCAGTCGCCGAAGACGCTCTCGTAGAAGCAGAGGATGATGAGGGTCAGAGGGTCTTCGGGGTCGTCCACCGGCCTCTGCGCGACGTGCGCGGGGACGTAGATCAGCTGGTGCTCGCGGATGGGCAGGCGCTCCCGCTCGGTCTCGATGAAGCCGCGCCCCTCGCGCACCACGTAGAGGTGCTGGAAGTCCTGCGCGACCAGCTCCATGTGGAAGTCCGGGCTGTGGCGGCTCTCGAAGATGTAGATGCCGCGCTCGCCCAGGTGGACGCGGTGCGGATGCTTGCGCCTGCGTTTCAAAAGACATTCCCCCGTCTCGGATGCAAGATAAATTCAGGTTAGGCGCGCGGCGCGGAGGGCGTCAAGCGACACCCGCCGCGCCGCGCTACCTGACGTGAAGGCTAGAAGCCTAGTTTGCCGACGCCCGCGCCGGCCGTGACTATCGACTTGACGTCGGCCGGGTTGTCGAGCGTGTAGGAGTAGTAGGCCGAAGGCTCCGAGACCGACCCGGCGGTCTGCGGCGCGCCCGAGCCCGCGAACACGTTGTTGCGCTGGACGAGGCGGCCGGGGTCGCTCGTGCCCGTCTGGATGACGGTCGGGTTCTGGACGTTCTCGAAGTAGTTGCCCTCCACCAGCACGCCCGCGTTCATCGTCGAGGCCACGCCGTAGCCGCTGTTGGCGAAGTAGTAGTTGTTGAAGACGTGGACGGGCTCTGCGAAGCGCACGCGCGGGTGGCGCTGCACGGTGCCGTCGAACCAGTTGTGGTGGTAGGTCACGCGCAGGTGGCCGAGGTCTTGCGCCGCGTTGGCGTCGTCGTGGCCGAGCAGCATCGTCTTGTCGTGGTCGTGGAAGTGGTTCCAGGAGACGGTGACGTAGTCAGACCCGCGCTTGATGTCGAGCAGCCCGTCGTAGCCGAACGAGAAGTCGCAGTGGTCGATCCAGACGTGGTGCGAAGACTCCTGGATGTTGACGGAGTCGTCGCTGGCGTTGATGAAACGCAGGTTGCGGATGATGACGTTCTTCACGCCGTTCGTCATGTTGAGCCCGCCGCCGCTGATGCCGGAGTTCGAGCCGAGACCCACGATGGTCTTGTCCGAGGCCACCTTGTGCATCGCGGCCGGCACCGTAATCATCCCGTCCACCTGCACGACGTACGGCCCGGTTCTGAAGATGTAGTCGAGCAACTGTGTGGCGTTCGACACCGTCACCACGGGGCCGCCCGCGCCGCCCGTCGTCCCGTTCTGGCCGAGCGCGTTGACGGAAGCGTAACCGACCGGGCCATCGCCCGGGTCAGGAGTCGGGGCGGGCGTCGGCGCGGGCGTCGGCGTGGGAGTGGGAGTCGGGGCCGGTGTCGGAGCAGGCGTCGGCGTCGGCGTCGGCGTGGTCGAGAGCGCCGTGACGACGAAGTCGTCGAACTCCGCCGCCGCGTAGAAGGTCGCGCCGCCGACGTTGCCAGAGGTGAACTGCGTGTCGGTCGCGCTCAGTTGGAGCGTCCCGTTGACGTAAGCGCTCAAAGAACTGCCGACCGCCTCGATGCGGAGCGTGTACCAGGTGCCGGCTGTGACCGTGAACGCCTTCGACGCGAGCGTCGTCGAAGAGCCCGAGACGAGTTTCTTCAACTCGATCTGGTTGCTGTTGCGCAGGGTCAGATAATAATAACTCGTGTTCCCCTGCGCCCGGGCCACGAGCGCCACGAAGCGGTCGGTGCCGTTGAAGCTCAGGGGCTTCACGCGCGCCTGGACGGCGTAGTTCGTCCACGAAGACGAACCCGCGCGCGCACGCGCGTCGCTGCTGGTGGACGACTGTTTGTAGACCTTTGTGCCGTCGGTCACGACCGACCACGTGCCGCCCGATTTCGACCAGCCGGTCGAGTTCCCGTCCTCGAAGTCGTCCGTGAAGAGCGTCTGCGTCTGCGCCGACGCCGCGAGGCCCCACGCGAGTGCCGCCAACGTGCCGGCCACGATTAAAGAGCAGGCCGCCAGAAAGTTCTTTCGTCCTCGAACACGTGTGTTCCGCATTTGCCCCTCCCTATCCGTTCGTTATGTGTCACGGCTTCCGGGCTTTTTGAGCAGGGAAGTCACATCAGTCTCGCCGGCAGACGGGCGCCGGCAGAGGTGTCCGCGCGGGGACATACGCCGCGACGGTTTATCTCTCTTTACCCAAGAGGGTAGAACTCAACGGATGATAAATGCAGATTGGTGTGACCAATTATTCAGGCAACTACAGGGACATTAATGTTAAGAGTTGTGAAAGACAACGACGAGCTTTGGGCAGACTGAATCCCGACTTAAGCGTTCAATGGTTTAGAGTGTGAAAGGGTTTTGGGGCGCCCCTTATATGCCACAGGAAGTTCTATGACGTCAAGAGAATTTTTATAACCACTAAATGAGTGTGACTATAAAAGGTATAACCATCCTTGAGCTTCACCGACTCGGAAATCCTACCCCGCGTCGGTTTGAAAATAGAGCGTGTCGTGACCCCCCGCGGCCATGCGGCATCGAATCCGTACCTTGCCGGACGGTAGAGCGTCGTCTTGCAGGTGGTGCAGGATAAAAGTGTTGACAAGCGTGTCCTTCCCTTGTTATAAGCCGGGCACCGGCCGTAAACGTTTACGTAAACGATTTTTCCCGTAAATCCGGCTGTGTGGATTCTCAATCCTTCGTGACAAAGTAATCGTCCAGTCGCGGCGCGTAGCCTCCGGACGTAAAGTCCGGCGCGCGCTGCCGCGTGAGCCATTTACCCACGGCGTGAACGGTGCTGTTGCGCCGCTCCGGCGGGGGCTGTCGGTCTTACCGCAGGGGAAGGGGTGTTTATGAGACTCAAGCTTTTCTCAGTCGCGTTGCTGGCGCTCGCGTTCGTGCTGGCGCCGGCGGCCGCCTTCGCGCAGAGCGACCGCGGCTCGGTCACGGGCAGGGTCACAGACCCGCAGGGCGCCGTCGTTCCCAACGCCAAGATCACCGCCACGAGCCTCGACACGGGCGAGGCGCGCGAGGCCACGTCCAGCGACGAGGGCAGCTACACGCTGCCGGAGCTGAAGGCGGGCCGCTGGCGCATCAGCGCCGAGGCGGCCGGGTTCAAGACGACGACCGTCGACGAGTACAAGGTCGCCGTCCAGGTGACGCACAGCATAGACTTCAAGCTGGAGATCGGCGCCGTCACCGACGTGGTCACCGTCACGAGCGACTCGAATCCTGTTTTGCAGTCCGACACCCCCGTCCGCCAGACCAACGTCAACGAGCGGCAGGTCAAGGAGCTGCCCCTCCAGGTCAACGCGGAGGCCGGCGGCCGCACGCCCCTGGCGTTCATCTTCCTCGACAGCAACGTCGCCGCGGGCGCGAACGGCAGCTCCGCGGGGACCAACGCCACGAACTTCCGCGTCAGCGGCGGCCAGGGGCTCGGCACGGAAATCCTGATCGACGGCGCGGCCACGCGCCGCCAGCAGAACGGCACCTTCTTCTCGGAGGTGGCGCCGGGGCCGAACGCCTACCAGGAGTTCACGCTCTCGACCTCGACCTACTCGGCCGAGTTCGGCAACTCCTCGGGCGGCCTGGTCAACCTGACCTTGAAGAGCGGGACGAACGAGTTCCACGGCGAGCTCTACGACCTCATCCGCAACGAGAAGCTCAACGCCAACACCTTCATCAACAACGCGCGCGGCTTCAAGCGCGACCGCGACAACCAGAACGACTTCGGCTTCAACATCGGCGGCCCCATCTACCTCCCGAACTTCGGCGAGGGCGGCCCCGCGCTCAAGAGCTTCAAGAACAAAGCCTTCTTCTTCTACAACTACGAGGGCTACCGCTTCACAGTCGGCCAGACAGACATCGTGACAGTGCCGACCGTGCTGATGCGCCGCGGCGACTTCTCCGAACTGCTGACTGACCCCGCGGTGCTGAACTTCTTCCCGGCCGACCCGGCCAACGGCAAGCCCTTGCCCGGCCTGCAAATTTACGACCCGCGCCAGGACAGGGACGTGCGCACCGCCATCCCCGGGAACCGCCTCGACCTCTACCAGGGTGGCGCCGCCATCGACCCGGCCGGCCTCGCCATCCTCCAGTTCTTCCCGCTGCCGAATCGACCCGGCGTGGTCCGCAACTACGTCAGCACGGCCACCAGGCCGCTCAAGTCGAACCAGTCCACGGCCAAGCTCGACTACGTGCTCACCGACAGGCAGCAGCTCACGTTCAGCTACTCGTTCCGCCGCAACAACCGCATCGTCAACTTCCCCATCCTCCCGCTGCCGTTCGCCAACCAGAACGTCTTCCAGCAGAACTTCAAGACCTACCTCGGCCGCGTGCAGCACAACTGGACGTTGACGCCGAACCTGGTCAACCACTTTAACCTCGGCTACACGCGCTACGACGTGGCGAACGCCAACACCTCGGCCGGCTTCAACACCTCGTCGCTCGGCATCCCGGCCAACGCCACACAGAACGCCGCCTTCCCGCGCGTCGGCTTCCCCGGCTACTCCGCCTCCGACCCGCGCAACTACCAGGACATCGGCTCCTCCTTCTTCACCGACCGCATCCGCGACAACACACTCCAGCCGACCGACTCCGTGACCTACATCCGCGGCCGCCACACCTTGAAATTCGGCGCCGACTTCCGCATCTCGCAGTTCAACGTCACGCAGTTCATCGACCCCGGCGGCTCCTTCAATTTCAGGCATGACCAGACGGCCGCCCGCATCCTGGTCCCGACGCCGGGAGACCCCAACAGGCGCGTCCAGCAGGGCGGCCACCCCATCGCCAGCCTGATCACGGGCGCCACCGAGTTCGCCTTCAACAGCACCAACTCCATTGAGCCTGCGTTCCGGCAGCTCTCGCAGTCCTACTTCGTGCAGGACGACATCAAGGTCACGCCGCGCCTGACCTTGAACCTCGGCCTGCGCTACGACCTGCCGGGGCTTCGCTACGAGGCGCTCAACCGCTTCCGCTCCTTCGACCCGACGGTGAAGAACCCGCAGGTCGGCCGCCTCGGCGCCCTCGTCGGCGCGGGCGGGCAGGGCGGGCTGACGGCCGCCGAGCGCACGCTCTCCAAGCCCGACCACTCGAACTGGGGGCCGCGCGTCGGCTTCGCCTACTCGCTCAACGACAACACGGTGGTGCGCGGCGGCGGCGGCATCTACTACGCCCCGATCCTCTACGGCATCAACGGCGGCGGCGACATCAACACCGGCACGCAGGGCTACAACACGACGGGTCAACTCTTCACCCCCGATGGCGAGAACGCGCGCTTCTTCCTCCGCAGCTTCCCGGCGCGCCCGCCCGTCGACCCGAACAACCAGCGCATCGGGCAGGACGTGCAGTACTTCGACCCGAACTTCAAGACGGGGCGCACCATCCAGTGGAGCCTCGACCTCCAGCGGCAGTTGCCCTACAACTTCGCCGCCTCGGCCGGCTACATCGGGCACAAGGCGACGCGCCTGCGCTCCGACTTCCAGCGGCTGAACGCCGTGCCCTTCAACGCGCTGCGGCTCGGCTACCCGATTCTCAACAAGAACGTCAACGACCTGAACGACGCCGACCGCACCTACGCGGCCAGCGTCGGCGTCCCGCTGCCCGCCAGCTCCAGCGCCGTCTTCCCCACCTTCAACGGCACGGTCGCGCAGGCGCTCAAGCCCTTCCCGCAGTACGGCCGCATCAGCAACATCCTTGAGAGCCAGGGCACGAGCGACTACCACGCGCTCCAGCTCAAGCTCGACCGGCGCTTCGCGCAGGGCATACAGTTCGGCGCCTCCTACACCTTCTCGAAGCTCATCAGCGACGCGTCCGAGGACGTGCTGGGTCAGAACCCGCTGGGCGGCATCCTCCAGTTCGCCAACGACCGCGGCGGCCTGCGCTCGGTCTCGACCACCAACCCGGCGCACGTCTTCGTCGTCAACTACCTGCTCGAGCTGCCCTTCGGCAAGGGCCACCGCTTCCTGAACGGCAGCGGCGCGCTCGACCGTCTGGTCGGCGGCTGGCAGATCAGCGGCATCCAGCGCTACCAGTCGGGCCTGCCGCTCATCTTCCAGACGGACGACGCGAGCCGCCGCGGCTTCCTCGACCTGATCGGCATCAACGGCAACCTCCGCCTGAACCTGACGGGCGCGCCCGTCACGCTGGAGCGCGGCGAGCTCTTCAGGCCCGTCAACCCCAACGACCCGGCGGAAGTCCCCGGCGTCCGCGTCATCAACCCGGCGGCCTTCGCGCTGCCGCAGAACTTCCAGTCGCCGCCGAACGCCGACCCGAGCAGCGCCGCCTACCGGAACTACTACGCCAACCCGTTCGCCTTCTTCGGGACGGTCGGCGTCCTGCCGAACGTCAAGTCCGACAGGTTTTCGAGCGAGAACATCAGCATCCTGAAGAAGACCCGGATCACCGAGACGCTGATGCTCGAACTCGGCGCCGAGGCTTTCAACATCTTCAACCGGACGCGCTTCTTCGCGCCGACGACGACCGTCAACAACGACAACGCGCGCATCTTCGGCTTCCAGAGCATCATCAACGACCGGGAGGTCTACGCGCCGCGCGTCGTCCAACTGCGCGCGCGGCTGCTGTTCTAGGCCCCACAACTGTGCGACAGTCGCGGCGCGGGAGAGTGTTCGTCCAGACCTTCCCGCGCCGCTGACTTGTCCGGCGCTTTCCGCCCGAAGTGGTTTACAAGTTCACACTGCTGACACTGCTGCTGGCGTCCGTCGCCCCGGCCTCCGTCGCCGCGGCGCAGGCGCGCAAGCCCGCGCGCGGCGGCGACGTGCAGGCCGCGGTCGAGCGCCTGCTCGCGGAGGCGGCCGCCGCCATCGAGCGCGGCGACGAGGCCGCGGCCCGTTCGCTCTCGGAGCGCGCGCTGGCCTCCGACCCCGACAACGTGACGGCGCTCACGTACCTCGGCGCGCTCGCCGACCACGCGGGCGACCTGCGCGAGGCCGAGCGCCGCTTCGCCGCCGCCGCCATCGCCGCGCCCACGTCCCCGCAGGCGCGCAACAACCACGGCGCAATCCTCCTCCGCCTCGGCCGGGTCGAGCAGGCCGCCGCGCAGTTCGAGGTCTCGCTCCGGCTCGACCGGAACCAGCCCAGCCCGCTCGTCAACCTCGCGCGGATAGGGTTCGACTCGGGCACCCCGGACGGCCTGCGCCGCGCGCGCGAGCTTTTCGAGCGCGCCTACGTCCTCGCGCCCGACGCTGACATCGCGCGCGCCCTCGTCGTCACCTCCCTCCGGCTCGGCGACGCGCAGTCGGCCGCGAAGTCCTACCGCGAATACGCGGCGAGACTCGGCCCGGCGGACGCGCGCGTCGCGGGCCCCGCCACGCGCGCAGAACTCGGCGGGGCGCTCCTCGACGCGGGGCTCGCCGAAGAGGCCGCGCGCGAGTTGGGCGCCGCGACCGAAGCCGACCCGGCGAACGTCGAGGCGCTCGTACAACTCTCGCGCGCACACCTCGAGCGCAAGGACGTGCCGGCCGCCGGCCGCGTGCTTGAAGGTGCGGTCGCACGGGGCCGCGACGACGCGCGGATTTACGCCGCGCTCGCGGACGTGTACGAGGCCGGCGGCTACTTCGAGAACGCCATCCCGGCGATGCGCCTCGCCATCGAACGCGAGCCGCGCAACGAGGCATACCGCGTGCGCTACGGCCTTCTGCTCGTTGACTCGAAGGCGCCCGCGGCCGCGCTCATCCGCCTGCGGGAGGCGCTGGCGGAGTTCCCGCGCTCGTCGCGCCTCTGGCTCGCGCTCGGCATCGCGCAGCAGGCCGACGGCAAGTCCGACGACGCGCGCGCGTCTTTCGAGCGGGCGCTCGAACTCGACCCCGGCTCCGCCCCCGTGCTCGCCTACCTCGGCGCGGCGCGGGCCGAGCGCGGCCTGTACGAAGAGGCCGCCGGCTTCTACGAGCGCGCGGCGGCCTCCGCCCCGAACCAGGCCGTCCCACACTACCTCGCGGCCGACGCCCTCCTGAAGCTGACGGAGGTGGACGAGGCGCGCGTGTCGCGCCACCTCGCGCGCGCCGTCGAGCTCGACCCCGGCTTCGCCCCCGCGCACCTCGCGCTCGCCAAGCTCTACGCGCGGACGGAGCGCTTCGCGGAGGCCGCCGCCGAGTTCGAGCGCGTCACGCAGCTCGACCCGAACTCGGCCGAGGCTCACTACCAGCTCGGCCGCGTCTACGTCCGCCTCAAGCGCGCCGACGACGCGCGGCGTGCGATGGACGCCTTCAAGCAGTTGAGCGAGGCGAAGAAGGAGCAGCGCGAGACCGACCGCCGCGACCTGCTGCGCCGGCTCGCCAACGTGCGCTTCTGAATCTCGCGCCGAACGAACAGGGGGAATCATTCGATGAAGCTGACGAAAGGATTGGCCGCTTCAGTTTTCGCCGCGCTGCTCGCCGCCACGGCCGCCGCGCCGGTAGCGAGGCCGGCGCGGGCCGCGCAGCAGCAGCAGCCCGCCTTCGACGACTGGTCGGACGACTTCGCGGGCGAACGCCTGGACGAGTCGAAGTGGGAGCGCTTCAGCTTTCAGGGTGCGGGCGGCGGCAAGGTCGAGGTCAAGGACGGGCAGTTGCGGATGCGCAGCGGCAGCGAGACGCGTGCGGGCGTGCGTAGCGTCAGGTCGTTTACGGGCGACCGCTTCAGCGTCGAGGCGCGCGTGGCGAAGGTCGAACGGCAGCTCCCCGTGCCCGGCAAGAAGGACAGCGACCTCGGCTTCGCCGCCCTGACCATCCTCTTCGACGGCTCGGGGCGCAACCGCGTCGAGTGGGTGCTGACCAGCGAGGGCACGTTCGAGGCGTGGTCTGTCGTGGACGGCCAGGGCGAGCGGCTCGACAACCGCAAGCTCGGCACGAAGCTGAAGAACCCGGTCATCGGCATCGTCCGCCGCGGCGACGAGTTCCTCTTCATCCTCAACGGCCCCGACAGCCCCCCGAGCGCGGCGCAGGTCGGCCTCACGAAGACGATCAAGAACCTGCCGCACACGTTCCGCCTCATGCTCTACGGCTTCGGCTCGTCCGAGAATGACTGGGACTCCGCTCGCGTCGTGACGCTCAAGTGAACTGGGGTGATAAGTGATAAGTGATGAGTGACGAGTGATAAGTGATAAGAGAATACAAGGCCCGCCCTTCTCTTTCTTATCACCCATCACTCATCACTCATCACTCCGAAGATATGAGCAGCATCAAGGACGTGGCGCGCGAGGCGGGCGTTTCGACCGCGACCGTGTCGCACGTCGTCAACAACACGAGGTTCGTCTCCGAAGAGGTGCGCGCGCGCGTGCTCGGCGCGGTCGAGCGCTGCGGCTACTACCCGAACGCGCACGCGCGCTCGCTCGCCTCGGGGCGCAGCCGGACGCTCGGCCTCGTCGTCTCGGACATCTCGAACCCTTTCTTCCCGGAGCTGATTAAGTCCATCGAGGCCGCGGCCTTCGAGCGCGGCTACGACCTCGTGCTCTCGAACACGAACTACGACCCCGACCGCACCTCGCACTACGTCCGCCGCTTCATCGAGCGCAAGGTGGCGGGCGTCGTCGTCATGACCTCGGAGCTGGACAGGACGCTCCTGGGCGAGTTGGCGAGCCGCGACGTGTCGGTCGTCTTCCTCGACCTCGGCAAGCCCGGCATCCACATGTCGAACCTGAGCGTGAACTACGAGGCCGGGATTGAAGAGGCCATCGGACACCTCGTCGCGCTCGGCCACAAGGAGATCGCCTTCGTCAGCGGGCCTGAGCGCCTGCGCTCGGCCGCGCGGAGGCTCGAAGCCTTCCGCAACTCGATGCGCCGCCACCTGCCGCGCGCGCGCGTGCGCTTCTACCGCGGCGACTTCAAGCTCGACGGCGGGAGGCGGGCCGCGAACGAGATGCTGGCCGCCGACGCGCGACCGACGGCGGTGCTCGCGGCCAACGACCTGATGGCGCTCGGCGTGATGGCCGAGCTGCGCGCCGCCGGGTTACAGATACCGCGCGACGTGTCGGTCATCGGCTTCGACGACATCGCCTTCGCCGCCTCGGCCGAGCCGCCTCTGACGACCGTCTGCCTGCCGCGCGTCGAGCTCGGGCGCCGCGCGGTCGAGGCCCTGATGACCAACATGGAGCACCCCGAGCGCAGAGGCGTGCAGGTCAACATCCAGACCTTTCTCATCACGCGCGCCTCCACGGCCCCGGCGGTCGGCGCCGCGAAGCACGCGCGGACGGCCGCGCAGACTTCCAGGCCCGGCAGGGGCAAGGCACGTTGAGAACAGAGATGAACAAGAAAGCTTACGACGAGAGCAGACCGGC
Organism: Pyrinomonadaceae bacterium; assembly: GCA_036389235.1. Taxonomy (GTDB): domain Bacteria; phylum Acidobacteriota; class Blastocatellia; order Pyrinomonadales; family Pyrinomonadaceae; genus QHXN01. The sequence goes on along the minus strand of DASVQJ010000405.1, from coordinate 29,859 downwards.
CGGAACGCTCGGCAGAGCCCTCCTCCTCTCGCTGTGCGTCCTGGCCGCGGCCTCGACCGCGGCGGCGCAGCGGCGCGGGACGTACACGAACCCCGTGGCCGCGGGCGACTTCCCCGACCCTTCGGTGATACGCGTCGGGCGCGACTACTGGGCCTCGGCCACGACCTCCGAGTGGGGGCCGGAGTACCCTCTGCTGCACTCGCGCGACCTCGTCAACTGGGAGGTGGTCGGGGCGATCTTCACGAAGCGGCCGGGGTGGGCGGTGGGGAGTTTCTGGGCGCCGGAGCTGGCGCACGACCGCGGGCGCTTCTTCGCGTACTACGTCGCGCGCAAGAAGGGCGGGCCGCTCTGCGTCGCCGTGGCGACTGCGCCGCACCCGCGCGGGCCATACAAAGACCACGGGCCGATGGTCTGTCAGGAGGTGGGCTCCATCGACCCCTTCCCCGTCAACGACGAGCGCGGGCGGCGCTACCTCTTCTGGAAGGAGGACTCGAACAGCGTCCACAAGCCGACCGTCATCTGGGCGCAGCGCCTCTCGGCGGACGGCACGCGTCTGGTCGGCGAGAAGCGGGAGGTGATGCGCAACGACCAGCCGTGGGAGAAGCACGCGACGCTCCCGTTCGGCGACCTCGTCGAAGGCCCTTCCGTCGTCAGGCGCGAGGGCTGGTTCTACATGTTCTACTCGGGCAACTTCTGCTGCGGGCGCGAGTGCAACTACGCGCTCGGCGTGGCGCGCGCGCGCAGCCTGCTCGGGCCGTGGGAGAAGTATGCGAACAACCCCATCCTCGCGGGCAACGACGCGTGGCGCTGCCCCGGCCACGGGACGGTCGTGGACGACGGGCGCGGGCGTGACTGGCTCCTCTACCACGCCTACCACCCGAAGGACTTCGTCTACGTCGGCCGGCAGGCGTTGCTCGACGAAGTGACCTGGGGCGCGGACGGCTGGCCCTCGATCAACGGCGGGCGCGGGCCGAGCGCCAACGCCGCCGCGCCCTTCGCCGCGCGCCCGCAAGGCCCGACGCAAATCTTCTTCGACGACTTCACGCGCAGAACGCTCCACCCGCTCTGGCAGTGGCCGCAGGCCAACGTGCCCGACCTCCGCGTCGCGCCCGCGGGCGGGGGGCAACTCGTGCTCTCGCCGTCGGGTGAGGCGGACGGTAACCCGAGCGCGGCCGTCGTCGCGCGCCCGACCGCCTCCGGCGACTACACGGCGACGGCGGTCGTAGACCTTCGCGGGATGAAGGGGTCGGAGCTGGCGGGGCTTTCGGCCTACGGCGACGCGGAGAACGCGCTCGGCGTCTCCGTAGACCGCGGCGGCGGCCTCATCATCTGGCGGCGCGAGAAGAACGTTTACACCTTCGAGGAAGCGCGGCGCGGCCCGGCCAGCCTTCAGCGCCGCCCGCTGGAATTCATCCACCTGCGCATGCAGGCGCGCGAAGGCCACCTCTACCGCTTCTCGGCGAGCGCCAACGGCGGGGCGTGGATCGACCTCGGCGGAGAGGTTGACGGCGCGTTCCTGCCGCCGTGGGACAGGGGCGTGCGCGTCGCGCTCGTCGCGGGCGGCGCGCGCGGCGCGGCCGGGCGCTTCGACTCGTTCCGAATCCAGCCCACCAAGACGTTGCCCATCAGGGTGATTCACTGACACAGCCAACGGAGACTGAAAAATGAGATCGTTCAAACGAAGGCGTCGGGTCGCGCTCGCACTCATGCTTACTCTCGGACTGCTCGCGCTCGGCCTCGCCGGGTGCCGTAAGGAGGGCGGGGGCTCGGCGGGCGGCGGCAGTTCAGCGGGCGGCGGCGGGACGGCGGGCAAGAAGATGCGCGTCGGCTTCTCGCAGACGGAGGAGGACGGGCCGTGGCGCATCGCCGAGTCGAAGAGCATGCGCGATGAGGCCGCGAAGCGCGGCTACGAGCTGGTCTACACCAACGCGCGCGGCGCCACGGCGCAGCAGGTCTCCGACCTCGAAGACCTCATCGCGCAGCGCGTCGACGCCATCTTCCTCGCGCCGCGCGAGGCGAAGGGCTACGAGGGGCCTTTGCAGGCCGCGAAGGAGGCGGGCATCCCCGTCATCCTCATCGACCGCGAGCTGGAAGGGCCGAAGGCGGGCGCGGACTACGTCACCTTCATCGGCTCGAACTTCGTCCAGGAGGGGAGGCGCGCGGGCGAGTGGCTGGCGAAGCAGTCGAACGGCAAGGCCGGCATCGTCGAGCTGTTGGGGACGGCCGGCTCGTCGGTCGCCAACGACCGCCACCAGGGCTTCGCCGACGCCATCAAGGCGTCCCCCGACATGAAAATCCTCGCCGCGCAGGACGGCAACTTCAACCGCGCGCAGGGGCAGAAGGTGATGGAGAGCTTGATTCAGGCTCACGGCAAGAGCATCACGGCCGTCTACACGCACAACGACGAGATGGCGCTCGGCGCGATTCAGGCTTTGAGGGCGGCCAACATGAACCCGGGCAAGGACGTGCTCGTCGTCTCGGTGGACGGCCAGAAGTCGGCGCTCGAAGCCATCCAGAAGGGCGAGATGAACGCGACGGTCGAGTGCAACCCGCGCTTCGGCCCCATCGCCTTCGACACCCTTGAGCGGTTCAAGCGCGGCGAGAAGATCGACCCCAAGATCATCAACGAGGACCGCTTCTTCGACTCCGCGAACGCCGCGCAGTTCGTCAACGAAGCGTTTTAGCAGTTAGCAGTGAGCAGTAAGCGGTGAGCAGTTTTTAGTTTTTAGTTTTCAGTCTCGGCTCCTTTCTGAAAACTTAAAAACTGAAAACTCCAAACTGTTTTTACTGCTCACCGCTCACCGCTCACCGCTCACTATGTCAAACGAGCCGCTCCTCCGGATGGAGGGAATACGCAAGGTCTTCTCGGGCGTGGTGGCGCTCGACGGGGTGGATTTCCGTCTGGAGCGCGGGGAGGTGCACGCGCTCGTCGGCGAGAACGGGGCGGGGAAGTCCACGCTGATAAAGATCATGACGGGCGCGTACCAACGCGACGGCGGGCGCGTGCTGCTCGAAGGGCGCGAGGTCAGCTTCCGCTCGCCGGAGGAGGCGCAGGGCGCGGGCGTCGTCGCCGTCTACCAGGAGGTGAACCTGCTCGCGTTCCGCACCGTGGCCGAGAACATCTTTTTGAACCGCGAGCCGCGCCGCTTCGGCCTCATCGACTGGAAGAGGATGAACGCGGACGCGGGGGCCATCCTCGAACGTCTCGGGCTCGACATCGACCCGCGCGCGACCCTGGGGAGCCTCAACATCGCGCTCCGGCAGATGGTCGCCATCGCGCGCGGCGTCTCGTTCGGGGCGAAGGTCGTCGTGCTCGACGAGCCGACCAGCTCGCTCACCGAGCATGAGGTCTCGATTCTTTACGACGTGATACGACGCCTGAAGGCGGAGGGCGTGGGCGTCGTCTACATCAGCCACCGCTTCGACGAGCTGTACACGGTCTGCGACCGCGTGACCGTGCTGCGCGACGGGCGCTTCGTCGCGGCGCGCGCGCTCGAAGGGCTGGAGAAGATCGACCTCGTCTGCCTCATGCTCGGCAAGCAGCGCGAGGAGTTGCAGCGCAAGGGGGTGACCGCCTTCGGCGAGCACCACGCGGGGGCGGACGGCGGAAATGCCGCGGCGCTGCTGCGCGCCGAGAACCTGACCCGCGGGCGCAAGCTCGACCACGTCACGGTCGAGGCCGGCCGCGGCGAGATCGTCGGCATGGCCGGCCTGCTCGGCTCCGGGCGCACCGAGACGGCGCGCGCCATCTTCGGCGCAGACCCCGTGGACGAGGGGCGCGTGTTGTTGGAGGGGAAGCCGCTCGACGTGAACTCGCCGAACGACGCCATCGCCGCCGGCCTCGCCTTCCTCACCGAAGACCGCAAGGCCGAGGGCATCATCCCCGAGCTTTCCGTGCGCGAGAACCTGACGCTCGCGGCGCTGCCGGAGATGACGAGGCTCGGCGTCGTCTCGCGCGCGAAGCAGGACGAGGTGGTCGGCCGCTTCATGAAGCGGCTCGGCATCAAGGCTTCGAGCGCGGAGCAGAAGATAAGGGAGCTGTCGGGCGGCAACCAGCAGAAGGTTCTGCTCGCGCGCTGGCTCTGCAAGAACCCGAAGTTCCTCATCCTCGACGAGCCGACGCGCGGCATCGACATCGGCGCGAAGGGCGAAATCCAGTCGCTCATCAACGAGCTGGCCGCGTCCGGCCTCGGCGTCCTGATGATCTCCTCCGAGCTGGAGGAGCTGGTCGAGGGCAGTTCCCGCGTCGTCGTCATGCGCGACGGCCGCGCCGTCGCCGAGCTGCGCGGCGCGGACATTTCGCAGGACAACATCATCCACGCGATGGCGGAAGGAGGAGTGATGAGTGATGAGTGATGAGTGATAAGAAAATACAAGGCCCGTTCTCCTCCTCTTATCACTCATCACTCATCACTCATCACTTGCGAACGGAGTGAGCACAGATGTCTAACGCGGCACAGGCGGGCGTCGGGGCGGGGCGGGCTTGGCGCGTCGCGGACTACGCGCCGACGTACGGGGCGCTGGCGGCGCTGGTGCTGCTGCTCGTCGTCAATTCAATCTTCACGCCGAACTTTTTCGACTTTAACAACTTCCGCAACATCCTGCTGCAAGTCTCGCCGACGGTGCTCGTGGCGGTGGGGATGACTCTGGTGATCGCGACCGGGGGCATCGACCTCTCGGTCGGGTCGGTGATGGCGATTGCGTCGGCCGTCGCCGCCACGTCGCTCGACTACGGGGCGGGGGCGGCCGTGGCCCTGGCGCTCGCGGCGGCGGCCGCGGCGGGCGCCTTCAACGGCGCGCTCATCACGGGCTTCCGCATCCAGCCCATCATCGTGACGCTGGCGCTGCTCATCTCGGGGCGCGGCGTGGCGCAGGTCTTGAGCAACGGCGGGCAGCTCATCCCGTTCAGCAACGCTTCGTTCGAATACCTCGGCGGCGGCAAGGTGGCGGGCGTGCCCGTGCAGGTGGTCGTGATGGCGCTGGTGGTGGGGCTCGCGGTCTTCGCGATGAGGGCGATGCCGTTCGGGCGCTACGTGGCGGCCGTGGGCGGGAACGAGGCCGCTTCGAGGCTCGCGGGCATCCGCGTCCACCGGACGAAGATCACGGTCTACACTTTGAGCGGGCTGCTGGCCGGACTCGCCGGGCTCATCGAGACGGCACGCCTCGGCGCGAGCGACGCGCAGAAGGTGGGACTGAACATCGAGCTGGACGCCATCGCCGCGACGGTCGTCGGCGGGACGCCTTTGACGGGCGGGCGGGCGACCGTTCTGGGCACGCTCGTCGGCGCGCTCATCATGCAGGTCATCACGACGGGCTTCGTGATGAACGGCATCTCCTACGCGTGGTCGCTCGTCATCAAGGCCGCCATCATCGTCGTCGCCGTTTACATCCAGCGTCCGAAGGCGGTCTAAGAATTTGAAATTTGAAATTTCAAATTTGAGGTTGCGAGTCTGCGCCGTCGTCCTCGCGGTCTGCGTCTCGACGGCCGCGGGGCAGACGGCCGTCTACCGCAACCCCGTCATCGCGGGCGATTATCCAGACCCTTCCGTCGTGCGCGTGGGCGAAGAGTACTGGGCGGCGACGACGACGGGCGGTTGGGCGCCGCACTTCGCGCTGCTGCGTTCGCGCGACCTCGTGAACTGGGAGGCGGCCGGGTACGTCTTCCGGCAGAAGCCGGCGTGGGCGAAGGGCGACTTCTGGGCGCCGGAGATCGTGTCGGGTTTCGGGCGCACGTTCGTCTTCTACACGGCGCGGCGCGACGAGGGGCCGAAGCGCAGGGGGACGCTCTGCATCGCCGCCGCCTCGGCCGCGGCGCCCCAGGGGCCTTACACAGACCACGGCCCGCTCGTCTGCCAGATACCGGAGCTGAAGAACGTCGGCTCCATCGACCCCTTCTTTTTGCAGGACGAAGCGGGCGCGCCCTACGTCGTCTGGAAGGCCGACGGCAACGACGCCGAGCCGGACGTGCCGACCTCCATCTTCGCGCAACAGCTCTCCGCCGACGGCACGCGCTTCGTCGGCAAGCGCAGGGAGATTCTGCGTAACACTTCGCCGTGGGAGCGGCACGTGGTGGAAGGCTCGTTCATCCTCCGGCGCGGCGGCTGGTTCTATCACTTCTATTCGGGCAACGCGTGCTGCGGCCGCGCGTGTGATTACGCCCTGGGCGTGGCGCGTGCGAGGAGGCTGATGGGGCCGTGGGAGAAGAATCCGAAGAACCCCATCATCGCTGCGAACCGGGACTGGCAGTGCCCGGGGCACGGCAGCATCGCCGAGACGCCGGACGGCCGCACGTTCCTGCTCTATCACTCTTACCGGAAGCGGCGCGACACGTTCAACGTGGGGCGCGAGGCGGTGCTCGACGAAGTGGTGTGGGGCGAGGACGGCTGGCCGCGCGTCAACGGCGGCAGAGGGCCGAGCAGCGTCGCGCCCGCCCCGCTCGGGCGCGGCGGCCCTGCCGCCGCGGCGGAGTTCTTCGACGGCTTCAACGGCGGCGCGCTCGGCCCAGAGTGGCAGTGGCCGATGAACAACGCGCCGACCATTCTGGTCGAGGGCGGGCGCGGCGGATACCTTACGCTCGCCCCCACGGCGGCGGCGGTCGCGGAGGAGTACGCGGGCGGGGTCGTGGCGCGTCGGACGACCTCGGGCGACTACACGGCGACGGCGCTCGTCGACATGAGAGGTACGGCGGCGGGCGCGCGCGCGGGGCTGTCGGCTTACGGCTGGCGCGACAGCGCGCTCGGCGTCTCGGCGGGGGGCGGGAGGGTCTACGTGTGGCGGCGTGAGGGGAGGGAGGCGAAGCGTGTCGCCGAAGCGCCCTTGCCCGCCACGGACTTGCTCTACCTGCGCATGAGGGCCGAAGGCGGCGAGCGCTACCGCTTCGCCTTCAGCCCAAACGGCCGCGAGTGGACTGACGTCGGGGGTGCCGTTGACGGGGCATCCGTCGAGGCCGCGCGCGTCGCGCTCACGGCCGCCGGCGGCGCCGCGCGTTTCGACTGGGTGAAGGTAACTCCGGTGCGTGATAAGTGATGAGTGATGAGTGATAAGTAAGAGGTAAAGCGTCCTGTCTTCTCTTATCACTCATCACCCATCACTCATCACTTATCACTTAGGGAGGAGAGGGATGAGTGAGGCGGGTGCGGCGTTAGAACATGAGTCTTTGCGCGGGCGCGTGCTGCGTGCGCGCGTGGCGTCGTTCCTTCAGCGGCAGGGGGCTCTGGTGGCGCTCGTCGCGGTGGCGGTCTTCGCGTTCGCGCGCTACGAAAGGTTCCTGACGGAAGAGAACCTGACGAACGTGCTGCGGCAGAACAGCATGCTCGGGCTGGTGGCGCTCGGGATGACGTTCGTCATCCTGACGGGGGGCATTGACCTCTCCGTCGGCTCGCTCGTGGCGGTGGCGGGCGTGACGGCGGCGAGCGTGGCCGACAGCGGGCTGCTGGTGGCCCTGCTCGCGGGCGTCGGGTTCGCCACCGCGCTCGGGCTCGTCAACGGGCTGGTCATCGCGCGCGCGCGCATCCAACCCTTCATCGTGACGCTGGCGATGATGATCGCCGCGCGCGGCCTCGCGCTCGTCTACACGGGCGAGAAGACGTTGAGCGTGCCGGCGGGCGCGCAGGGCTTCCGCGAGCTGGGGCGCGGGAAGTTAGACCTCGGCGCGCTCTCGGTTCCTTACCCGGTGTTGATGCTGCTCGCGGCTTACGTGTTCGGCTGGCTCGTGCTCAACTACACGCGCTTCGGGCGGCACACGTACGCGCTGGGCGACAGCGAAGAGGCGGCGCGGCTGATGGGGTTGAACGTCGGGCGCGTGACGGCGGGCGTCTACACTTTGAGCGGCGCGCTGGCGGGGCTCGCGGGCGTGCTGCTGGCGTCGAGACTGGGGACGGGGCAGCCGGTCGCGGCCGTCGGGTGGGAGCTTGACGCCATCGCGGCCGTCGTCGTGGGCGGGACGCTCCTGACGGGCGGTCAGGGCGGCGTCGGCTCGACGCTGGTCGGGATGCTCCTGCTCGCGCTCATCTTCAACATCTTCAACCTCGAAGGCTGGATCAGCCCGTGGTGGCAGTTGGTGCTGCGCGGAGTCATCCTGCTCGCCGTCGTCGTGGTGCAGAACAGGTTGAGTAAAAGAAAGTGATGAGTCGTTACAGCGAGGACGAAATCAAGGGGTTCGTGCGGGAGGTGTTGGAGGAGGGCTTCTGCGTCCTGCGGGGGCACTTCGCGCGTGGGAAGATGGAGGCGTGGCGGGCGGCGTTCGCGCCGCTGTTGGAGCGGCACGTCGAGCGCGAGGGGCACCGTCTGAACCGGGGGCCGGGGCGTTACTACGTGACGCTGCCGTTCGCGGAGCCGTTCGCGGACCCGGAGGTCTACGAGGACGACGACGTGCTCGGCGTCGTGCGCGGGCTCGTGGGCGAGGACGCGACGCTGGTGCAGCTCGCGACGGACACGCCGCTGCTCGGGTCGGAGTACCAGGAGGTGCACCGCGACGCGCCGCCGCTCTTCCCGGAGTGGGGGCGCGAGACGCCGCCGTTCCAGCTCGCCGTCAACTTCCCGCTCGTGGACGTGACCGTCGAGAACGGGCCGTTCGAGGTGGCGCGCGCGACGCACATGCTTTCGAAGGAGGAGGGGCTGCGGCTGATTGAAGAGGGGGGCGCGCGGCTCGAACCGCTGCTGATGCGTGCGGGCGACGTGATGATCCGCGACGTGCGCGGGCTCCACCGCGGGACGCCGAACCGTTCGGGGGAGCCGCGGCCGATGGTCGTCGTCGGCTACAGCCGCCGCTGGCTCTTCCGCCCCGAGGTCTCGATTCGCGTCCCGCGCGCGGCGCTCGAAACCCTGTCGGAGCGCGCGCGCTTCCTGCTCCGCTTCAACCCCGTCGTGGACTCGCCCGACGACGGCGGCGAAGAGGTCTACCAGTCGTTCGCTTATTGAACGGACGAGAGCTTCCAGGTCAGAACCGCCCGCGGTAGCGGGTGGGCCTTCGCACATCGGATGCTCCGTATGGCGAAGGCCCACCCGCTACCGCGGGCGGTTCTGACCGCTATAACTTTGGAGGGGACGGATGAAGTTCGACGTGAAGTCAATCTCGCTCTCGACCTTGCTGCTCTTGACCTGTGCGTCAGTGGCGCGGGCGCAGTCGCTCTACGAGATGCAGGACTTGGAGACTCGTTGGGCGAGCCCGGAGAACCCGACGGGGGAGAAGGGGCGTGCGGGGCAGGCGGGGGGCGGGCGGAAGGGCTCGCCGACCATCCCGATCAAGGCGGGTCAGAGCGTCGTGCTGGCCGAGGCGAAGAACACGTCCGGCATGGTGCGCCGCGTCTGGATGACGATGCCCGACCGCAGCCCGCAGATGCTCCGCGGGTTGAAGCTGGAGATGTTCTGGGACGGCGCGGCGACGCCCGCGGTGAGCGCGCCCGTCGGCGACTTCTTCGGCGTGGGCTTAGGCCAGATGGCGCAGTTCGAGTCGGCGCTCTTCTCGAACCCGGAGGGGCGGAGCCTCAACTGCTTCGTGCCGATGCCGTTCCGCACGGGGATGCGCGTCGTGATGACGAACGAGAGCGGGCGCGACCTGCCCGAGCTTTTCTACGACGTGGACTACACGCTCGGCGACCGGCACCCGGCGAACGTCCTCTACTTCCACGCGCACTGGCGGCGCGAGAACCCGACGACGATCAGGCGCGACTACGAAATCCTCCCGAAGGTCTCCGGCCGCGGGCGCTACCTCGGGACGAACATCGGCGTCATCGTCAACCAGTCCGAGTACTTCAACACGTGGTGGGGCGAGGGCGAGGTCAAAATCTATCTGGACGGCGACACAGACCTGCCGACGCTGGCGGGGACGGGCACGGAGGACTACATCGGGACGGCGTGGGGGCAGGGGCGTTACGCGAACCTTTATCAGGGCAGCCCCGTCGCGGACGAGGGGCGGATGCGCTGGTGCTTCTACCGCTACCACGTCGTCGACCCGGTCTACTTCAAGCGGGACGTGCGCGTGACGATGCAGCAGATCGGCTACGTCGCAGACCACAGCCGCGGCGGCTTCTACCGCACGGGCAAGCGGCTCCGACGCGCCGGCCCCGGCGAGGTCGAGTTCGACTTGACGAAGGACGGCAAGTTCGAGCGCGCGGACGACTGGTCGAGCTGCGCCTACTTCTACCTAGACCGCCCCGAGAACGACCTGCCCAAACTCGACGCGGCCGAGAAGAGGTTGGCGGGACTGTGAGGGAAGTAGACAGTAGACAGTAGAAAAAGCAGGTGGTGCGTCTCAGCTTTCGAGCCGAGCGCGCCGCATCGTCTTCCTACTGGCTACTGACTACTGTCTACTGTCTACTGCCCTTTAAGGGTGTGCGATGACGAGGAGCGCGGGGGCGCGTCTGAGCACGCATTCGAGGGCGAGGCGGAGGTTCTCCGGGTCGAGCGCGGCGAAGCTCTCGTCGAGGACGAGGAGGTCTGCGCGCTGCAAGAGCGCGCGGGCGATGAAGAGTCGGCTGCGCTCGCCGTGCGAGAGTTGCCAGCCGCTCTCGCCGACCATCTGCTCGAAGCCGCCCGGCATGCGGCCGAGCAACTCTCCGAGCCCCAACTCGCGGCAGACCGCCTCGGCCTCTTTCAGGTCTTCGACGCGCGGCGGCCAGCGCCGCCCCATCAGGAGGTTGAAGGCGAAGGTCTCGGTCAGCACGTGATTCTCGTGGAACTGCGGCGCGGAGACGACGCGCCGCCGCCAGCCGTCGAGCCCGAGCGTCTGCCGGTCTAAACCGCCGAGCAGCAGCAGTCCCGAATCGGGCCTTCGCATCCCGGTCAGCAGGGACGCGAGCGTAGACTTGCCCCCGCCCGAAGGGCCTTCCAGCAGAAGGCGCTCGCCCGCGTCGATGCGGAGGCGACAGCCGCGCAGCACGGGCTCCTCGCGCCCCCGGTAGCGGAAGACGAGGTCGTGCGCCTCGGCCACGGCCCGCGACTCGGGCTCGCCCTGCGGCGCCGGCCCTTCAACACTTCGGCCGTGCGCTGAGACGGAGAACGAAGGGACGCCGGCCTCGTCCGGCCGCGCGGCCGACTCGAAAAGCGGCGCGACCTTCCGCCAGGCGACGCCCGCACCCGCCAGCGACGCAAGGCTCTCGGCCAGCTTCCCCAACGCGCGGAAGACGAGCAGGATGCCGCCGAGCCCGACGGCGAGCGACGCCGTCGAGGCTTCGCCGGACGCGTAGGCCGGCGCGAGCGCCGCCACGCCGAGCACGAGCCAGCCGCGCGGCACGAGCGCCGCCAGCTTCGCCGCGACGCCGTCCATCCTCGCCGACAGCCGCAGGTAATGTTCGAGCGACTGATCCTCGCCCTCGTGCCAGCGCTCGCGCGCCTCCTGCGCCAGACGCGTGCGGTGCCCGACCATCACCTCGACCAGGTTGTGCGTCAGCTTCAGGCGCGACTCAGTCCACGCCAGACGCCTTCGGTAGTAAACCCAACCCAGCGCGACGACGAGCGCGACCCACGCCGCCAGCAGAAGGACGTGGAGCCAGCCGCCCGCCCCCGCCCACAGCACCCACGCCCCGAAGGCCAGCTCGACCGCGGCGACCAGCCCGAGCAGCCCGCCGCTCAGCGCCAGCGACTCGACGGCGTCGCCCTCGAAGACGCGCCCGAGTAAGTGCCCGACGCCCTCGTGCCGTATCTCCTCCGGCTCAAGCTTGAGCGCGCCCTGAAGCAGGCGCTGCTTGATGAGCCCGCCCGCGCCGACGGCGAAGAGCCCCGCAGACCACGTCTCAAGCAGGCGCAAAGGTATCGTCGTCACAACCAGCAGCACCCACGCCGCGAGCAGCCCGCGGTCGGCGCGTCCGCCGAGCGCCGCCTGCCCGATGACCCACCACGAGAGGAGCCACAGCGCGTACTGCGCGACGTGCGCGACGAAGAAGAGCGTGAGCCGCGGCGCCAGCCGCGCATAACGCGCGCGCCGCCACGGGGAGGCGGCCGGCGGGTTGCGCAGGCTCCAACACTCGGCGACCCACCTCGGCCCGAGCCTCTGTTCCAGAATCGCGGCCCGCGCACGCGCGCGCCTTCGCTGCGGCACGCCTACCTCTTCGAGCAGCCTCCCGACCTCTTCGGCCAGAGGCTCTTCGGTCGTCCGGCACAACATCGCGCCCAGTTCGTCCGAGCGCACGCGGCGCACGGCGAGGTCAGGGCAGACGAGCGCGGCCGAACCCTTTCGCGCCGCGAGTACGGCGAGGAAGCGCGGCTCGCCCCCGCCGGGGACGCGCACGAGCGTCGGGGCTTCCGTGTCTCGCGCGAGCCGCACGACATCCATGTATCGCAGCGGCCTCGGCTCGGCTTCGAGCCCGAGCCAGCGCGCGGCCGACTCGATCCACTGGCCGAGCGACTCGCCGCCTTCAAGCGCGTGCGAAGGCGGCGCACCCCCCGCCTCCGCGTCGCGTGGCGCGAGTCCGCCGCCGCGCCCCAACGCTTCGAGCGCGCGACCCAGTGACTCGGCCGGCCAGACCATTTGCGAAAACTCGTTCATAAAAAATCAGGTCAGAACCAACCGCGGTAGCGGGTGGGCCTCGGTTACACGTATGGTTCGTGTCTCAAAGGCCCACCCGCTACCGCGGTTGGTTCTGACCCGGTATCAGAGAGACGTTGACCTTCGAGTCGGAGGCGGCGCCACTCGCCGCCCGACCACATGCCTGTGCGCACCTCCTCCTCCGCGGCGAGCAGCGCGGCGTAGCGCGAGCCCGGGTCGGACGCGAGTTTCGTCGGGTGTCCGTCTTCGACGACGCGGCCGCCTTCCACGACGACGACGCGCTCGAACGAGAGCGTCTCGCCCACGTCGTGCGTGATGCAGAGGAGCGTGGCGCCGCGCCAGTACGCGCGCGCGCGTTCGAGCAGGCGGCGCCGCCGGTCGCGCTCCAACCCGCGGAAGGGCTCGTCGAGGATGACGAGCCGCGCCCCCTCGCGCAGCATCGCGCGACCGAGACGCACGCGCTGGCCCTGCCCGCCCGAGACGAGCGCGCCGCCCTCGCCGAGCGGCGTCTGTAGACCGTCGGGCAGTTTTTCGAGCACGTCGATGAGGTCGGCGAGCTTGACGGCGCGGTTGATGGAATCGGCGCCGGCCGCGCCCGAGCCGTACCGAAGGTTCTCGATGAAGGTCTGGTTCCAGAGGTGGACGGTCGGGTCAACCCACGCCGTCTCGCGCCGCAGACGTTCGAGCCTCCGGCCGCCGAGCACCTCGCCGCCGACGCGGACGCGACCCGCGGCGGGCCTGTGCCAGCCGAGGAGGATGCCGACGAGGCTCGACTTGCCCGCGCCCGAAGAGCCGACGACCGCGACGTGCTCGCACGCCCCGACGCTCAGGTCAATCTCTTCCAGAATCGTGTGCCCGGCCGCGCGCACCGTCACGCCCTCGAAGACGACCGACAGTCCGCGCGCCGGAGGCTCAGACCCGTTACCGCCGCCGTTCGACGCGCCGCCGGGTGGCACTAAGCCGTCCCTGAGAACATCCGACACTTCGGCGACGGCGAGTCCGGCCTGCGCCTCCGTTTCGACCTTAAACAACGCGCCCGACGTTTCGAGTCCGGCGACCGTCCCGACGCGTTCGGCCTCGCCGGTCGAGTCGGATTTAACTAAGACCGCGCTCTCTTCAACTACTTCGGTCTGCTCGAACGCGTCGGCCTCTTCGAGCGCGCCGAGGGGTTCGAGCATGCGGAGCGTCGCGTTGCGGAAGCCCGGGTACTGCCGCGCGACCATGCCCACCTCCTGCCCGAGCACCGGCAGGTTCAAGACCCAGTACGCGAACAGCAGAAGGCCCCCCGACTCGCCCCCGCGCGAGACGTAGCCGACGAGCATCCACGCCGACAGCCCGAAGCCCGCGACGAGGTGCACCGCCTCGGCCGCGACCGTCGCGCGCAGAAGGCCCAGCCCGGCGCCGGCCCAGTCTATTAAAAGGTTCTCGTGCTCGCGCCGCACGGCGCGCTCGGCCCCGTGCGCGCGCACGGCGAAGAGCCCGATGAGCGCGTCGAAGTAGAAGCGGCTCAAGGCGCCCGCGTGGTTGCGCACGCGCAGGTTGCGCTCGACGAGGACGGGCTGCGCCGCGACGGGCACGGCGACGGCGAGCGCCGCGGCGAGCAGCGCGACGGGCGCGCTCGCGGGGTCGAGCCACGCGATGCCGAGCGTCGTCAGCGCGAGCGAGAAGGTCGCGCGCAGGAAGTGTTGGCCGAGCGCGGGGAGGTGACGCAGGACGTGTATCTGGTGGCTGCGCTCGGTCATGTCGGACGTGAGGCGGCTGTGAAAGTAGCGGTCGCCGAGCCGCGGAATCTTGTCCATGAAGAGCATGCGCAGGCGCGTCTCAAGCCTCCGCCCCATCCTCAGCACGGCGTTGACTACGGGAAGCTCCAGCACGAGCAGCGCCAGCAGAAAGACGACGAGCGCGCCGACGGCGCCGAGCCTCTGGCCCGAGAGGTTCAGCTCGCGCCCCACGTCGAACAGGCCGCGCAGCATGAGCGCCTCCGCGACGGCGCCGGCCGCCGCGAGCAAGACCGCGAAGAGAAGGACGAGCGGCGCGAACAGGCCGTCGGCGCGCAGTATGCGCAGAAGCTCTAAGCCGGGACGCGCCGGCCTCTCTTCGAGCGCCGCGGCAAGCTCGGGCGGCAGTTGCGTCCTGTCCCGAGTTCCTTCATCGACGTCACCGGCGGCGGCCGGGCCTTCGGCCCGTTCGGCCTTCGCGCCCGCGCGCAAGCCCCGCGCGTGCACGAGCACCGCGCCGCGCAGAAGCACCTGCTCCTCGCCGTCTTCGTCGGGCGGGGCCGGACGCGCCGACCAGAAGTCGGCGGGGATGGCCGTCCAATCGTCTTCGCCTTCGCCCTCGGCGCGCGCCGCGAAGCGCTCGACGACGCCCGCCGCCTGCCGCCCGCGGCTGATGCCGCCCGAGCGCACGACCGACTCGCCCATGCGCGTCGCGGCGTCCAGAGCCGCGAGCGGACGCCAGCCCTCGGAGTTGACGGCCGCTTCAATCAGACGTCTGGTCTGTCTCGCGCCCGTCCCGACTCGCGCCAGACGTTTCGCCAGCGCGCCGGTGAAGGCGGGCGAAGAGGCCCACTCGCGCCAGCCCTCGGCCCCGACCGGCATCGTGTGGACGTAGACCTCTTCGAGGAACTTCGACGCGGTGGCCCAGCGGCGCCCCGTCGCCGGGTCCATCAACTGTAGGAGTCGGCCCGCGCGCCGCCACGCGACGAGGAAGTGCGTGGCGTTGGGCGGGCGGCGGACGACGACGAGCGCGGGCAGGGGCTCCGAGCCGGGGAGCAGCAGGTGGTCTACGGGGATCATGACCTGCTCGGCTTCGAGGCCGAGCTGGACGGCGACCTCCTCCATCGTGTCGATGGACGTGCCGTCGACTTCGGTCTGGCACGCTTCGCGCAGGCGCCCGTAGCTGGCCGTGATGCCGAAGCCTTCGAGCAGGCACTTCAGCGACGCGGGGCCGCAGTCCATCGCGGAGGTCTGGACGACCTCCGGCACGAGGAGACGCCTGCGCCCGAAGAGTTTCGAGCGCATCAGCCTGCGCTCCGCGGGGCATGGCCCTCTTTCGCCGAAGGGGTCGTGAGGAGCTTGACGGTGCGCAGCAGCAGCGTCGCGGGCGAGACCTGCTCGACCTCTATCTCGACCACGCCGGGCAGGCCGTGCTGGAGCGGGATGGACGAAGGCGCGTCGGTTCGGACGGAAAGCTCGACTCTTATCTTGCCGTCGCGCGCCTCGCCCGCGATGCGCGTCACGACCGCCGGCAGGCTGCCGTACTGCGCCCAGGGGAAGCTCGCCAGACGCATGCGCGCGCCCTGACCGGCGCGCACGCGCCCGAGCGCGGAGGGCGGGAACTCTGCGACGATCTTGAGCGCGCCGGCCGAAGGCACGACCGTCCCGAGCTTGTCGCCCGCGCTGACGACGGAGCCCTCCTTCGAGGTCGTGACTTCGCCCAACTGCCCGCTCGCGGGGGCGCGTATCGTGCGGCGCTCGATCTCGTTTTGCAGGCGGCCGATGGTCGCGGCCGTCGTCGCGCGCCGGCCCTCAAGCTCCGCCTTCTCGCGCAGAAGCTTATCGACGCGGACGCGGCGCTCGGTCTCCTCCGTCCGCTGCTGGCGTTCGAGCCGGGTGACGGCGTGCTGAAGACTCTCGACCTCCGCGCGGTGGCTTCGCGCCTCCGAGCGGACGCGGAGGACTTCCATCTCGGCGATGACGCCCTCTTTGAAGAGGCCCGCGAGGCGCTGCGCCTCCTCCTCCTTGAACTGCGCGGCCGACTCGGCCTCGCGCACGCGCGCGCGCGCCTCTTCGAGCGCGACGCGGTGCGCCTGCCGCGAGTCTTCGACGGCCTGCTGCTCGGAGGCGACCTCGCGCGCGAGCGCCTCGACCTGCGGCGCGACCGTCGAGAGGCGAGCGCGCTCCTCTTCGAGCCGGTGCTGCTGCTCGTCCGTGTCCAGCTCGGCGAGCACGTCGCCGGCCTTGACCTCCTGCCCGAGCGCGAGGCGCGTGTTGACGACGCGGCCCGGGGCGAGCGCCTCGACCGTGTAGCCGGCCTGCTCGGCTTCGAGCCGCGCCTCCGACGTGACCTCGTAGAGCGTGACGCGTGCGAGGAAGAGCCACGCGCCCCACGCGCCGAGCACGGCGAAGGCCACGACGAGCCCGAGCACCGTGCGCCGCTGGCCGTCCGCGCCGAGCGAGCGCATGTAGCGCGAGAAGGTCGGCGCGGAGCCGCCGCCGGCCTTGAGGTGTGTCTTTAAAGTCCTTGCGCGCACGTCAGTGGAGTCCAACGGGGCAGAGTCGAATGAGACCCGGCGTCGAAAATCGGGGAGCTTCGGCGGCGCCCGGCTTGCGGCATGCGGAGGCTTTCGCGTGAGCGCCTCGTCGCCGGATTCCGCCTCCGAAAGGTGCGTGGGAGTGTAGCGCCGCGGCCGCGCCTTTGCAACGAAAAGGTTGACGCGCCGACGCACGAAGGGGCACGGGGGGCGCGCGGCACGAGTCAAGCCGCGCGCCCCGCGCGCCCCCTATGATTGCACATCGAAGGGCGGCACACGCTCCGCCGCCCGGGCCGTCACGACCTACCTCGTGACGGACTGGTTGTGGTTGAGATTAGAGCCCCCGGCCCTGACGCTCGACCTGACGCGGAGGCCCTTCAACGTCTGGTTGTGGTTCGTGATGATGCGGTCGGCGCCCGCCTTCACCTTCGACTTCACGCGCAGCCCCTTGACCGTCTGGTTATGATTTTGGGTCAGGCCGTCGAGGCCGGCCTTCACCTTCGACTTGACGCGCAGCCCTTTGACCGCCTGGTTGTGATTCGTGCTCAGCATGCCCGCCTTCACCTTCGTCTTGACCTTCATTGATAGCTCTCCTGGGGTTTCAGAGTTTCCGTGAGGCGACCCCGCGTCGCCCGCCTGAGTTCACATGCTAAAGCGGCGGCGTCGGCGAAAAAGGATCAGGCGCGGCGGAAATTTTTGGCGGACGGCTGTGATAATATCTGCCGCGCCCGCGACATCCCCCTTCCGGCACGCGAGGCCGTGGCGACGACTCACGCGCCGGAGAAACCCAACCCGACAATACGACCGCCGACCCTTTATGACTCCCGAGCGTTGGCAGAGGGTGAACGAGTTGTTCGAGGCGGCGCTGCGGCGCGCGCCCTCGGAGCGCGACTCGTTCCTCGCGGAGGCGTGCGGCGGAGACGAGGAGCTGCGGCGCGAGGTCTCGTCCCTCGTCGAGGCCGACTCGCGCCCGGACAACATGCTCGACGAGGGACTCTCGGGCCTGGCGTCGGAGCTGCTGACGGACTGCACGACGCCGGAGTCACTCGCGGGGAGAAAGCTCGGCCACTACCGCGTCGAGCGCGAGGTCGGGCGCGGCGGGATGGGCGAGGTCTACCTCGCCGTGGACGAGCGCCTCGGCCGCCGCGTCGCGCTCAAGCTCCTCTCCGGCGCGTTCACCTCCGACCCCGACCGCGTGGCGCGCTTCGAGCTGGAGGCGCGCGCCGCCTCCGCCCTCAACCACCCGAACATCGTCACCATCCACGAGGTCGGCGAGGCCGGCGGCCTTCGCTTCATCGTCAACGAGTACGTCGAGGGCGAGACGCTGCGCGAACAGCTCGCGGGCGGGCGAACGGTCGCCGTCGCCTGCGTCCGGCCGCGGGCTGCGGCGCAAGGCGGCCGCGCTCGCCGTCGTGGCAGCGTTGGCCGTCGCGTCCGTGCTCTACTGGCGCAACGGGCGGCAGGACTCCCTGGCCGTCCTGCCCTTCATCTACACCTCCGCGGACGCGGGCGCGGCCGACGACCCGGAGCGGGAGTACC
This sequence comes from Pyrinomonadaceae bacterium, assembly GCA_036389235.1. Classification (GTDB taxonomy): domain Bacteria; phylum Acidobacteriota; class Blastocatellia; order Pyrinomonadales; family Pyrinomonadaceae; genus QHXN01. Next base: position 11,581 of record DASVQJ010000405.1, on the reverse strand, counting down.
TCTCCGACGGCCTGACCGAGAGCATCATCCGAGACCTCTCGCGACTGTCCGGCCTGCGGGTCATCGCGCGCAGCTCCGTCTTCCGTTACAAGGGGAGGGAGAGCGACCCGCGCGAGGTCGGGCACGCACTGAACGTCCGCACGGTGCTGACGGGGCGCATCGCGCAGCGCGGCGACAGGCTCACGGTCAGCGCCGAGCTGGTCGAGGCGGCGACCGGCACGCGCCTGTGGGGCGACCGCTTCGAGGCCGGCGTCGCAGACCTGATGCGCGTGCAGGACGAGATCGCCGGGCACATCGCCGGGGAGTTAAGCCTGCGCCTGACCGAAGGGGAGCGGCGGCAGCAACTCGCGCGGCAGCACACGCCCGACCCCGAGGCGCACCGGCTCTACCTGAAGGGGCTCTACTTCTGGAACAGGCGGACGGCCGTTGACGCGCAGAAGGCGGTCGAGCATTAAGCAGGGGATCGAAGTCAACCCGGACGGCGTAGGTCTCTACGCACACCTCGGGGACACCTACAGGCAGATGGGCAGGTTCGCCGAAGCCTTCGAGGCTTACCGGCGCGCGGCCGAACTCGGCGGCGGCGAGGACGCGGCGTTGAAGTCTCGCATCGCGGTCGCCCACGCGATGGCCGGCAACCGCGCCGAGGCCGAGCGACTGCTCGAAGAGGTGATAAGGCTCGGGGGGCACAGGGAGTTCTTCGCGGTCGCCTCCGTCCACGCCGCGCTCGGCGACAAGGCGCGGGCGCTGGACCGGCTCGACAAAAGCATCGCGGCGCACCACCCGGAGTTGACGCGGCTGAAGGTAGACCCGCAGTTCGCCGTGCTGCGCTCCGAACCGCGCTTCGCCGAGATGCTGCGGCGGCTCGGGCTAGAGCCGGGAGGGTGAAGGGGGCGGCAGGCAGGCGCCGGCAGGCAGATGAACAGATACGAGGTGATTAAAGCGGTTCTCATCCGGGTGGATATGGAGTGAGCTTTCGACACGGAGACACGGAGACACGGCTTGAAGAGATAACTCAACCGGCTGTGTCTCCGTGTCTCCGTGTCTCTGTGTTAAATGACTCCCGCTTACACTCAACTGCAAACCGCAATAAGGCGTTGAGGGCCGCGGGCGCTACTTCCGCCCGCGCGTCGCGCGCCGGAGCGCGGCGAGGTTGTCGCGGCAGGCCGCGAGGTTGGGGTGCCCTTCGGAGAGGGTGCGCTCGAAGGCCGCGAGGGCGCGCGTGAGTAACCGTTCGGCCTCGGCGTGGCGGCCCTGCTCCCTGTAGAGCACGCCGAGGTTGTTGGCCGTCATCGCCCACTCGACGTTCTCGGCGCCGAACAGCCTCTCCTTAATCTTCAGCGCGCGCACGAGCAGCGCCTTGGCCTCTTCCGTCTCGCCCCGCGCGTCCAGCACCATCGCGAGGTTGTTGAGGTTGACGGCCACCTCGTAATGGTCTGGGCCGTACGCGCGCTCGAAGATTTCGAGCGCGCGGCGGTAGAGGGGCTCCGACTCTTCGTACTTCTCCTGGCCGTCGAGCAGCGCGGCGAGCGCCGCCACGTCGGCGGCCACGTCCGTGTGTTCGGGGCCGAGCGCGCTCTCGCGCAGCTCGACCGAGCGGCGCGCGTGCGGCTCGCCCGCGGCGTGACGGCCGCGCGCGTGCTCAAGCCCGCCGAGGTTGTGGTAGATGGAGGCCAGCTCGACGGCGTCGGGGCCGAAACGGCGTTCGAGGGCGGAGAGGGCGCGGCGGTAGAGCGGCTCAGCCTCCTCGAAACGCCCGGCGAACTTGTAGAGCATGCCGAGGTCGTTGAGGGCGCCGGCCGTCTCCAAGCTGTCGGGGCCGAAGAACTCTTCGGCGAGCGCGATGGAGCGCTTGATGAGGGGCTCGGCCTCTTCGTAGCGGCCGAGGATGCGGCGGATGCGGCCGAGGTCTGAAAGGGTCTGGAGCCGGAGCCGGCGCACGTCCTCGTCATCGGAGTCGGCGTGCGCGTCCATGATGGCGGCGGCGCGCGCGTATGAGGCTTCGGCCCCGGCGTAGTCGCAGCGCTGCTCGCCGACCGCGCCGAGGCTGGAGAGGACGTTCGCCACGTCCGGCGAGTCCGAGCCCTCCGACCCTTCCAGAAGGAGCAGCGCGCGGCGGAACAGTTCCTCGGCTTCGTCGGCGCGGCCCGCGTGGAACGACTCGACGGCCGCGTCGTTCAGCTCGCAAGCCTCTTCGACGGGGTCGCGCTCGGACTCGTCAGGGATGTCGGACGTCATGGCTCCCGCCTCTCGGCGTGTGAAGTGCGGACGCACGGAGGGCACGGAAGCGTCGCCACGCCCCGTGCCGCCCGCACACTTGGATTGACCCTTCAGGAGGCCGTCTCGACATTCGCACCGGGAACCGAAACCCTTTCAGGAGGCTGTCGTGACCGCCCGCTTCCGGCTTCTACTTACTAAGGCGTGAAACGCGGCCCGAATGGCTCACAAGGGCCGAAAATTTTTTCCGGCGGGGGCGGCCCGCCGCTGCCAACCCCCATCAATGACCGCGCGCCCGCTGCGACCGCCTCGCCTACTTCGCCCCGGCCACACGCTGCAAACCACCGCGCTGATTAACGAGGCTTACATGCGACTCGTGGGTCAGGATGTGCCGTGGCAGAGCCGCGCGCACTTCTTCGGCATCGCCTCGCGCCTGATGCGCCAGATTCTGGTTGACCACGCGCGCGCGCAGAACTGCCAGAAGCGCGGCGGCGGCCAACAGCAGGTCTCGCTCGCGGAGGCCGCCGGTGCGGTCGGCGGGCGCGCGGCCGAGCTGGCCGCGCTCGACGACGCCCTCGAACAACTCGCCGCGCTCGACCCGCAGCAGGCGCGCGTCGTCGAGCTGCGCTTCTTCGGCGGCCTCACCATCGAGGAGGCGGCCGAAGTCCTGGGCGTCTCGCACGCCACTGTCGAGCGCGGCTGGCGTTCGGCCCGCGCCTGGCTCCGCCGCGAAATGAGCCGGGACAAAAGCGTTGACGGGTGACCGACAGGAGCCAGCCCCGACTCGCCACGCGTAACCCTCCACCCGCCGCCTCATTTCTTTCCTCACTGCCTTTGCAGCTCGCGGTAGAGCCAGGCTTTGGCCTTGTTCCATTCGCGGATGACGGTGATGGAAGAGAGCTTCAGCACCTCGGCCGTCTCCTCGACGGAGAGGCCGCCGAAGAAGCGCAGCTCGACGATGCGCGCCTTCCGCGCGTCGAGTTCGGCGAGGGCGACGAGGGCCTCGTCGAGCGCGACGATGTCGGGCTGGCGCGAGTCGGCGACGACCAGCGCGTCTTCGAGCGAGACGTGGCGCGCCTCGCCGTCCGCGGCGCGCGGACGGCGGCGCGCGAAGTCCACCAGAATCCTCCGCATCATCTGCGCGGCGACGCCGAAGAAGTGCGCGCGGTTCTGCCACCGCGCCGACTTCCAGTCGATGAGGCGCAGGTAGGCTTCGTTAATCAGGGCGGAGGTCTGTAGGAGGTGGTCGCCGCGCTCGCGGCTCATGTAGCGCCGCGCGAGCCGGTGCAGCTCGGCCTGGACGAGCGGGGCCAGGCGTTCGAGCGCCTGCTCGTCGCCGTCGCTCCAGGCGACCAGCAGCTCCGTGACCTCATGCGATTCGGGCACACTCATACCTGGACAGCTCGGGGGCGGCGTGGGGCGGGCGCCTGCGTATTTTCCGCATAAAAATTGGTCGGGGTTTTTATGCGCGGGCGTGTCGTGACAACTCGGGGCTTAAATATACGCCATCTTGCCCGGCCGGCAGAAAATTTTTCCGAAAAAACTCCCGCCCCTGATAGCTCCCGCGCCACGCGCCCGCCTTAGAGAGTAGGGCCGGTTTGAATACCGGGTCAGAACCACCCGCGGTAGCGGGTGGCACTTGGTGAGACGGAGCCACCGAATAATAAAGGCCCGCCCGCTACCGCGGGTGGTTCTGACCTGCTTAACGTGGAGAGTCTCATGTCAGCCAGGCGGCGAAATAACCAAGGCGTTCAGTTGTCGATGAGCCCGGGCAGGCTTCTGCGAATATTGTTAGCCCGCGTCAAGCCTTACACGCCGCGGGCCGCCGTGCTCGTCTTGACGCTGCTCGTCGAAGGCGTCTTCAACGTCCTGCTGGCGCTCAGCCTCAAGCTCTTCATCGACTACGCCGTCACGCCGCGCGACGCGCGGGCGCTGCTCCTCATCCTCGTCGCGCTCGGCGTCGGGTATTTGCTGACCGCCGGCTCGCAGGTCGTCCGCGATTACCTCTACGCGTGGCTCGGCGCGCACGTCATCGGCGACCTGCGCGCCGACATGTTCCGCCACCTCCAAAGCCTCTCGCCGGAGTTCTACGCGCGCGCGCGGACGGGCGACCTCTCGTCGCGCTTCTCGGCGGACTTGAGCGCGGTCGAGAACGCCGTCGTGCTCGGCCTGCCGGGCGCTCTGCTCTGCCTCATCAACATGGTCTTCAGCGCGTGCGTGCTCTTCGCGCTCGACTGGCGGCTCGCGCTCTGCGCGGCGGCGGGTCTGCCGCTCTGCTTCGCGTGGCCGCGCCTGCTCGCGCCGCGTGCCCTCAGGGCGGGCGACCGACTGCGGGCCGAGCAGGCGGCGCTCTCGAACGTCATCCACGAGAACCTCGGGGCGCAAGCCGTGGTGCGCGCCTTCGGCCTCGGGCGCCCGCTCCTCGCGGGCTTCGAGGCGCAGGCGGCGAAGGTGACCGGCCTCGCCGCGCGCTTCAACTTCCTGAGCTACGTCATCGAGCGCAGCCCGAACATCGGCATGCTGCTCTTCCACGTCCTGCTCGTCGGCGTCGGCTCCTTCCTGGCCTACGGCGGGTCGCTCTCGGTCGGGTCGCTCGTCTCCTTCAACGCGCTCTTCCTGACGGTGAGCACGGCGGTAATGGGCCTGACGGCCGTGACGCCCACGCTGCTGCAAGCGACGGGCGGGATGCGCCGCGTGCAGGAGTTGCTCGACGAGCGCCCGACCGTCCTCGAACAACCCGGGGCGCGCAGTCTTCCGCCGCTGCTCTCGGGCGTACGCTTCGAGGGCGTGAAGTTCGGCTACACGCCGGAGCGCGACGACCTCGCGGGCGTGACCATCGACATACACGCGGGGACGCGCGTCGCGCTCGTCGGCCACAGCGGGTGCGGCAAGAGCACCTGTCTCAAACTCCTCATGCGCTTCTACGACCCGCGCGAAGGGCGCGTCCTCTTCGACGGCATCGACCTGAGCGAGGCGCGGCTCGACTCGCTCTACGAACAGGTCGGCGTGGTCTTTCAGGAGAGCTTCCTCTTCAACACGAGCGTCCGCGAGAACATACGCATGGGCAGGCCCGGGGCCACGGACGCCGAGGTCGAGGCCGCCGCGCGCGCCGCCGAGATTCACGACGTCATCCTGCGCATGCCCGAAGGCTACGACACCGCGGTCGGCGAGCGCGGCGGACGGCTCTCCGGCGGCCAGCGCCAGCGCGTCGCCATCGCGCGCGCTCTCATACGCAACCCCTCGCTCCTCGTCCTCGACGAGGCGACCTCCGCGCTCGACCCTGACTCCGAGGCCGCCATCAACGAGACCGTCGAGCGCGTCTCGCTCGGCCGCACGGTCGTCTCCGTCACGCACAGGCTCTCGTCCGTGGTGAACTACGACCACATCCTCGTCTTCCAGGAGGGACGGCTCGCCGAGCAGGGGACGCACGAAGACCTCCTCTACCGCGGCGGCACCTACGCCGCGATGTGGCGGCGCCAGACGGGGACGGCGCTCTCCTCCGCCGGCGACCCCTGCGTGACGGACTTGAACGTCCTGCGCGAAGTGCCGCTCTTCAAAGACCTCGACCGCGCTTACCTCAAGGAGATCGCCGGCGCGCTCATCACCGAGCGCGTCCCCGCCGGTCGCACTTTGATTAAAGAGGGTGAAGAGGGGCGACGCTTCTACATCGTCGTGCGCGGCCAGGTCTCCGTCAGCGCGAAGGGCGGAGACGGCCGCGCCCGCCGCCTCGCGACGCTCGAAGACGGCGACTTCTTCGGCGAGATAGCCCTGCTCACCAACTCACCCACGACCGCCACGGTCGAGACGCTCACGCCCTCGACCTTCCTCGCCCTCCAGCGCGAACAGCTCGAAAACCTCATGCGCCGGCACCAGGGTTTAGCCGGGCAGGTCAGGCGCGCGCTCGAAACTCGCCGGGCCGAGACGTGCGCCGCGGGCGGTTGTCGCTAACGCCTCGCGTGCAAGAGCCGCGCACGCGACTCCTGACAACCGGTTCGCCCGGCCGAACTTTCTCCGGTCACAAAAACGTTGACTTGCGCACGCCGTCTGTTGTTTATATACGGCTTCGCACCCGACGGTTTTATAGCAGGCCACGCCACGAACCCGGAGAGGTCTACCCGATGCTAAAACCGCGCAACATTCTTCTGCCCGCCGTACTTCTCTCGCTCTGCTGTCTCGCACACGCGCCGCTCTTCCGCGCCGAGGCCGCGGGCGCTGACCCGGCCCCGGGCAAGCGCCGGAGCGCCGCACGCGCGCCGGGCGCCGGCCTGACGGAGTCCGTCCCCGCCAGGTACAGGGAACGCTATCTCGCCTGGAAGAACGACCTGCTCTCGACCGAGACGGGTCGCGGACAGTGGGAGGCTTTCGCGTCGAACCCGCGCTTCACGCTCACCGTCGTCGTCTCCGACGACGACCGGCACGGCGCGGGCACCGGCGGCTACAGGTGGGACGACGCGGGCGAACTCGTCGCCGCGACCATCACGCTCGGGAGCCGCATCGACGAGGGCTACCCGAACCCCATCTACTACCCCGTCATGTACTCGCTCTCGCCGCTCTCGGGGTCGTTCCCCGTCGAGGGCAACGTGCTGGCGGCGGCCAAGATCGCGCACGAACTCGGGCACGTCAAACAGGCCGCGGGCACCAGCGGCGAGCTTTACCGACTCCAGAACCAGTTGATGCCCCTCTACAACCAGACCCTCCTCAGCAACGGCCGCGACACGCGGGACAAGCGCCTGACCGAGCTTGCGCGGCGGATGGGCGGCACGCCCGTGCAGATTTGGGAGAACCGCGAGTACTGGGGCGAGTTCAACGCCATGCTCTACCTGCGCGAGAGGTTCAAAGACGTGGAGCCGCAGCAGCGCGCACTCTTCACGAGGGTCAGGCGTACAGTCGAGCTGTACGCGCCGGACTACGCGGAGCGCTTCGAGCAGGTCACGCAGTAGGAGTTCAACCGCCGGCCCCTGAACCAATTTCAAAAAAAGCGAGCCGCCGCGTCGGCGAGAGCCGGCCGCGCGGCTCTCGCCGTCTGTCGTAAAAAGGGCTGTTCTTCGCGTAAAAAACGCTCTCGAATCGACCGTCGCGCGCGCCTCAAGAATCTGGGAAACGCTTTAAATGGTCATACCATTGAAAGCGGCGGTTGAATTTTGGTAGAAAAACTCTTGACACGGAACGCCTTCCGTAAGAAAATGCGCGCACCTTTTTGAGGGCGGCGAATTCTCTCGCCGGGAACCCACATCAGACAGAGAAGAGAACTGCAATCCTAATCCCGGCGTGAAGGCGTTTCCGTAAGGTATTTGTCGGACTTTCCCGGTCAACCGTCTGAGTCGAAATCGTAAAGAACCTGCCAACGGGCGGCTGTCGAAATACTCTCCCCGGGAGGTGGGTTAACCGGTTAAGTTGGTTTGACCTGATCTCAAGCACATGCGCCGATTGGCTTGTGTGCGCCGGCAGTCGGAGCCGTGACGGTAATACTGGCTGCCTCGACGCTTCCTTCTCTTCGAACGACCCAGGGCGGTTTTCGTCTCCTAAGCAACTTGTAGTGCCGGTTCGCGCGCGCGGCCTTGCAAGGCCCCACAGCGCGTCGGCAAACGCCCGGGGCGTCCACACGTAGTCCACGCCAACGTGAAGCTTCCGAGGACGCGGCCGGACGGCCGGCAGCAACCGGCACTGACAGAGGTGAGTGCCTGCCGCCATCAACCCAATTTTGGAGATACGAACATGAGATCAAGATTTGTGAAGTCGATCAGTCTGGCAGCGGCCCTCTCGGCCTTCCTGCTGGCGGCGTCCGCCCCGTTGGCGCTGCGCGCGCAGGAGTCGCGCGGCAGGATCACGGGCACGGTCACCGACCCTAACAAGGCGGCGGTGCCGGGCGCGACCGTGACGGTCAGCGACCCGGCGAGGGGCACGAACAACTCGCTGACGACCAACGACGAGGGCTTCTTCCAGGCGCCATACCTGCTCCCGGGCACGTACCAGGTGATCGTCGAGGTGTCCGGCTTCAAGAAGTACATCCAGGACGGCGTCGTGCTCCAGATCAACGAGACGCGCGACCTCGACATCACGCTCGAACTGGGCGGCACGCAGGAGACCGTCACCGTGATGGCCGGGACGGCGGAGCTGAACTCGGCGGACGCCAACCTCGGGCAGACCGTGGACAACAAGCGCATCGCGGAGCTGCCGCTGGTTCACGGCGACCCCTACACGCTGGTCGGCCTCTCGCCCGGCGTCGCCTACACGGGCAGCACGCGCCTCGACCGCCCCTTCGAGCCGACGCACATCGTCGGCTACGCCGTCAACGGCACGCGCGGCAACCGCAGCGACCTCCTGATCGACGGCGCGCCCTCGACGGCCACGGCCAACGCCAACGAGGTCATCGCCTCGTACGTGCCGCCGTCGGACATCGTGCAGGAGTTCAAGGTGCAGACCTCGACCTACGACTCGCAGTTCGGGAACACCGAGGGCGGCGTCACGAGCATCACCATCAAGTCGGGCACCAACGAGCTCCACGGCACGGCCTACATCTGGACGGAGCCGGGCGGCATGGCGGCCAACGACTTCTTCGGCAAGTCGCGGCCCATCCCCCAGCCCCGCCCCTTCACCTACTCGAACCGCCCCGGGTTCAGCATCAACGGCCCCGTCCGCATCCCCTGGCTCTACAACGGCAAGGACAAGACCTTCTTCCTCTTCGGCTACGAGGGCATCCGCGACTCGCGCCCGCGCTTCGACGCCGGCCAGAGCGTGTTCGTCCCGACGCAGGCGCTGAGGAACGGCGACTTCTCGGCCTTCGCCTGCCCGCCCGGCGTGACGACGAACTGCGTCACCATCTACAACCCCTACACGCGCCGCCCGAGCGGGACGGCCGGCCAGTTCGTCGCCGACCCGTTCCCCGGCAACGTCATCCCGCAGAACCTCCTCAACCCGACGGCGCAGACCGTCCTGAAGTTCTTCGCGCAGCCCAAGCAGCCGGGGCTGACCGGGAACATCTTCGACTCGCAGTTGACGGAGACGACCAAGCCCTACGACAACTTCACGTTCAGGATCGACCAGAACATCGGCGCCAGCAACCGCCTCTTCGTGCGCGGGAGCGCGTACAACCGCGACAGCCACTACAACGACTACTTCGGCACCGCGGCCACGGGCGTCAACTTCAAGTTCATCTCGCGCCAGGGCGTGATCGACGACGTGTGGACGCTCAACCCGACGACGGTCTTGAACGTCCGCTACGGCTACAACCACTTCATCCGCTTCCAGGATCAGGACCTCGACGCGCGCGGCTTCGACCTGACACAGCTCGGCTTCCCCGCCGCCTTCAACAGCCTGATCCCCGACGACATCAGGCGCTTCCCGCGCTTCGACTTCCCCGCGAACACCGTCCTCGGCACGGCCTTCGGCAACGAGAACAGGCCGGTCGATTCCCACGCCGTCAGCGCGGTCGTGAACAAGGCTTTGGACAGGCACTCCCTGAAGTTCGGCGCGGAGCAGAGGATTTACCGCGAGAACGACGTCTTCTCCAGCAACGACCAGACGGGGCAGTTCGTCTTCGACAACCTGTACACGAGGCAGAACAGCGCCAGCGGCGCCGACTTCAACGGCCTCCAGGCGTTCGCCTCCTTCCTGCTGGGCCTGCCGCGGACGCAGCAGATCGTCCGCCGCTCGGACTACTCCGAGTTCTCGAAGACCTGGGGCCTCTTCGTGCACGACGACTTCCGCGTGAGCAACAACCTCACGCTGAACCTCGGCCTCCGCTACGAGGTCGAGACGCCGCTGGTCGAGCGCCAGAACAAGAGCGTCTCCGGCTTCGACTTCAACTACACACAGCCCTTCCAGGCGGCGGCGCAGGCGAAGTTCGCGGCGCTGACCGACGCGGACTTGAAGGCGAGGCTCACGCAACTGAACACGCCCGGCGGCCTCCTGTTCGCGGGCAAGGACACCGGCAGCGGGCTCTACGACACGCCCAAGAACACGTTCCTGCCGCGCGCGGGCTTCGCCTACCGTTGGAACGACAGGACGGTGGTGCGCGGCGGCTTCGGCCTCTTCGCGGGCTTCCTCGGCGAGCGCCGCGGCGACGTGATCCAGCCCGGCTACACGCGCACCACCACCGTCGGCACGACCACCAACGCCAACGGCGCCCCGATCCCCGCCTCGATGACCAGCGCCCTGACCGGCGTCACCATCCTGGAGCCGGTCGGCAACGCGGCCGGGCGGCAGACGGGCCTCGGAACCAACATCTCGTTCTTCAACCAGAACCCGAAGGTCTCGAAGCAGGCGCGCTGGTCAATCGGCGTCCAGCGCGAGCTGTGGGGCGGCTTCGTCGCGGACGTCGAGTACGTCGGCAACCACGGCTACGACATCGAGATCGTGCGCAACATCAACGCCCTGCCGAACAAGTACCTGAACACCGACAACTCGCGCACCGCCGCGCAGGTCGCCAACAACAGCGTCCTCGCGGGGACGGTCGCCAACCCGTTCGCGGGGCTGGCGGAGTTCGCGGGCACCACGTTCGCCGACCCGACCATCACCCGCGCGCAGCTCCTGCGCCCGTACCCGCAGTTCGGCGACATCCTGACGACGAACAACGACGGCAAGACCTGGTATCACTCGGGGCAGTTCGCCGTCGAGAAGCGCTTCTCGAAGGGCTACACCGTGCAGGCGGCCTACACCTGGTCGAAGTGGCTCCAGGCCACCGAGTACCTGAACGCGGCCGACCCCGAGCCGGTCAAGCTCATCTCCGACCAGGACGTGCCGCACCGGTTCGCCTTCAGCGCCATGTACGAGTTCCCGTTCGGGAAGGGGCGCGAGTTCTTCTCGAACGCGAACTGGCTGACGAACGCCGTGCTCGGCGGCTGGCAGCTCGGCGGCACGCTGCAACTCCAGAGCGGCTTCCCCGTCGCGTTCGGGGCGTATAACGCGACGACCGCCGTCACCTCGGGCGACCTCTTCTACAACGGCGGCGAGGTCGCGATCCCTTCGGGCGAGAGGGGGACGGCCCGCTGGTTCAACACCGCGGCGTTCACGTCCGCGCTGACCACGACCGGCACGCTCGCGACGCCGACCAACCACCTGCGGACGTTCCCGTACCGGCTCAGCACCGTCCGCCGCGACTACATCAAGAACCTCGACCTGACGCTCAAGAAGGACGTGCTCATCCGCGAGAGCATGAAGGTTCAGCTCCGGTTCGAGGCGCTCAACGCCCTCAACGAGCCGTACTTCCCCGCGCCGGTCGTCAACGCGGCGTCGGGCGACTTCGGGAAGATTTCGGCTTCGAACCAGGACAACTACGCGCGTCGCGTCCAGCTCGGCGCGAAGTTCATCTTCTAACCGCGGAAGTCTCTCGGACTCCCGCGCGGGGGCCGGCCGACCTTAAATGGTC
>DASVQJ010000404.1:0-34983 GCA_036389235.1 Pyrinomonadaceae bacterium | reverse complement strand
GAGCGCCGGACGAGGTCATCGGGGCGCTCTTCCACGACCTGGCCTACCCGCAGGACGCGACCCGGCTCGACCGGGACCTGCTCCTGCGCACCGGGCACGCGACGCTGGAGAAGCGCTACCGCCGCGGGGACGGCCGTGAGGTCTGGCTGCGCGCCGCGACGAGCCTGGTCGTCGAGGACGGCGAGCAGCGGGTGCTGTCGATCTGCCAGGACATCACCTCCGCACGCCGCGCGCAGGCGCAGCTCAAACACCGCGCCGACCACGACCCGCTGACCGGGCTGCCGAACCGCGACCTGCTGCGCCGGCACCTGTCGAGCGCGCTGGCGCGGCTGCACGCGGGCGACGGTGAGGGGGTCGGCCTGCTGTTCCTCGACCTCGACCGCTTCAAGGTCATCAACGACTCCTTAGGCCACCTCGCCGGCGACCAGCTCCTCGTCCAGCTCGCGCGCCGCCTCGAAGAGTGCATCCGCGGCACGGACACCGTCGCCCGCCTCGGCGGCGACGAGTTCGCCATCCTCCTGACCGACATCGAGGACTACGCCGACGCCTCGCGCGTGGCCGAGCGCATCCACGAGGAGCTGGCCCGGCCCTTCCACCTCGGCGGGCACGAGGTCTACACGTCGGCCTCCATCGGCATCACGCTGAGCGCGACCGGCTATCAAGACCCCGAAGCCATCCTGCGCGACGCCGACACCGTCATGTACCGCGCCAAGGCCAACGGCAAGGCGCGCCACGAGCTGTTCGACGAGGCGATGCACGCGCGCGCCGTCGCCCTGCTGCGCACCGAGACCGACCTCCGGCGCGCCGTCGAGCGCGACGAGTTCCGCGTCGTCTACCAGCCGATACTTTCTCTTTTAACAGGAGAGGTCGCGGGCTTCGAGGCGCTGGTGCGCTGGCACCACCCGGAGCGCGGCGTCGTCCCGCCGGCCGAGTTCATCCCCGTCGCGGAGGAGACCGGGCTCATCGTCGAGATCGGCCGGCGCGTGCTGCGCGAGGCGTGCCGACAGTTGAGCGAGTGGCAGGCGCGCGGCCTCGTCCGCCCCGCGCACTACGTCAGCGTCAACCTCTCGGGCAAGCAGTTCGCGCAGGCCACGCTGGCGGCGTCGGTCGCGGAGGCGCTCACCGACGCGGCGCTCGACCCGCGCTGCCTGCGCCTGGAGATTACGGAGAGCGTCGTCATGTCCCACGCCGAGGCGGCCTGCGCGACGCTCGGGCGCCTGCGCGCGCAGGGGCTGGGCGTCAGCATCGACGACTTCGGCACCGGCTACTCGTCGCTGAGCTACCTGCACCGCTTCCCCGTGGACACGCTGAAGGTAGACCGCTCCTTCATCGGGCGCATGGGCGAGGGCGACGAGAACGGCGAGATCGTCCGGACGATCATCACGCTCGCGCGCAACCTCGACATGCAGGTCGTCGCCGAAGGCGTCGAGACCGCGCGCCAGGGCGACCTGCTCCGCGGCCTCGGCTGCGAGTTCGCCCAGGGGTACTTCTTCTCCCGCCCGCTCGACCCCGACGCGGCCGCGCGCTGGCTCGCCGCCGGGCACGCCGGAGCGGCAGCGACTTAAACACAGAGACACGGAGACACGGCTTGAAGACATTAACTCGACAAGCTGTGTCTCCGTGTCTCTGTGTTTAATCTCTTCCGACTAACCGCGCCGCTCTGCCTCAAAACAGAAAGCGCGAAGGCCGACGGGAGTGATGCCCGTCGGCCTTCGCGCTTTAGCCGCAAACGTTATCTGGCGGAGAGGGTGGGATTCGAACCCACGGTACGGTTCCCCGTACACAGCATTTCCAGTGCTGCCAGTTCAACCACTCCTGCACCTCTCCGGGGAGTGAGCAGTGAGCGGTAAGCGGTGAGCAGTTTCTTGTCTTAACTGCTCACCGCTTACCGCTCACTGCTCACTTCAAAAGCATAGCCCATCCCGGCGACTCCTGTCACGTCATCCCGCCGACTTCGCGCCGGGCGCCGACTCGGTGCTAACCTTACGCCGCGCCGGTCTTTTACTTTACGCCCGGCCGGGGAGTTCGGACATCGAATGAGCACCCTTCCCTCCCTCCAGGTCACCGAATCTGACTTACGGTTTCTCGGCGACGGCTGGCGCGCGCTGACGGGCGCGTACGAGGCCGGCGGGCTGGCTGACGGCTGGCTCGGCGTGCTGACCCGCCATTACTCCGGCCCCGAGCGCCACTACCACAACCTGCACCACGTGGCCGAGATGCTGCGGCTGCTCGGGCAGTTCGGAGGGGGCGCCGCGGACTACGGCGCCGTCCGCTTCGCCGCCTGGTTCCACGACGCCGTGTACGACACGCGGAGAGGCACGAACGAGGAGGAGAGCGCCGAGTTGGCCGGGCGCGCGCTGAACGAGCTGGGGGTTCCGACCCAGACCGCCGCCCTCACGCGGCGGCTCATCCTGGCGACGAAGAGGCACGAGGCGGAGGGCGATGTGCCCTGCCTCGGCCTCTTCCTCGACGCCGACCTGTCGATCCTGGGGGCGGAGGGGGAGACATACCTCGCCTACCGCGAGGCGATCAGGAGGGAGTATTCGTGGGTGCCGGAGGCCGCCTACCGCGAGGGGAGGCTGAAAGTCCTCACGAACTTCCTGCGGCGGGAGCGCCTGTACTACACGGACCCTCTGGCGGAGCGTTTCGAGGCGCGGGCCAGACGCAACCTCTCGCACGAGATACAGGCGTTGTCCTCTTAAACCGAACCTTACAGAATGCCTTCCAGCTCGGCCGCGTCGGGCGCGGGCACGTCCGCGAAGACGGGGTGCGAGAGGTAGCGCTCGCCGAAGTCGCAGACGACCGAGACGACGAGCCGGCCCTCGTTCTCGGGCCGCGAGGCGAGTTGCAGCGCGGCCCAGGTGATCGAGCCCGAGGAGATGCCGGCGAAGATCGCCTCCTCGCGCGCGAGCCTTCGCGCCGTGTCGATGGCGTCCTCGTTCGTGACCCGTATGACCTCGTCGTAGACGTTCGTGTCCAGGATGGGAGGGACGAAGCCGGCGCCCATGCCCTGCTGCTTGTGCGGCCCGGCCTGACCGCCCGAGAGCACGGGGCTCTCGTCCGGCTCCACCGCCACGATTCGGACTTCGGGCTTGCGCTCGCGCAGGTAGCGGCCCGCGCCCGTAATCGTCCCGCCCGTGCCGACGCCGGAGACGAAGACGTCAACCCCGCCTCCCGTGTCCTCCCAAATCTCCGGCCCCGTCGTGCGGTAGTGAATCTCCGGGTTGGCGGGGTTGTCGAACTGCCGCGGCATCCAGGCGCGGTCGCCGAGCCGTTCGAGTATCTGCTCGGCGCGCTCGATGGCGCCGCGCATCCCGCGCGGGCCTTCGGTCAGGACGAGGTGACACCCCAGCGCGCGCAGCAGATGGCGGCGCTCGACGGTCATCGTCTCCGGCATGGTGAAGACGCAGCGGTAGCCGCGCGCGGCCGCCGCGAACGCCAGCCCGATGCCGGTGTTGCCGCTCGTCGGCTCGACGATGAACATGCCGGGGCGCAGGGCGCCGCGGGCCTCCGCGTCCTCGATCATGGCCGTGCCGATGCGATCCTTGACGGAGTTGAAGGGGTTGAAGCCCTCGTGCTTGACGGCGACGCGGCCGGGCAGGCCCTCGCCGAGGCGTCTGAGTCGGATGAGCGGCGTGTCGCCGATGGCCCGTGTGATGTCGTCGTAGATTTTTCCGCGGGGCATGATTGCTCCTCTCGTCACTTCATTAAAAAAAGGCCGCGTCGGCTAAACCGCCCGCCGCCCGCCGACGCCGAAGGCTTCCTCGCCGTCGCCAGATGGTAGCATTAACCTCTTCATCTCGGGTCGGCGACGCGAAATTGATAACGGCCGGAGCCGACTTCGTAGACGGCGCGCCCGCCCTCGACGCCGACGAGTTTGGAGGAGTCCGCCCCGCCCACAATCACCGCCTTGACCGCGCCGTTCACGGCCCGCGGGTTCGGCGCGGGCACGTACACACGCCCGGCCGAGTTGGGCGGGACGGTCACGTCAAGCTCCAGGCCCGCCGCCGTGCGCCTCCAGCTCGCTGCGACCGTGCCGCGGACGCTCTCGTACGAGGCCGACACGCCGTCGAGTCCCGCCGCCGGAATCTCGGGCCTGAACTCGACGACGCGGAAGCCCGGTGCGAGCGGCCGGATGCCCGCGAGGTCTTCGTAGAACCATTGCACGACCGCGCCGAAGAAGTGGTGGTCGCGCGAGCGCGTGTCGGCGGGCCACTGCTCGCCGAGGGCCGTGAACTTGAGCGTGTCCGTCCAGTAGCCCCAGCTCGGCTCCGTGGTTTGAGTCGCCACCCTGTAGGCCACGTCTTGGTGCCCCGTCTCCGTGAGCACGGGCAGGACGTAGCGCGCCCCGAGGACGCCGACGTAAGCGTGGCCGCCGCGGTTCTTCATGATGTCGTCCGCGAGCCGGCCTGCCACCTCCTCCCTCCGGTTCTCGGGCACGAGTCCGAACGCGAGCGGGAGAATCTGCGCCGACTGCACGAACGGGTCGGCGTCCTTCTCGCGGTAGAAGCCGCCGGGCGCGAAGAAGCGGGCGTTGAAGTCGCCGCGAATCTTTCCGAACAGCTCGTCGTAGCGCGCCGCGTCCTCACGCCTGCCGAGCGCGCGGGCCGCGTCGGCCGTGATGCGCGTGAGGTGCGCGTAGAAGGCGCTCGACGTGAGCGCGTTGATGGTCGGCACGCCCTCCGGCGGAACCCAGTCGCCGAGGCCCGCCGTCAACGTGTGCGCGAACCGGTCTCCGTCCTTGTCCGTCCAGCGCGGCACCCACTCGTCCAGGTACTTCCGCATCGACGGGTACGTCTTCTCCAGCGCGCGCCGGTCGCCGTAGCGCATCCAGCTCTCCCAAGGGATGACGAACCAGAACGCGTCCCACGCGGGCGTCGCGCCGCAGCAGTCCGTCGGCTTGAAGGCGGGCTTGCCGACGTAGCCGTAGTTCTCGTTGCCCGGCGCGAGCAAGGGCACTTCGCCCTGCGCGGTCTGCGCGTCGAGCATGTCCTGAAACATCTTGCGGTAGAGCCGCTCCGTGTCGAAGAGCAGCGACGCCGCGCCCGCCGTCAGGGCCGCGTCGCCCGTCCACGCGTTCTTCTCGTAGACGGGCGTGTCCGTGACGATGCCGTGCATGTTGTTCTGAACCGCCCACGCCGTGTTGGCGTGGATGCGGTTGAGCGTGCCGTTAGTCGATTCAAAGTTGGACGTTCGAGCAAGTCCCGTCCTGACCTGTTGGACGCGCTCGATTGTCGCCGAAACGTCCGGCGGCAGCGGCTCGCCCCGCGGGCCGCTGAGCTGCACGTACTGAAAGCCCTTGTAGCTGAAGCGCGGCGTCCAGACCTCCCCGCCCGCGCCGCGGGCCACGTAGTAGTCGGTCTGCAACTGGCCGAAGACGAGGTCGTTCCCCGCGGTGCTGGCCCTGCCGTCCGCGCCTAGCTTCTCGGAGTAGAAAATCTCTACCGCCCTGCCGGCCGGGGCGTTGACCCTGACCTCCGCCCAGCCGGTGAGGTTCTGCCCCGTGTCGTAGACGAACACGCCCGGCGCGGGCTGCGTCCGCCTGCCGGGCGGCCGCACGTCCACGACGCGGACGGGCTCGTGCGCCTGCGCGCGCAAGGCCCCCGCGGGTGCGTCCACCACGCGCGCCGGTTCCCAAGACGCGTCGTCGAAGCCCGGCCGGCTCCACCCTTCGACTTCGCGCCGCGCGTCGTAAGTTTCGCCGAGGTAGTAACTGTCGTAGCGCGTCGGCCCGTTCACGCTGACCTTCCAGGAGTCGTCGGAACTCACCAACTGCTCCGTCCCGTCCCGGTATGTGACGTACAGGTCGAGCCGAAGGCGCGGCCGCGCGCGCCACCCGGCCTGCTCCCAGCCCCAGTCCCACGTCCGCGTCGCATCGTCGTAATGGCCGGAGCCGAGTTCCGAAGCGACGACGTTCTCGCCCTGCCGTAGGAGCGCCGTCACGTCCTGCGTGGTGTAGAGCACCGTCCGGCTGTAGTCTGTGAAGCCGGGGTCGAGCACGCTGTCGGAGGCGGGCCGGCCGTTGACCGTCAGGCGGTTGTAGGCCAGCCCCGAAGAGTAGACGCGAGCCCTTGCGACGGGCTTCGAGATTCGGAACGACTTGCGCAGCAGCGGCGCGGGACGAAGCTCGCGGCAGTCGCCCTGGTTGTTCCTGACGAGCGGCGCCGACCAGGTGCCCTTGAGCCACCCGACGGGCCGGCAGAACTCGCCCGCCGCGCGTACCGCGCCGTCGTCGGCCTGCCCTTCCGCCTCCGTCAGCACGCCCCTGCGTTCCGGCCCCGCGATCCAGCGGCCCCTCCATTCGCCCGCGCCGAGCAGCGCCGTCTCGAACCACTCCGGCCGCGCCCGGACACTCGCGAGCCCGCCCGCCGCCCACACGCGCGCCGTCCAGTAGTAACGCGTCCGGGATTTCAAGGCCGGCCCGGCGTACAAGACCCACGGGTCGGATGACGTGACCCGCCCGGAGTCCCACACGTCCGCCCCGCCCTCGCGTGCGAGTTCGGGCCTCGACGCGACGAGGACGCGATACGCCGTCTGCGCCACGCCGCGCCGCCCGGCGACCAGAGCCCAGCTCAGCCTCGGCGCGCGTTCGTCGATGCCGAGGGGCCGCGTGGCCGCGTCCGTCTCCAAGCGTGTAAGCGTAAGGCCGCCCGCCGGTGCTGACGCGCGGCAGAGTGTGGGGAGGGCGCACAAGAGCAGTAGAGAGAGCAGCCGTGTCTTCATGGCGCCCATGTTAACCCGCGTGGGATTTAAACACAGAGACACAGAGACACAGCTTAAACACGGCTAAAGACAAAGCTGTGTCTCTGTGTCTCTGTGTTTAATTCATTGTGTACCCCCCTCCCGCATGGCGTCAGAAGGTGATGCCGTAGTAGACGAAGAGCGCGTTGTTCTTGTGCCCGAAGTTGCCGATGCTGTAGCCGGCGTAGAGCGCGCCGGAGCGCGGCAGCGTGAAGGAGAGCCCCGGCGTCACGTAGCCGAAGCGGTTCCTGCCGCTCAGCCAGTCGGCGACGAAGCTCACCCTGCCGTGCAAAGGCTGCTCGTAGCCGACGACGGCCCCGCCCTCGCTCCCGTTGCCGTCGGCGCGGCCGACCAGCCCGTAGCCGCCGCCCGTGAGGCGTGGGCCGTAAGTCCCCTTCAGCTTCTTGCTGACGACGGTGTAGAGGAGGCCGAACGTGTCCGCGCCCGCGCGGTTCCTGACGGGCGTGTAGAGGACGCCGCCGGCCGCCGCCGACACGCCGTTGTCCTCGTCGCTGTAGAACTGGTACTTGACGTTCGGCTGCAACTCGACGGGCTGGCCGGGCGACTCGGCGTCGAGGAAGGCGACGTTGACGCCGACCTCGACGCGGCGGCCCGCGCCGAAGACCGCGCGCGGGACGTAAGCCTGGAAGCCGCCCTCGTCGTGCGGCTCAAGGTGGCTGATGAAGTCGAACTCCAGGTACGTCTTCTTCGGCGCCACCACGTCGGTCGAGGGGATGTTGAAGAGTGTGGACTGCGCCCGCGCCGTCCGGCCGTCAAAGAGCGTCGTCGCGCACAGGGCGCACAGCACCCATGCGATTGATTTCAATCTGAGCATGTTGTAACTTTTGCCCCGCAATCGTTCCCGAGAGGGACGATTCTCAGTGGCCTACCCGTCGCGCGCCTGCCAAAGCTGACGACGGGTAGGCCATGTTGTTTCCTCGCGCGGCTCGCTTTGCGGGCCTGCGCCTCTCACGTCATTCGCCGGCGAGGCCGGCGGCCGGCGCGCCCGACACCAGCGCCGCCTCGTGGGTCACGCCGAGCGGCAGCCCCCCCAATTCCGCGTTGTACGCCTCCTCGCTGTGCTGGCTGAGGTCGAGCCCGCGCAGCTCGTCCTCCTGACTGACGCGGACGCCGACCAGCAGATCGACCAACTTCAGGATGACGAACGTCGCCAACAGGGAGAGGCCGATGGTGATGCCGACGGCGGCCAGCTGGTTACCTAACTGCGCCGAGTTGCCGTCAATCAGGCCGACCGGGAGCGGGTTGCCGCCCGGGTCTTTGAAAATCGGGTTGACGGCGCTCGTGGCGAAGACGCCGGTGAGGAGCGCGCCCACCGTCCCGCCCGCGCCGTGGACGCCGAACGCGTCGAGCGAGTCGTCGTAGCCCAGACGCTTTTTAATCTCCGTCACCATGGCGAAGCAGACCAGCCCGGCGATGAACCCGACGGCGAGCCCCGACATCGGCGTCACGAACCCGGCCGCCGGCGTGATGCCGACCAAGCCCGCCACCGCGCCCGAGATCGCTCCGAGCACGGTCGGCTTGCCCGTACGCACCCACTCGCCGAGCATCCAGCCGAGCGTCGCCGCCGCCGCCGCGAAGTGCGTCGCCACGAACGCGCTCGTCGCCAGGCTCCCGGCCGACAAAGCGCTCCCCGCGTTGAAGCCGAACCAGCCGACCCACAGCATGCACGCGCCGACCACGCTGAGCACAAGGTTGTGCGGCATCATCGGGGACTTCGGGAACCCCAGGCGTTCGCCGAGGTACAGCGCGCAGACGAGCGCCGAGAAGCCGGAGGAGATGTGGACGACCGTGCCGCCCGCGAAGTCGAGCGCCGGTATCTGGCCGCCGAGGGCGGCGTTAAAGTAGCCGCCCTTGCCCCAGACCATGTGCGCGAGCGGGAAGTAGACGACCGTCGCCCACAGGGTCGTGAAGAGGAGCATCGCGCTGAACTTGATGCGCTCGGCGAAGGCGCCCGTGATGAGCGCCGGCGTGATGATGGCGAACATCAGTTGGTAGACCATGAAGGTCTGCTGCGGGATGGTCGCCGCGTAGTCGGCGTTCGGCTCGGCGCCCACGCCCTTCAGGAACAGGTAGCCGAGGTTGCCGAAGAACGGCGTGCCTTCCGCGAAGGCGAGGCTGTAGCCGTAGACCGCCCACAGCACGGTGACGACCGCCATCAGGGCGAAGCTCTGCATCATGGTCGAGAGCACGTTCTTCCTGCGGACGAGCCCGCCGTAAAAGAGCGCGAGCCCCGGCCCCGTCATCATCAGGACGAGCGCGGCGCAGGTCAGCATCCAGGCGTTATCGCCGGCGGCCTGCGCGCCGGCGGCCGCCGCCTCCAGTCTCGCCAACCTCCCGTCGGCGCCCGCGTCCGGCGGCGCCTGGGCCAGAGCGTTGACGGCCGAGAGCGCGACGCATAAGGGCGCGGCGAAAGCTACTAATCTCTTGTGCAGGGGCTTCATCTACTGAGTCTCCTTTATCATTTCCGGCTGTAGAAATAGTGAGGCCGTCAGGCCGGCCACCTACTGAGCCGGCGCCGCGCGGTCGGTTCATCTTTGCGCGCAGCATTGACAACTCGCGTGCCACCCGCCTGCCCGAGCCGTTGCGTCTTGGGGTAAGTGCGGGCAAGAGACGTACTTGGTTCGGATTCGCGCGGCGCGCGTGCGCGCGTTGAGTGTGTGCGCGGACTCGCGTCAACAACACTTTTGTCCGCGCCCGCCGGAGGCGAAGACAAAAACGTCCGCGAGCTTCTTTCGCCCTGCGTTTAGGAAGAGGTTAAGGAGAGCGTGGGAGGCGCGTGACCGGTAGTAAAGTCTCTGTCAACCGCCGCTGACGCGGCCTTCGACGCGCGTGCTTCAATTACATTCCTGCAGCGGCCCCGGGGCGCCGCGACAAAATTGTCCACGCGACTTGCTCGCGCGAGGCGGAGTCGGTTGATGTAATATCCGGCTAACCGCGGCGCCCGTCCGCCGACGGTTTAAGCGCGACGCGCGGAACGAAGGTTGCTGTTTCGGCGACTGCCGTAATCCCTGTGCTTCAATCCACGCGAGCGGCGGCCGCCCGACCACATGTTGATAAGCGAGGCAGAGTTTTCACACGCGCGGGCGCACCGCGGGAAGGTGCTGGCGCACGCGGCGGCCCGGCTCGCCGCGTGCGGGCGCCTGTCGGGCGCCGACGAGATCGCACGGCTCTTCCGCGCCTTCCTCAAGGTCGAGGAGCGGCGCCTGCACATCGGGCTTCGGCTCGGCGCCTCCGGGTGCCACACGGCGGCGGCGCGCAGCTTCGTCTTAGACCTCCTGGCCGACGCGGCGTTCCGCGCGGTGTCGCAGTGGGGCGACGGCGTCGAGTCGCCTGGCGCGAACGTCGGCGGGTGCGCGATGGTGGCGGTCGGCGGCTACGGGCGCGCGGAGCTGGCCCCCTTCTCAGACCTCGACATCCTCTTCCTGCACTCGGGCCGCCGCACCGCGCACGCGCGCCAGCTCGCGGAGGGCGTCCTGCGCCTGCTCTGGGACGCGGGGCTCAACGTCGGCCACAGCTTCCGCACCGTGGCCGAGTCCGTGTCGGCGTCGCACACCGACCCGCACTTCATGACCTCTCTGCTCGGCACGCGGCTGCTCGCCGGCGACCGCGCGCTGCTCGACTCGCTGCACGCGGCCGTCGGGCGCGAGCGGCGCAAGCACGCCGACGAGTACCTGGCGGCGCTCAGGTACGGCTACGAGGAGAGGCACGCCAAGCACGGGGCCTCGGTCTGCTTGCAGGAGCCCAACGTCAAGGAGAGCGCGGGCGGCCTGCGCGACCTACAGACGGCGCTGTGGGCGGCGCAGCTCAAGACCGGCTGCCGCACGCTCGAAGACCTGCGCGGGGGCGACCTCATCTCGGAGGCCGAGTACGCGACGGCCGTGCGCGCCTACGACCTCCTCTGGCGCGTGCGGCACGCGGCGCACCTCCTTTCGGGGCGCAAGGCCGACCGGCTCGCGCTCGACCTACAGCCCGCGCTCGCCGAAGAGTTCGGCTACGACTCCGGCCCGCACCTTCTGGCGTCCGAGCGCTTCATGCGCGACTACTACCGGCGCTCGCGCGAGCTGCACCTCTTCAGCGAGTCGCTCCTCGCGCGCGCGCAAGGGCCGGCCGGCCCCGCGCGCCGCTGGTTCACACGAACCCGCCCGGGCCGCTCCGGCGAGACGTTCCACGTCGCCGACGGCCGCCTGTGGTTCCACGACGAGTGGCAGGCGCTCCGCGACAACCCCCTGCACATCATGGACGCCTTCACGCTCGCGCAGGCGGCGGACGTGCCGCTCAGCCGGACCCTTCGGGACGCGCTGGGCCGGAGCCTGACGGCCGTCGACCGCGGCTTCCGCGAGTCGGCCGAGATCGCCAACTCGTTCCTCAAAATCCTGCGCCGCCGCGGGCGCGCGGGCCGCGCGCTGCGGATGATGGACGAGGTCGGCTTCCTCCGCCGCTACCTGCCGGAGTTCGGCCGCATCAGCCTGCTCATCCAGCACGACCAGTACCACCACTACACGATTGACGAGCACACGCTGAAGGCGGTCGAGGCGTTGGACGAGCTCGACGCGGCGGCCGACCTCGCGCGCGCGCCGCTCCGCACGGTCTTCGACGAGGTGGAAGACACGGCGCTCCTCTACCTCTCCGTCCTCCTGCACGACATCGGGAAGGGGCGCGGGCGCGGCCACATCCCGCGCGGCGTGAGGATCGCGGAGCGCATCTGCCGGCGCCTGCGGCTCTCCGAAGCGCAGGCCGCGAAGGTCGTGCTGCTCGTCAGGCTCCACGTCTCGATGGCGCAGACCGCCTTCCGGCGCGACCTGACGGAGCCGCGCACGGCCGGGGAGTTCGCCGCCGAGGTCGGGTCGCCCGACGCTTTGAACATGCTTCTGCTCTTGACCTACGCCGACCTGAACGCGGTCGGCCCCGGCGTCTGGAGCGAGTGGAAGGGCGCGCTGCTGCGCGAGCTTTACCAGAGGGCGCGGGCGCACCTGACGGAGGGCTGCGCGCCCGCCGACAAGGCTCAGGAACTCGCGCACTACAAGGAGCGGGTGGTGGAGGCGCTCGGGGGCGAGCTGCCGCCGAGCGAGGTCGAGCGCCACATCGCGCTGCTGCCCGAGCGCTACCGGCGCACGAGCCGGCCCGAGGAGGCGGCGGCGCACCTCCGCCTCATCAGCAGGCTCGGCGATGACGCGTTCGGCTGGCAGTGGCGGCAGCACGACGGCGCGAGCACGCAGCTCACGGTCTGCGCGCGCGACCGGCACGGGCTCTTCGCCGACATCGCCGGCACGCTCGCCGCGCAGGGCGTCGAGATTCTCGCCGCCGAGGTCAACACGCGCGACGACCGCGTAGCCATCGACGTGTTCGCGCTGCGCGCGGCGGCCACGGGCCAGGCCGTGGACGAGTACCGCTACCCGGCCATCGAGCGTTCCTTGCGCGACGCCATCCGCGGCGAGTCGGACGTGGCGGCCGCGGTCGAGCGCTGGCGCACGCACAACGCGCCGCGCCGCAGGAACGCGGCCGGGCAGTCGCGCCGAAGGCTGCCGCAGGTCGTCTGCGACAACGTGGGCTCGCCCTCTTCGACCGTGGTCGAAGTCCGCGCGGCCGACGAGCCGGGCCTGGCCTACCGCATCGCGAGCGCGCTCGCGGGGCTCGGCCTCGACATCGTGTGCGCCAAAGTCGCCACCGAGAAGAGCGACGCCCTCGACGTGTTCTACGTGACCGACCCTTCGGGTGCGAAGCTCGCCGAGCCCGCCATGCGCGCCGCCGAGGCCGCCATCTCCGAACAGCTCATGTCCCCCGGCGAGGGCGCCGCCGCCCACGCCGCATCACAACCCTTGAGGAGACACGGATGAAAAAAGTGGAAGCCATCGTCAGGCCGCACCTGCTCGACGCGGTGAAGAACGCGCTCCAGGAGGTCAACGTCTTAGGGATGACCGTCAGCGAGGTGCAGGGCTACGGGCGGCAGCGCGGACACACAGAGACCTACCGCGGCGCGGAGTACCAGATCGAGTTCGTCCCCAAAGCCAAGATCGAGGTCATCATCCCCGACGACATCGAGGAGTCCGTCGTCTCCGCCATCACCCGCACGGCGCGGACGGGCAAGTTCGGCGACGGCAAAATCTTCGTCACCTCCCTCAACGACGTAATCCGCATCCGCACCGGCGAGCGTGGCGAGGCCGCGCTCTAAACAAACAGGTCAGTACCACCCGCTACCGCGGGTGGTACTGACCGCTATGCAGCGTGGCCGACAGCCGAGGTAATCTCCTCCGACAGCGCATTACTCAAGAGCGGCGCGAGCAAGTCCGCGTCCGCGAGGAAGCCGTCGTGCCCGTGCGACGAGACCAGCTCCTCGTAGCGGCACGAGACTCCGGCCGCAGACATCCGCCGCGCCAGCGCGCGCACCTCGCCGGCCGGGAAGAGCCAGTCCGAAGTGATGCCGACCAGCGACACGCGCGCGGTGACGCGCCGCAGCGCCGCCTCCTCCGACGCGTAACCGCGCGCGAGGTCGAACGTGTCCATCGCCTTCGAGAGGACGAGGTAGGAGTTGGCGTCGAAGCGCCCCGTGAACGTCCTCCCCTGGTGGTCGAGGTAGCCGGCCACGTCGAAGCGCTCGCCGAGCGAACGGCCCGGGTCTTCGCCCGCGCGGTCGGGGTTGCGGCCGAAGCGCTCGTCGAACAGCCCCGCAGACTTGTAGGAGCACATGGCGATGCCGCGCGCCAGGGCCAACCCCGCTTCGGGCGGCGCGTCGTCCGGGTAGCGCCCGCCGCGCCACAGAGGGTCGTTCATGATGGCCCGCCGTTGCAGGTGATTGAGCGCGAGCCCCAGCGCCGGCAGCGGCGCCGCCCCGACCGCCACGCACCGCTCGACCCGCCCGGGGTAATCGACCGCCCACTGCAAAGCCTGCATCCCGCCGATTGAGCCGCCGACGACCGCGCGCAGCCTCTCGACGCCGAGGCGTTCGAGCAGGAGCGACTGTGCGCGCACCATGTCGCCGACGGTGACTACGGGGAAGTCTCCGCCGTAAGGCTCGCCCGTCCGCGCGTCCGTGGAGCGCGGCCCGGTCGAGCCGTAGCACGAGCCGACGACGTTCACGCCGACGACGCAATAACGTCTCGTGTCGAAGGGGCGGCCGGGGCCGAACAGCCCCGGCCACCAGTCGCCCACGCGCGCCGAGCCCGAGAGCGCGTGGCAGACGAGGACGGCGTTGTCCCGCCGCTCGTTGAGCGCGCCGTACGTCGCGTAGCGCAGCGTCAGGGGCCGCAGCTCGCCGCCGCTCACACGAAACCCTTCGTCCCGGGCGAAGGTACAGTCGGCCTCAGACGTCGGTTCGATGTTCACGCCCATCCGTCCCTCCCGGTACGACTAACTCCTCCACGCCGAAGCGTGCCGCCAGCAGTCCCCTTCTCTCAAGCGCGGCGATGCTCGCGCTTGGCGCGCTCGACCCTGTTCTCTCTCCTTGCGACGGCCATAAACAAAAACTCCCGCGCCAAGGAGAAGCGCAGGAGCTGAAAATGCCTGACCACTGTTCCTTAGCAGTTTTTAACGTGGAGCAAGTCTCGCGAAATCGCCACGGTAAACGACGAGTGCCCGGCGCTACGTTAAAGCGCGCGGACAACAACAACACTCGTGCATGTTCGAGACAGACGGCATGGAGCCGGAACTCTAAGGCACGCGGCGCGGACAGTCAAAGTAATAATTTTTATCGCGCGATAAATTACAGCGGCGTGCGTTCGGGTGCGACCTCACGCCGGGGGCGCGGGCATCCTGCCCGCCATGAGCGCGAAAGCGCGAAAGCCGTCAGACTTTAAACCTCCACGTCGGGAGAGAGCGCTGCACGGTGAAGCGTGCTTCAGCACGCTTCGGCGGGCAGGATGCCCGCGCTCCCGGCGCGGCCGTCGCGTCCGTGTGAACGCCGCTATAAGGGCGAGCGCTACCAGGTCAGAACCACCCGCGGTAGCGGGTGGGCCGGTGTAACCCAGCAGAGCCGTATCGCACAGGCCCACCCGCTACCGCGGGTGGTTCTGACCCGTCTGTTCGTTTGCGTCAGTCGCCTCCAAATACGATTTATCTACCGATAAGGATTTTTGTTTTGACCGGGACGGGCGGCCCGCTCTATCGTGTAGCCACCGTGGCGATTTCGCGAGACTTGCTCCACGTTAAAAACTGCTAAGGAACCGACCGGGAAACTCTTCGCTCCTGCGCCTTCCTTAGCGCGGGAGTTTTTATTTATGAGTCGAACCATCGAAGGCCGGGACATCACGACCCAACTCGTCCACGCGGGCGAACGGCTGCCGCCGCCGCGCGGCCTGCCCGTCTCGACGCCCATCTACGCGACCTCCACCTTCACCTACGGCTCGATGGTCGAGGTCGACCGCGTCTTCTCGGGCGAGGACGCGGGTTTCGTCTACACGCGCTACGGCAACCCGACGACGGCGGCTCTGGAGGAGGCCCTCCGCCTGCTCGAAGGCGGCGCAGCCGCGTGCGCCTACGCGACGGGGATGGCGGCGCTGCACGCGGCGCTCTTCGCCTGCGAGCTTCGGCCGGGCTCGACCGTCCTCGCCTCGCAAGACCTCTACGGCGCGACGACCGAGCTGCTCTACACGGTCTTCGGCTCGTTCGGCGTCAACACCGTGACGGCTGACTTCACGCGCCCCGGGGAGCTGCGCGAGAAGGCGCGGGAGGTGCGGCCTGCGGTGCTGCTCGCCGAGACGATCTCGAACCCGCTGCTGAAGGTCTGCGACATCGACGCCTGCGCGGAGGTGGCGCGCGAGGCGGGCGCGCGCCTCCTGGTCGATAACACGTTCGCGTCGCCCTACCTCTGCCGGCCGTTGGAGCACGGGGCCGACCTCGTCGTGCACAGCGCCACGAAGTACCTCGGCGGGCACGCCGACGTGATGGGCGGGCTCGTCGTCGCGCGCGAGGCGTCGGACGCGGCGGCGCTGGTCGGCGTGATGAAACTGGCCGGCGGCGTGCTCGGCGTGTGGGAGGCGCACGAGGTTTTAAGGGGCTTGAAGACGCTGGCCGTGCGGCTCGACCGCCAGTGCTCGAACGCGCGGCGGCTCGCGGAAAGCCTCTCCGCGCACACGCGCGTCAGGCGCGTCCATTACCCGGGGCTGGACTCACGGCCCGAGTCCGTCGAGCTTTTGCGCCGCACGCTGCGGGCGCCGCACGCGGGGGCGCTCGTCGCAATCGAGTTGGAGGAGGACAGCTTCGACGCCGCCTTCCGCTTCATGGACGCGCTCCGACTGTGCGTGCGCTCCACGAGTCTCGGCGACGTTTTCACGGGCGTGCTGCACCCCGCCACCGCCTCGCACCGCGAGACGGCCCCGGCGCGGCGGCGGCGGCTCGGCATCGCCGACGGCCTCGTGCGCATCTCGGTCGGGATCGAAGAGGTCGGGGACGTGGTCGCCGACATCGAGCAGGCGCTCTCGTTGATGACACCGGGGCGGGCGACGCGGTAGCATGGCGCTCTTCCGTAACCGACGACCGCGGCCGAGGAGGGGGCGATGGAGCAGAGAGAGCGCGTGCGCACGTTCCGCTGGGACGAGATGGAGAAGGAGCACGTCACCGACGGCATCGAGCGCCGTATCATCACGGGCGAGCAGGCGATGCTGACGCACGTCTACCTCAAGGCGGGCGCCGTCGTGCCCCTGCACTCGCACCACAACGAGCAGCTCACGTACATCCTTGAGGGCGTGCTGCGCTTCTGGGTCGGCGACGAGGAGTCGGAGCCGATAGACGTCCGCGCGGGCGAGGTGCTGCACATCCCTCCGAACGTCCCGCACAAGGCGGAGGCGCTCGAAGACACGCTCGACGTGGACGTCTTTAGCCCGCCGCGGCAGGACTGGCTCGACAAGACGGACGATTACTTCAGGCGGAAGTAGCGATGGACTTGGGGCTCAAGGGCAAGGTCGCGCTGGTCGCCGCCGCCAGCCGCGGGCTCGGCCGCGCCGTCGCGGAGGAGCTGGCGGCCGAAGGCGCGTCGCTCGTGCTCTGCGCCCGCGGCGCGGAAACTCTGGCGAAGACTTGCGCCGACATAGAGCGCGCCTCGCGCGTCGAAGTCCTCGGCGTGGCCGGCGACGTTTCGTCGCCCGAAGACGTGTCGCGCGTCGTCGGCGCCGGGCTCGAACGCTTCGGGCGCATAGACATCCTCGTGACGAACGCGGGCGGGCCTCCCGCGGGCACCTTCGAGAGTCTGAGCGCTGAGGACTGGGAGGCGGCGACGCGCCTGACCCTGACGAGCGTGCTGAGCCTGACGCGCGCGGTGCTGCCCGGGATGAGGGGGCGGCGCTGGGGGCGCATCCTCAACGTCACGTCCATCGCGGCCAAACAGCCGGTCGCGAACCTGATGCTGTCGAACAGCCTGCGGGCCGCCGTGACCGGCTTCGCCCGCACGCTCGCCGACGAGGTCGCCGCCGAAGGCATCACGGTCAACAACCTGCTCCCCGGCTACACGCGCACGGAGCGCGTCGAAGAGCTGGCCCGCGCCGCCGCGGCGCGCGAAGGCGTCACCGAGGCCGAGGCGCGCGCACGCTGGGAGGCGGAGATTCCGATGCGGCGTCTAGGCGAGCCGCGCGAGTTCGCCGCCCTGGCCGCCTTCCTGGCTTCGGAGCGCGCCGGCTACATCACGGGCACTTCCGTCACGGTGGACGGCGGCTGGGTGCGCTCCCTCTTCTGAGGCCCGGCCGTCAAACCTCAGACCAACCCCTTCTGACGGTTGATTACGAGTACGCGCTTTGAGGTGAGGTTTTCATCCGGGTGGATATGAAGTTAGCTTTTAACACGGAGACACGGAGACACAGAGACACAGCTTGAAGCGGTATAACAACAAGCTGTGTCTCTGTGTCTCCGTGTCTCCGTGTTAAATCGTTCTCGCTTTCACTCAACTGCCAACTGCAATAGGGGGGCGCGTCACCCGGCCTGATCTTTGCGCCGCCTTCTCCCCGCGGCCAGGGCCGGGCCGAGCCGCGCGAGCGCCTTCTCCCTCACGTCGGCGGCCGGGGCGCCGGGGGACTTTTCGTCTCCACTGTCAGGCGCGAGCAGGGCGTCGAGCAGGCCGCCGCCCGCCCTGAAGGGCACACAGCCGCGGCAGAGGCGTAGGAGCGGCAGGCCGCCCGCAGGCCCGGCCTCCCTCGTGAAGAGTTCGCCCTCCCGAATCACTCCCCCGCACCGCGAACAGGTCAGCCCCAGCAGCGCGCGGTAGACGGCCGCACGGCCGCCGGAGTCGAGCGCGGCCTCGCCCGCCTTCTCGCTGTGGGGCTCGCCCCGCCTCAAACCTTTCCGCGTCTCGTTTTTCATACTTCGGGCCTGAGTAAGTTAAAAGCCGGGAGGCGATTCCTGCGGCAAATCCCCCGCGGCGCTCAAGAGCCCCCACGCCGGGGGGCGTTTGGAGGCGGCTCGGGCTAAAATTCTACCCGCCAATATAATTCATCCGGCGGTCATGCGAGACTTGAAATAACGGCGGGGTTTTATGCTCACTTCGGACACGATTCTACAGAACCGTTACCGCGTCATCCGCCCGCTCGGCCGGGGCGGCATGGGCGCGGTCTACGAGGCGTTCGACGAGCGGCTGAGCCGCTCCGTCGCTTTGAAGGAGACGCTCGTCGAGACGGACGAGTTGAGGCGCGCCTTCGGGCGCGAGGCGCGGCTGCTCGCCAACCTGCGCCACCCGGCGCTGCCCAAAGTGCTCGACCACTTCGAAGAGCGGGGCGGGCTGTTCCTCGTGATGGAGTTCATCCCCGGCGACGACCTCGGCCGCCTGCTCGAACTCGGCCGCGCGTTCGCCCCGGCGGAGGTGCTGGGTTGGGCCGAACAACTCCTCGGCGCGCTCGAATACCTTCACGGCCTGCGCCCGCCCGTGCTGCACAGGGACATCAAGCCGTCCAACCTCAAAATAGTATCCCCCGGCCACGTCGTCCTCCTCGACTTCGGCCTCGCCAAAGGGAGCGCCGGGCAGATGACGCGCACGGGCGACGCCAGCCTGCTCGGCTACTCGCCCGCCTATTCGCCGCTGGAGCAGATGCAGGGCACCGGCACCGACGAGCGCAGCGACCTCTACTCGCTCGCGGCGACCCTCTACCACCTCCTGACCGGCGCGAGCCCGCCGGACGCGCTCTCACGCGCCACGGCGGTCGTCAACGGCCGGCCCGACCCGCTGCGCCCCCCGCACCAGATCAGACAGGGCGTGGACGCCTCCGTGTCCGCGGCCCTCATGCGCGCCATGGCGCTCGACATCGACAGCCGGCCGCGCGACGCTTCCGAGATGCGCGTCCAACTGCACGACACGGCGCCGCGCGCGGCACACACGGTCGCGTCGGTCGACGACGAAACTACGAGGGTGGGAGTCGCCCGCGCCCGGGCCGACGTGGCTAACATGACCGGCATGACTGCCGCGGCCCCCGAACCTTACCGCAGGCCCGGCCCCCCGTTGGTCGTGCCCGTGCCGGAAGATACGCGGGTCAGTAAGCGGCGCGGCGGCGGCGTGAAGAGGTGGGCCGTGGGGGGCGTGTTGCTCGCCGGGCTGGTCACGCTCTCGGCCCTGCTCTACCTGTATCTCCCCGGAGGCAATACGGGCGTCGTGACGCAAACGAATCGGCCGGCGGTCGGCGGCACCCCGCGCCCGACCCCGAGCCCCACGCCCGCGGAGAACACCAACCTCCGGCCCGAAGTCGCCGCCACGCCGGCCGTCGGCCCTCAAGAACTCGCCGCCCGCGAGCGGCTGGCGGAGAAGAACATCCCTTTCGACGAGGCGGCGTTCGCGCGGGCCGTGGACGGGGGCGACACGGGCGCGGTCGAACTCTTCCTCGCGGCGGGGATGAGTCCGGACGTGAGGGACGGGTCGGGAGTGACGGCGCTGATCGGCGCGGCGGCGCGGGGCCGTAATGACATCAGCCGGAAGCTTCTGCGCGGCGGGGCCGACGTGAACGCGCGGGACGACCGCGGCCAGACGGCGCTGATGGCGTCGGCCGCGGCGGGACATCAGGAGACGACCGAAGTTCTGCTCTCGGCCGGCGCGGACGTTAACCTGCGAGACAGCAACGGCCAGACGGCGCTGATTCGCGCCGCGGCCCGGGGCCACGCCGACCTCGTGCGCAAGCTGATTGCCAGAGGGGCGAGGGTAGACGTTAAAGACAGGGGCGGGCGTGACGCCCTGGCGTGGGCCGAGGCGAACGACAGGTCTGACGTGGTTGGCGTGTTGAAGAAGGCGCGGGCCGCGAGGCAGTAGCCGCGTGTGTATCGGCCGCCGCCTCCGCTACCTGCGCTTCCGCCCCGCGGGCTTTGCGCTCGCCTTCTTCGCCGGTTCCTTCCGCGCCGCCGGCTTGCTCCCCTTCCGCGCAGATTCTTTGGCCGCCTTCTTCGGCGACTCCTTCTTCGAGGCTTTACCGGCCGCGGCCTTCTCCGCCTTCTCTTCCTTTTTCGCGGGACGCTCGGCGGGAGTTGACTCCTCAACGACACGGGCCGCGGCCGAATGGCCGAGCGACGCGGCGATCAGCTCTTCGTCGGGGCGGCGGCCGTCTACGAAGGCGAAGACGTGGAAGTGGTCGCGGTTCTCCCTGAGCGCCTCGACGCGCCCCTCGTCACGCAGCCGCGCGATGTCGGCCATGACGTACTCCTGCTCCTCGGCCGTCATGTAGCGGTAGAGGATGTCGAAGGCGAGCCCCGTCGAGTGGGGCGGGGTCTCGATGCGCGTGGCGTTGGAGTTCGACTTGCTCAGGCGTTGCTGGTACTCGTCCGGGCGCACGAGCGAGGTGACGGGGAGCGGGCGGCCGAACCTCCCGAGGTAGGACTCGGCCAGCTCCTTCAACACCGCGAGCGCTTCGGGGCGCAGGTGCGCGAGCATGCGCACCTTCATCTCCCTGCGCGAGCGCCCGTCGGCGAGGTCGTACCTGTGCCCGTGGAAATCGGAGGCCAGAGTGGTCAAAGACTGCCGCTCGGCGAAGAGGTCGCCCCGGCGTTCGGCGTCCCCGTAGAAGGATTCGAGCAGTCCCGCGCGCTCCTCTTCGGCCTTGAGCGCCTTCTCTTTCTTCGCCACCTGCGAACGGAGCGCGGCGCGGCGCGAGCGCTCCCCCTTGGCGAGGGACGCGTCCTCTTGCCTCAGCGCGTCGATCTCGGCGCGGGCGCGCGCCGAAGAGTCCGCGAGGCGGGCGCGCTCGCCGCCGAGTTCCGCCTCGTCCAGAATCGCGACGCTCTCCCGCGCCGACTTGTCGTAGTGTGTGAAGGGCTCGGGGTCTGCGAGCGCGCCGACGCCGTAGAGGACGTAGCTCTCGGTCGCGGCCGGCACCTCGACCAGCTCGCCCCCGCGGATCATCCCTGCGAGGCCGGCGTAGTCGTGCGGGGTCTCGAATCGGTGCTCTTTCCACTCGGCCACCTGGATGGCGAGGAAGCGTCTGGTGTCGCTGTAGTGCTTGAGCTGCGTCGGCACCTCGACCTTCGCCTGCCTCCCGGTGGGCTCGCCGCGGTCTTCCGCCACCCTCTGCGCCGCCTGGCCCCAGGGCGTGCCCTCCGCCGCGGCCGAAGAGGCGGGGACGGGGTCTAAGGCCGAAGGCGCCCACATCCGGCGCGGCGCCTTCGGGCCGCCCAGAAGCATCACCACCGCGGCGACGGCGCCCACCGCAAAGGCGGTCAGCGCGACTCTCCCTGTCCTTATTTCGTTCTTCACGCGAGGCCCCCTGAATGTGGAAAGGGCTCGGCGGGCGGGCGCTTCTGCCGTGCGCCCGGCTCGTCAAGCCCGGGAGCCATTTTGATGTCGCACGGGCGCGGAAAGTACGCCGCACTTTGAGAAATGATTCAAAGAATCCGGCGGCCCGGCTTAACTTTTACAGGCCGGGTGCGGCCGAACACCCGCCGCCGCGCCGGGTGCCGATAAGACCCGGCGAGTGTATAATCAAACTCGCCCCCTTTTTCGCTCCCCGACGATTCCCCCACACAAAGCCCCGGAGGTCGTATGCCAAAGACAGGCCCTCTGACGGCGTCCGCAACTATCCTGGTCGCAGACGACTCGGCCGACACGCGCGCCGTGCTGCGGCGCACGCTCGCCTACCGCGGCTACCGCGTCGTCGAGGCGGCCGACGGGCGCGAGGCCGTCGAGGTGGCGGCGCGGGAGTGCCCCGACCTCGTCCTGATGGATTTGAACATGCCCGTCATGGACGGGCTGGCGGCCACGGAGAGGATCAGGGAGTTGAGGGACAGGTGCGGCAACGTGCCGGTCGTGGCGGTCACGGCCTTCGACACGTACGGGATGAGGGACGCCGCCCTGGAGGCGGGCTGCGACGTCTACCTGCTCAAGCCGCTCGCGCTCGACGAGTTGGAATCGGTCATCGCAGGGCTCCTTTCGGTCTGACGGCGACGTTCGGGAACGGCCTATCGCAACGTAAAAGCAAAGGGCCGGTAACCACCCGCCCGGCGGTCGACTGTGTAATGGGCTGTCCCCGATTACGAAAGGTGAGGTACACGCATGAGCGCACAGGCCGCGGTCGCATTCGCTTTCGTCGGCACGCCGCAGGCGGAGCCGGAATTGCGCCTTCAGGAGTGTAAGGGTCTGGCGCTGGTCGTCGACGACAACCCGGACATCACCGACCTGCTGGCGGCGGTGCTCCGCCACGCGGGCTACACGGTCTCGACCGCCCACTCGGCGCCGGACGCACTCACGACCGCCGTGTCGAGGCACTTCGACGTCATCGTCTCCGACATCGGGATGCCGGGGATGACCGGGCACGACCTGGCCCGCGCGCTGCGGGCGTTGCCGGAGTACCGGGCCACCCCGATGATAGCGGTGACGGGCTTCGACATGTACGACGACCGGGAGCGTTCGGCCGAGGCAGGCTTCAGCGCACATCTGAGGAAGCCCATCGACCCGCTCGCACTGACGCAGGCCGTCTGGGGCGTCCGGCATTAACTTGCGCCCGGCCTCCCGCCGCGCGCGCAGCCCCGCGGAGTTTTATCTCGACACCGTTAACGCGGTCGGGTAGGATGTTGGTCGGGCCTCGCGCGAACGAGAGCCCGCGCGGACGCCACCGTCGCCCTTACGCCCGAACAGATTTTGAACTTACCTTGAGAGCTTTATCCACGAGGTGGAAAGCTCGTATCTCACCCAACCTCCCCGGCGGGAGTCTGCCGACACGACCGAAGTGAAAGACGAATACCGGCAAGAGCGCGGCGCGAATCTGCGCAGGAACAGGCGGGTCAGGATGCGCTTCCCCGTCCGGGTCGAGGTGCCCGTCGAAGAGGGGCGCACGCGCGTCCTGCAAGCACACACCGTCGTGGTGAGCCACGCGGGCGCGACGCTGGACGTGGACGAGCCCATCCCCGAGGGCATGGGGCTACAGGTCTCGCCGCCCTTCGGCGGGTCGCTGCTGGCGGAGGTCAACGGCGTCTGGGTGGACGGGGAGAGCGGCCGCCACCGCGTCAGCATCCGCCTCCTCGACCCGCTGTCGTGGACTGCGCCGGAGCGGTTCGCCGCCGACCCCGACCACGAGCCCGAAAGGGTGAACGTCCGAGTCCACCCGTGGCTTTGGCAGATGCTCGGCGAGTACACCGCCTACCGCAACGAGACCTCGGCGGAGGCGTCAACCCTCGACGGGGTCGCGGAGGGCATCCTGGAGCGCGCCCTGCTGGCCGACGTGCAATTCCAAAAATGGTTCGCGACGAAGATCACGGAAGACATCGAAGCCTGGGAGGAGTGCGCGCCGGAGGGTTAAGCAGACGCCCGCAAGGTTTGCAGTCGAGTGAAACCGGGAGCGATTTAACACGGAGACGCGGAGGCACAGTCGGTTGAGTTAGAGCGGCGTGCCTTCGGATGCGACCGTGACAAACGGGTCAGAACCGCCCGCGGTAGCGGGTGGGCCGGTGCCATCGGATGCTCCGTATGGCGAAGGCCCACCCGCTACCGCGGGCGGTTCTGACCTGCTTCGCCATCCGTGTCTCTGTGTCGAAAGCCCGCTTCACCTCCACCCGAATGAAAACCGCGCGAGGCACGAAAGAAGGGCCGGCCCTCCAGGCGGCTGACCTCTGTTGCCGTCGCGGCGGGACTCATCGGGTATCGGGGGAAGGGGGTTCGGTAGACCCCGCGCCGGAATCGACCAGGTCTTTCGCCACCGCGTAGACGACGCTTTTGAGCGCGCGCAGGGCTCCGCCGCGGCTGTCGGCGCGCGCTTCGAGGGACGGGAACTCCTTGACCCGCGCGATGAAAGTCCGCTCCTCCTCAGACCACGCCACCTCGTACGTGTACTGGGCGGCGCTCAATCCCTGCCGCCTTTCCTCTCGCCGCCGCGCTGCTCCTTCTTGACCTGCCGGCATTCCCTGCACCGCTTGGGAGAGTTGGTGAAGCCCTTCTCGTGGAAGAACTCCTGCTCGCCCGCCGTCCAGGTGAAGTCCCGGTGGCAGTCGGCGCACGTCAGTTGTTGGTCGTTATATTCGATCATTCGTTACCGCCTTTCGTCCGTGAGTGTAGTCTCTTTCGAGGGCGCTTAACCCGCGCCCCGCTGTTCTCGCCCTACTCCGTGCCGGGAGGGAGCGTGAATCGGAAGGTCGAGCCCTGACCGGGTTCGCTTGCGACGGAGACCCGGCCGCCGTGCGCCTCGACGAACTGCTTGACGATGGCGAGGCCGAGCCCCATGCCGCTCCGCCTGCCCGGGTCGCTCTCTAATTTGTCGAACACCTTCTCCAGGCGGTCTGCCGGAATCCCCGCGCCGCTGTCGGCGACCCAACATTCGACGGCGGCCGAACCTTCGCCCGCCCTCGCCCCGACGACGACTCTCCCGTTCGGTGTGTAGTCGATGGCGTTCGAGATGAGGTTCTGGAAGATGAGCGACACCATGCCGGCGTCGGCGAACGCCGTCAGCCCCTCGGGTATTTCGTTAACCAGATGCAGGTTCGAGGCGTCGGCCAGCGGGCGCAGGTCTTTGACGAGCGCTTCGACCAGCTCCCTCAGGTTTACCTCACGCCGCTCCACCCTCTCGTCCAGCTTCGCCTTCAGGTTTACCTCCTCCTGCACCACTTTGACGACGAGTGAATTCAAGCGGCCGACGTTGCGGTGCATCGTCTCCAGCAGGGCCGCGGCGCGCTCGTCCTTCGCCGCGTCGGGGATCGTAGCCGCGAGCAGTTGGGCCGCCATCGCGATGGCCGAGAGAGGCGACCGGAGGTCGTGTGCGACGAAGGCCAGGTGCTCCTCACGCCGCTGCTGTATCTCCAGGGCCTTCTGCGCGGCGTACGTCTTCACCGCGAGGCCGATGGACATGTCGATGACGCGGTTGATGGTGCGGTTCACAGGCCCGCGCAGACTCAGGTTGTGCCTTTCGATGAGGTCCTGGATGACGCCGCGCAGGGCGTTGTACTCCGCCACGACCTCCTCGACGTCGAACCCGAGCCGGAGCCGGTCCAGGCCGTGGATGACGGAGTTCTTCTTCAACTCCCCGACCATCGACTCGTCCACGTGTGCCGCCAGCTCGTCGGCAAGTTCTTCGAGTAAGTCCGGGATGTGGTCGTTTAAGGTCGGCACGTCGAGCCCGTGCGCCACGGCGAGTTGCCGCACCTCGTCCCGCCACCGGGCGAGTAAGGTGTCGCGCTCCTGTCTGATCAGTGCCGCCAGCGCGTGGAGGTTTTCGGTGGACAATTTTCTACCTAACTGTTCGGTAAGGCACGGCCGCCGCCCAGATGTCGTGCGAGCAGGGCGGACAGCTCACTCATGCCGATGTGCTTCCGGACGAAGTCGTCACACCCGGCGGCGAGCGCGCTCGCGCGGCTCGCGCCGCTGCTGAGCGCGGTGAACGCCAGGATGACGACGGCGCGGCCCCCCTTTATCCGGCGGATGAGCCGCGTCGCCTCGAACCCGTCGAGCACGGGCATCGTCAAGTCCATCAGGATCAGGGCGGGGCGCTCTTTCCTCACGGCTTCCACGGCCTCGCGCCCGTCGGCGGCCTCGACCACCCTGTATCCGAGTCGGGTCAGTTGAAACCGCAGCAGCTCGCGTATGTCCTCCGAGTCGTCGGCCACCATGATGGTCGGGACTGCCTCTGTCGTTTTAATACGTCACCCCCGGACTGTCGTTCGTTGCGGCCGGCCGGCGCACCGGTTGCAATCAACCCGCGCCTTGAACCCGGTCGGCTTAATACCCGTTCACCTTTTCTTCAGGCTGCCGAGGGCCTCGTCTATCGCGGCGTTATCGTCAGCCCGCTCCCGCTCCCGCCCCTCCCGACCCGCCCGCCGGTCGTGGACGCCCTGCCGCCGCAGACGCTCCCGGTACTGTCGGTTGGCGGCGGCCAGGTCGTCTTCTAAATTCTCGGCGAGCAGGGGCAACTCCTCGATGTCACATTCCAGTATCAGGATGTCCCCGTGGACGCCGGCCGCCCGGTTCGGCGCCGACCTCGTCGACCACTCCCTGTTAAAGATGGCGACCCACTCGGGGGTGGGGGCGGCGGAAAGACGGAAGGGAAACTTTTTGGAGTGCCTTCTTGAGCCGTCACGCACCTGCGCCTGTTCCGGGTTGGCGATGACGGTGATGTTCTGGAAGTCGTCGGACATTAGCTCTGCTCCTTCCGCCTTTCTGAGCCCACCGCCTCAGCCGCCGACCGCCTTGCGGTACGCCACGGTCATGTCGGACAGGCGGTCGGCGGAAGCCGGGTCGCTCCGGGCGAGCAGGGTGATGACCTCGTCACGCCCGGCGAACAACGCCTGCAACCCCGCCCTCTGGGCCTGCGTGAAGCCCGAGGTATCCCCCTTGTCGATCTCCGCGCGTAGGGACGTGAAGAACTGGCTCACGGCCTGGCGGGCCGGCTCGTAGTCGCCTCGCCGCGCGTCTACCGCCGCCGAGGCAAGGCTGCTCTGCATCCCGACGAGCGTCAGCCGGCGCTCCGCGTCGGCGAGCTTGGCGGCGGACGCGCGGCCCCGAAGCCACATCGGGACGGAGCCGAGCAGGAGGCCGAGGAGCAGCACGCCCGCATAGGTGCCGACGCGCCGCACAAGGGACGTTGACCTGACCACGGGCGCCGGCCTGTGCGAACCAGCCTCTACGTCTTCACTCATAATTCCTCCCGCGTGCAGGGCGCGCGCGTAAGTCAAATCTCGGTCTTACGGTGTGCGATTAACCGCAGCAGCCCGTTGATGCCGGCGTGCACCAGCGCGTAGACGATGAGCGCGATCACGATGGGCAGGGCGAGCGTGTAGCCGCCTTCGACCGTCGGGCTCGCCACGATCCCGCGAAACGGCCTGTACAGCGGGTCGGTCACGGAGTAGATGAGCTGCACGAACCCCGCGCTCGAACGGGCCGCCATCAGCGCCAGCAGGAGGCGCACCGCGAGCAGCGCGTAGATGACGTAGAAGATGTAGTCCACGACCTGCGAGACGCGCGCCACGCCGCGCGCGCGTTCGACCTCGCGCTCCGTGACCACGACCTCTTCAATCGCCTTGCCGCGGAACTCGCCGGCGACCTGCTCCATCTTCTGCGCCTCGGCGGGCGTCGTGCGTTCGGCGCGCGCGGCTATCTCGGCGTTCACGTCGCCCTCGACCTGCGCCTTGACGGACTCGTGCTGTATCTCGCGGCGGGCCTCGTCGGCGGCCAGTTTGTTGTCCTGCATCCCTCGTCCCCCCGTCTCAAGAGTTCCCGAGAACCGGCCCCTCAGTCTCACCGTCTTCTTTCAGTTCCCGGCCCAATTCGTTGCCGGCCTTCCAGTTCTTCGTGTCCTCTTCGGAGTTCAGCCCGGCTTCGACGCCCTGCTTGAACTCGGCCGACTTCACGTTCACTTTATTTTCGTCTTCGCTCATCACTGGCTCCTTGCTTAAGGCGGATTACACGTTAGGGGAACGGTCGAGCCGAAGTCGGCGCGCTCCCTGTGAACGGGCTAGCCGCGTTTCTTGGCCGGCTTCGGCAGAAACCCGCGGCGCTGTTGCTGGTCGTTTGAAGCGGGGTGGTTCTTCCCCTCGCGTGCCTTTTCCCGCTCCAGGTTGCCCTTCTCGATGGCTTCTTTAACTCGTTTTTTAGCTCGCTTATTCATAAAGAGATTATAGCAGGAGAAGAATGGATTCCCGCGGGCGCGGCGCCCGCCGCCGCGCGGCAGGCATCCGCGCGGAGGGCGCAACGCAAGGGGCCGCCCGCGGTCACTCCTTCTCGCCTTTCGCCTCCGACAGAACGCGCTCCTTCTTCTCCTCCCAATCCTCCGCCATGCGTTCGAGGGAGGGCTTGTACCGCTCGAAATCCTGTCGCACTAAATCCGCCGTCGATTGAGTCACAAGAAAAATGGGTTTCTGCTCGGGGTTGTCGTCGGGCTCGGGCATCTCGAACAGCCCCTCGGTGCTGTTATCAATCACGGCCGGCACCTCGCCCAACATTAGAGTCTGTGGGCCGCCGCCGCCGTCGTCATCCTGCGCCGCGGCCGTCTCCGAGCAGTGCGGCGCGACCACCGAGGCCGGGTCTATGCCGGCCTCGGCGGCGGCGTCCACGGCCTCCCGGACGAGGCCGCGGGCTGTCTTTAATGCTTCTTCCTTACTCATAGGTTTTCGGACTCCGGGAAGAGTTGCTTAAAGGAGGGGGCGCGGGCCGTCCGCCTTCAACACTCCGTAGCACTCGCAGGCGGCCGCCTCCAGCCTGTCTCGGTCGAGGACGGTCACCCGCCCCCGCGTGTAGCGAATCATCCTCTCCTCCCGGAGAGGGCCGGCGGCCCTCGTCACCACGGAGCGGGTCACGCCGAGCATCGTCGCCAGGAACTCGTGCTTCATCTCGAACTCGTCCCCCCGCGCGTGGTCGTGCGTTATCAACAGCCAGCGTGCGAGGCGCTTGTCCACCGCGTGCGAGCTGACGCAGGCGGCCGACTGGGAGACCTGCGCGAAGAGCGCGTGGGCGTAGCGCCGCAGCACGTTCGGGAGCGCGCCGCCGCGCTTGAATTCTTCCCGCAGCGCCCCGGCCTTCATGCGCATGGCGCTGCCCGGCAGCTGGACGAGCGCGCGGGTCGGGGTCGTCTTCACCCCGAGCGCCACCGCGGCGCCCAACATCCCTTCGTTACCGATGACGCCTATCTCCCTCACCGTCCCGTCGTTCATGACGATCAACAGCGAGATGAGCCCGTCGTCGGGGAAGTAGACGTGCCTGATCGGCTCCCCGCCCTCGTAGAGGACTCCCATGAACGGCAGCGGGACGGGCTCCAGGCGGGGGAGCAGACGCCCGTACTCTTCGTACGGCAGGGCGGCTAGAAGTTGATTCCGGATCGGCGGCGGTCGAGACTGATTGGGCACTTGGCGAACTCTCCTTGGCTGTCACCCGTCGCGGAACCAGCGGACGGCACGAGGAGATGTGTTGCGTTCAAGTCCTGATGTCGAAAGATGGATTCTGAGGGGGTAGGTACCGCAAATATACTCCATCCGAGCGGGCGCGTCCGTGTCCTAACACACATATAGGGAGTATACTCCGGGGGTGGGCGGTAAAAGGAGATCAGTTATGGCCGAGAGCACGCTCGGGCCGGCGGGGAACCGGCTTCTGGCCCGGCTGCCGCCGGACGAGATGGAGCGCCTCGTGCCTCACCTGGGGGGCGTCTCGTTCGCGCTCGGCGAGGTCATCTACGAGTCCGGCGGGCGGCAGAGCTACATCTACTTCCCGACCACCTCCATCATCTCCCTGCTCTACCTGATGCAGAACGGCTCCTCGGCCGAGATGGGCGTGGCCGGCAACGACGGGCTGGTCGGCGTCGCGCTCTTCATGGGGGGCGACAGCGTGCCCAACCGCGCCGTCGTGCAGAGCGCCGGCGCGGCCTTCAGGATGAAGACGAAGGTGTTGCAGGGCGAGTTCGCGCGGGGCGGCACGTTCCAGCGCCTGCTCCTCCGGTACACGCAGGCGCTGATGACCCAGATGTCGCAGACGGCCGTCTGCAACCGCCTCCACACCATCGAGCAGCAGCTCTGCCGCTGGCTGCTGCTGAGCCACGACCGCCTGAGCACGGACGAGCTGGTGATGACGCAGGAGCTGATCGCCAACATGCTCGGCGTGCGGCGCGAGGGCGTCACACACGCGGCCGGGCGGCTGCAGGAGAGCGGGCTCATCTCTTACGTGCGCGGCCGCATCACGATCCTCGACCGGCGCGGCCTGGAGGCGGCCGTCTGCGAGTGCTACAAGGTGGTCAAGGACGAGTACGACCGCCTGCTCGCCTAAGCCCTTTCTCCTCATCGCCGCCTTATTCGTCGCGTAAGTGTGCTGACGCACATACAAACCCCCGCGCATAGGGTAAAGTCCCGGCAGTAACGTACGAGCGGTCTATCTCGCCTCGCCAACTCAGAAAGGGTTCCACTCATGCAGGCCAAACGCGTCCTCTGCGTCGAAGACGACGCGGACACCCGCGACATGCTCAGGTACAAGCTGGGCATGTCTGACTTCGAAGCCGTCATCGCGCCGGACGTGGACGCCGCCCTCCGTTTGATGGAGCGCGAGCGGTTCAGCCTCTACGTCCTCGACGGCGGGTTGCGGGGCGTCAAGGGGCTGTCTTTGTGCGAACGGATTCGCGCCGCCGACCCCCTCACGCCCATCGTCATCTTCTCCGGCCGCGCCTTCGAGTCCGACATCGAGGCGGGGATGCTCGCCGGGGCGACCGCCTACCTCGTCAAGCCGGACTCCTCCGAGTTGATTCCCACGATCAGACGCCTTCTGGCAGCCGACGCGGGGTGAGCCCGAAGCGGACGAACGGTGCGGGTCAACCCGACAATTCTACTTCCCGCACCGACGACGCAGGCGCCAAGGGGCTCCGCGAGGCAAGGTCACGCGTCAGCGCATCCCGCGCTTTCGTCTGTCGGTGCCGTCGGCGGGAGGTCCGGGAGGCTCTTCCATAAATGAAGCCCCTATGTGTGCCATCGCACGGAAGGCGGCACGCGCCGGCGGTAATCTCTAAGCAATGGCCCGCCCATCCAGCAACAGGAAGCGGGCAAACTAGGCGGCGGGGAGTCCCAACTTCCCCGCCGCCATTTTTCTTCTCTTCGAAACTGCGCGCCGCAATCCCCGAAAAAGTTATCAGTTTCCTCACCACATATAGTGTTCGGCGAGCCTCGCCTGCAACGCGGCCGGCATATCAGTCTGGTCCAGATGGGAAAGCACCTTCGGCTTCCGTTCGGCCGGATGCAGGCGGGTGAAGTGCCATTGGCCCGGCCCTTTCTCGTCGAGCTGCCAGCGGTAGTGTGGGCCGCCCGCGCGCCGGGAGTAGAACACCCTGCCGGCGCCGGGCGTGCCCGCGCTCACACTGTCGGTATGCACGCGTAGGTTGAGCATCTCGTCTTTCCCCGAACCTTCAAAGCTCAAATGACCTTCGGCAACGAGGGGAGGGGGCGTAGTAGTAAGCCCCCGCCATCTCACCCCACTCCACATTGAACAGACGGCGCGCGCCGCCGATGCGGCGCGATGCTGACACAACGTCGGCCGGCCGGCGGGGCGGGCCGTCTGCTTCTCCGGAAGGGGCGCCGGCCGGGCTTGAGCGCGTGACGAGTCACCCGCCCTTCGCCGCCCGCTTCCTGGCCGCCTTCTTCTCGTCCGCCAGCCTCAGCACGTCGCCCGGTTGACAGCTCAGAGTCCGGCAGATCTGCTCCAGGGTGGGGAAGTTGATGCCCACCGCCCTGCCCTTCTTCAGACGCCAGAGGGTCGTGTGGCTGATGCCCGTCTCCTTCGACAGCCAGTAGAAAGTCCGCCCGCGCTCTTCCAACAACTCGTCAATCCTGATCTCGATCAAAGTACACCGCCTCCCGACATCCATTATTCATCACATCCGTTATATTTCAGATGCAGCCTATATCTTACACTTGACATATACGGTTGTCTAGCGTAAGGTCGTACAGAACCGAGTCCGCTTGCTCTCTTCTCAGCTCCTCCGGAATTTTCCGGATCACCTGAAGCCCACAGCCCAACCGCCAGGCGATTGCTGACGACCGAAGCGCTCATCTCCGAGATACAGGAAGACGACAAGCCCGGCGCGATTTCCGGCGCGGGCGGCGGGATGGGCATGTAACTGGGCCTGCCTCCCGCAAGTCGGCTCTAACAGCAAGGAGTTAAGAATGTTTACCCGCCGCGTCATCATGAACATCAAGCCCGGCGCCGCCGCCGAGGCCGGGCGCATTTTGGAGGGCGAAGTCATCCCGCCGCTGCGCAAGCAGAGGGGGATGCGTCACGACGGCACCTTCATCAGCCCCGCCCTCTCGGAGGTCGTGCTTAACAGCTACTGGGACGCGCGGGAGTGCGCCGAAAGCTACGGCCGGACGACGTACCCGGCGGCCTTGAAGGCGCTGTCGAAGGTGCTGGAGGGGACGCCGCGGGTGGAGACGTTCGACATCTCCAGCTCGACGTTCCACCTGCTCACGGCCCCGCGGCGTGAGGCGTACAGGACTTCTGAATTAGGGAAGGGCGTCGGGCCGTCCGCCCCCCTCTCGCGGCACACACGCCCCGTGCAAGAGGACGCCGCAGCGGTTAACCGCGGGGTCAACGAGCGCAGGAACGGGGCGGTGACCATACTGGACCTGGACGGTGAACTGAGGGCAGGGGGAAGCCGCGTCCAG
Organism: Pyrinomonadaceae bacterium; assembly: GCA_036389235.1. Classification (GTDB taxonomy): domain Bacteria; phylum Acidobacteriota; class Blastocatellia; order Pyrinomonadales; family Pyrinomonadaceae; genus QHXN01. The sequence continues at coordinate 2,730 of DASVQJ010000404.1, read as the reverse complement.
TTGCACGACGCCGTCGAGCGCCTGTCGGGAGTGGGGCGGAATCAGATTCTTTTGAACCTCGCCGGGCTCTCCGGCATCGACGCGGGCGGCCTGGGCGAGCTGCTCCAAAGCGGCGTCGAGCTGAACAGAGGCGGCGGGCAGCTCAAACTCCTTCACCCGGCGCGGGCGCTCCTGGCGATGATCTCAATCACAAAGCTGGTGAGCGTCTTCGACTGTTTCGAGAGCGAGTCGGAGGCCGTCGCGGCCTTCGCGGAGCCGACCCTCGGCAACGGTTGGCAACCCCCTCCGGCGAGCACGCACGCCACGAAACGCATCCTCGAAATCGGCGTCTACAAGCCGGGCGAGCTCACGTCCGAGGTGACCACCCTCGACGACGTCGACGTGCGCGCCGAGGGCGACACGGCTCTGTTCACCGGCCACGCGACGGTGAAGAGCCGGTTCAAAGGCCGAGACTTCGGCAGTCTGTACCGGCTCAGCAAAAGGTATGAGAAGCGGCAGGGGCGCTGGCGGATGATCGCGTCAAAGACGGCGCGACTGGGGGACGAATGAACCGAGAAGTTGGCAGCTACGACGAAGACAACAGGGGGACGGCGAGGTTCGAGGGCGACGACGTGGGGCTGCCGGAGAGCCCCATCTACTCGAACTTCTCGAAGAACCTCTGGCGGACGCACGCGCGCCACGGGCTGGTGCAATCGCCCAACCGTTCGCGCGAAAACTCGGACGGGCCGATGCCGGCGCGTGACGAGTCATGACCCGCCTGAAGGTGGGTCGATCATGGCGGGGGGTAAGGGGTACGGCGATGGGTAGTCTTTTTGCCATGCAGCGCGCCAACGGCGACTGGTTCGCCCTCGACGAACGCGGGCGCTTCCGCGTCCCCGTGTTCAGCAGCGAGTGGGACGGGATGCTGGCGCGCGTCAACCACTGGGGGATGCGGCTCTTTAAGCCGGTGGCGTTGGACGGGCGCGCGCTCGGGGAACTCGTGCCGCCGGAGGGCGCGGGCGACGCGGACTTCTGGCTGGTGGAGACGCCGTTCACCAGTCTGAACAGGGGCCGGCCGCTGGACCGCGCACAGCTCTCCCGGCTCGTGATAGTTCAGTAGGGGCAGACGCGGTGGGCCTGACGAATCGTCCCGATTGCCGCCGCCTCTGTTTTGTCGATTCCGCCTCGCGTCCGAACGTTTCTCGCCCCCTTCGCGGGCGCCCCGGCGGTCTCGGCCGCGGTGTCGATGCCGACTTGAGCGCCGGGTCGGGTGAGGGCCTATAAGAATATGAAGAACTTAAAACGCATAATCTCGATTTTGATAACGCTCAAGCGTACGGCCTCCGTGTTTCTTCTGCTCGCGCTCTTCATCGTCGGCCTGAGCGCGCAGGAGCGGCAGGAGGGTTCGGCGCGACGGCCGCGCGCCCGCGCCTCTCGCGCGGACGTGAAAAGCTCCCGGCTGGCCGGCACCTACCGCCTCGACGCGGCGCGCAGCGACAACGCGAGCGCCGCGGTCTACGGGGCCACGAACAGCCTGCCCGAGATAGACCAACTGCTCATCCTCGGCGGCCTGATGTCGCGGCTCGAACCGCCCGACGTGCTCGTCATCGAGCAGCGCGGGCACGCCGTGACCATCACCTCCCCGAACGCACCCGGCGTCACGTTCGACGCAGACGGCCGCGAGCGCACCGTGAGAGCCGCGAACGGCCGCACGGTGAGCGCGCGCTCCACGCTGAGCGGCGGCCGGCTGGTGGTCAGCTCGAAGGGCGACCGGGGTACCGATTTCGACGTCACGTTCGAGTCGCGGGACGGCGGGCGCGGGCTCGACGTAACCCGCCGCCTCTCCGCAGACCGTTACACACGGCCCTTCGTCGTCCGCAGCTTCTACGACAGGACGCCGGCCGCGGCGGGCACTGACCGTTAAAAACCGCGGCGGCTATGACTCCCGCGTGCACCGAAAAAGTATTGCCCGAACAGACCAAGACCTTGAGGGACAAGATGGAGAAGCCTTTTACCGCCAGATTCATTGACGCCGAAGCGCGGCTGCGCTTAGAGCTGACCAACACGGGCGAAGAGACCTGCAAGGGTGTCGAGGTTCTGGCCGTCTTTCTGAAGGACGAAGAGACCCCGGGCGGCGGCCCCTCGCGGGCTCACATAAAGTTCGACGCCGTGAAGTCTGTGCTCCCGAAGGAGAGCGCAGTCCTGACGCACAGGACCTGGATTGACGGGAAGCCCGCGGACGTCGGCCGCGACCAGTTGGGACGCCTGGAGGCGGTGGCGGGTGAAGCCAAACCCTACGTACTCGACATCTCCTGGGAGGACGGCGAAGGCAAGACCCGCTACCAGCGGATTCCGGTCGGACACTGACCTCCATGCAGCAAATCGGCCCCGCGCCTCACCCCGCTAAGTTCATCGCATGTTTCTTCCATTCCGGACGACGGCTTATGTGTCATTACACACATAAGTGATATACTCTTTTCCGAACAACACATCACTCGACATACGGATCGAGTTCCCCCTATTCCTCCCTTTGCCGTGAGTTGCTTGTTCATGCTTCGACTACGGCGCGGGAGTGCGCCGAGCCTTCAACCCTCCGGAGGGGGAAACGGATGAAGATTTTACTGTACAACCCTGACAACGGCGTGACGCGCAACTTCATGCCTCACCTCTGGATGTTCCTCCTCCAGGCGCTCACGCCCCCGGGGCACGAGGTGATCCTGGTCGACGGCAACGCCCGCGCGATGGACGACG
>DASVQJ010000403.1:0-13219 GCA_036389235.1 Pyrinomonadaceae bacterium | reverse complement strand
CAGGTCGGCGCGCGCGCGAACTTCTTCGAGCTGGGCGGGCACAGCCTGCTGGCGACGCGCGTGATGGCGCGGGTGCGCGAGGTGTTCGGCGTGGAGGTGGCGCTGCGGGCGCTCTTCGAGGCGCCGACCGTCGAGGGCTTGAGCCGCACTGTCGAGGAAGGGCTGCGGCTGCGCGCGGAGGGCGGCGGCGAAGCGGAGGCGGGTCGCATCGAGCCGGGCGCGCGCGACGGCGGCGAGGCGTCGGTGTCGTACGGGCAGCGTCGGCTCTGGTTCCTGCAACGCCTGGAGCCCGAGAGCGCCGCCTACAACCTGCCGATGGCCATCCGCCTCGCGGGCCGCCTCGACGTAGAGGCGCTGGAGCGGACGCTGTCCGAGGTCGTCCGGCGTCACGAGATTCTGCGCACGACGTTCGGCGAGGTGGCGGGGCAGCCCGTGCAGGTCATCGCCCCCGCGCGGGAGGTGCGACTCGCCCTCACCGATTTGAGCGGGGCGGGCGACGTGCACGAACGCGCGGAGCTGGCGCGACGCCTCACGCTCGAAGAGGCGCGGCAGCCTTTCGACCTGAGCCGCGGCCCGCTGCTGCGTGCGAGCCTCCTGAGACTCGGCGACGAAGAACACATCGCGCTGTTGACGATGCACCACATCGTCAGCGACGGCTGGTCTATCGGGCTGCTCGTCAGGGAGGTGGCCGCGCTCTACGAGGCGTTCGTGACGGGGCGGCCGTCGCCGCTCCCCGAGCTGCCGATACAGTACGCCGACTACGCCGCGTGGCAGCGTCGCTGGCTCGACGGCGGTGCGCTCGAAAGGCAGCTCGACTACTGGCGCGAACAGCTCGGGGGCGCGCAGGCCGCGCTCGACCTGCCGACCGACCGCCGGCCGCCCGCGGTGCGCACGCGCCGCGGGGCACATCACACGTTCACGCTGCCGGCGGGCTTGGCCCGAGCCCTCGGCGAACTGAGCAGGCGTCAGGGGACGACGATGTTCATGACGCTGCTCGCGGCCTTCCAGGCGCTACTCGCGCGCTACTCGGGCCAGCAGGACGTGAGCGTCGGGACGCCGGTCGCGGGCCGCGGCCGCGCCGAGACGGAAGACCTCATCGGCTTCTTCGTCAACACGCTCGTCCTGCGCACAGACCTCTCGGGCGACCCGACGTTCGAAGACCTGCTGCGGCGCGTGAGGGAGGTCTGTCTCGGCGCCTACGCGCACGGCGACGTGCCCTTCGAGAAGCTGGTCGAGGCGCTACAGACCGAGCGGAGCCTAGACCACACGCCGCTGTTCCGCGTGATGTTCGCGTTGCAGAACTCCCCGCTCGGGGAGTTGAGCCTGCGCGGCCTGCGTCTCTCGCCCGTCGCCGAGCCCGGCGCCACCGCGATGTTCGACCTTACCCTCAACATGCAGGAGGTCGGCGGGGAGATACGCGGGAGCTTCGTCTACGACACAGACCTCTTCGACGCGGCGACGGTCGAGCGGATGGCGGGCCACTTTTTGACGCTGCTGGAGGGCGCCGCCGCGCGGCCCGAGGGACGCGTCTCGGCGCTGCCCCTGCTCGGCGAGGCCGAGCGGAGGCTGCTCGTCGAAGACCTCAACGACACGCGGCGCGACTACCCGCGCGGCCTTTGCGTCCACCAACTGTTCGAGGCGCAGGCCGCGCGCACGCCCAATGCTACGGCCGTCGTCTGCGGCAACGTGCGGCTGACCTACGCCGAGCTGAACGAGCGCGCCAACAGGCTGGCGCATCACCTGTCGGGCCTCGGCGTCGGGCCTGAGTCTCTGGTCGGCGTCTGCCTCGGGCGCAGCGAAGCGCTGCCCGTCGGCCTGCTCGGCGTGTTGAAGGCGGGCGGGGCTTACGTGCCGCTCGACCCCGAGTACCCGCGCGAGCGCATCCGCCTGACGCTCGGGGACGCGGGCGTCAAGGTGCTTCTGACCGAAGAGTCTCTGCTCGGCGCGCTGCCCGAGGGCGCGGCGGCGGTCGTCTGTCTGGAGAGGGACGCGGGGGCCATCGCGCGCGCGAGCGCAGAGAACCCTTCGGCCCCTTCCGTCAAAGTCGCGGACGGCAACCTCGCCTACATGATCTACACGTCGGGCTCGACGGGCAGGCCGAAGGGCGTCGCCATCGAGCACAGGAGCGCCGCCGCCCTGCTCCACTGGTCGCGCGAGACCTTCTCGGCCGAGGAGTTGACGCGCGTGCTGGCCTCGACCTCGGTCTGCTTCGACCTCTCGGTCTTCGAGCTGTTCGCGCCGCTCTGCGTGGGGGGCAGCGTCGTCGTCGCGCAGAACGCGCTGGAGCTGCCCGCGCTCGGCGGCGCGGGCGTGACGCTCGTCAACACCGTCCCTTCCGCGATGGCCGAGCTGGTGCGGGCCGGCGGCGTCCCCGACTCCGTGCTCACCGTCAACCTGGCGGGCGAGCCGCTCAAGCGCGCACTCGTCGAAGACGTCTACGAAAGGACGAACGCCGGGCGCGTCTGGAACCTCTACGGCCCGTCCGAGGACACGACCTACTCGACCTTCGCGCTCGTCGAGCGCGGCGCGCCGGGCGAGCCGACCATCGGGCGGCCCGTCGCCAACACGCGCGCCTACGTGCTCGACCAACACCTGCGCCCCGTCCCCGCGGGCGTGGCCGGCGAACTCTACCTCGGCGGCGCGGGGCTGGCGCGCGGCTACCACGGGCGCCCGTCCTTGACGGCCGAGCGCTTCATCCCCGACCCGTTCTCGTCTGCGCCCGGCGCGCGCCTCTACCGGACGGGCGACCTCGCGAAGCACCTGCCGGGCGGCGGGCTGGAGTTCCTCGGCCGCGTCGATCAGCAGGTGAAGGTGCGCGGCTACCGCGTCGAGCTGGGCGAGATTGAGGCGGCCGCGCGCGGGCTCGCCTGGGTCAGAGAGTGTGTGGCGGCGGCGTGGGGCGAGGGGGCACAGAGGCGTCTGGTGCTCTACGTCGAGCGCGAGCCGGGGGGCGCGGAGTGGGACGACGCGGCGGCCGAGCTGCGCGGCCACCTGCGCGGCCGCCTGCCGGGTTGGACGGTGCCGGAGGCGTTGGTCGAGGTCGGGCGGATGCCTCTGACGCCGACGGGCAAGATCGACCGCCGCGCGCTGCCCGACCCCGAGCCGACGCGTTCGCAGTCTTCGGGGACGTTCGCCGCGCCGCGGACTCCGGTCGAAGAGTTGTTGGCGCAGGTCTGGTCGGAGACGCTCGGGCTGGACGGCGTCGGGCGCGACGACAACTTCTTCGAGCTGGGCGGGCATAGCCTTCTGGCGACGCAGGCCGTCTCGCGCGTGCGCGAGGCGCTCGGCGTGGAGTTGCCGCTGCGGACTATCTTCGAGGCGCAGACGCCGGGCGAGTTGGCCGCACACGTCGCCGCCGGATGGCGCGAAGGGCAGGGCGCCGAGGCGGCGCCGCTCGCGCCCGCCGAGCGCGCGGGCGACCTGCCGCTCTCGTTCGCGCAGCAGCGGCTCTGGTTCCTCGACCAGATGGAGCCGGGGCTTTCGGCCTACAACATGCCGGGCGCCGTCCGCCTGACGGGGGCGCTCGACCTCGACGCGCTGGAGCGGAGCCTCGCCGAAGTCATCGGTCGGCACGAGGTCTTGCGGACGCGCTTCGCGCAGGCGGACGGCCTCCCCGTGCAGGTCGTCGAAGCGGAGCCGGAGTTCGCCCTCGCGCTCGAAGACCTGCGGGGCCTGTGCGAGTCGGGGCGGGACGCGGAGCTGTCGCGGAGGGTCTTGGAAGAGGCCGAGAGACCTTTCGACCTGTCGGCCGGCCCGCTCGTGCGCGCGCGCCTCTTCCGCGTCGCAGACGAGGAGCACGTCCTGCTCGTCACGATGCACCACATCGTTTCGGACGGGTGGTCAATCGGCCTCCTGATACGCGAGGCGGCGGCGAACTACGCGGCCTTCGTCGAGGGCGGAGAGTCCCCGGCGTCGGCGCTGCCGATTCAGTACGGCGACTACGCGGTCTGGCAGCGCGGTTGGCTGCGCGGCGAGGCGCTCGAACGGCAGATGGACTACTGGCGTCGGCAACTCGGCGGCGAGCTGCCCGTGCTCGACCTGCCCGCCGACCGGCCGCGCCCGGCCGCCCAGAGCTACCGCGGCGCGCGCCAAACCTTCGAGCTGCCGGCGGAACTGTCGGCGGCGCTCAAGGGCCTGAGCCGGCGCGAGGGCGCGACCCTCTTCATGACGGTGCTCGCCGCCTTCAAGGTCTTCCTGCACCGCTACACCGGGGCGGACGAGGTCGTCGTCGGCACCGACATCGCCAACCGCAACCGACGCGAGACGGAAGGGCTGATCGGCTTCTTCGCCAACCAGCTGGTGCTGCGCACCGACGTGTCCGGCAACCCGACCTTCAACGAGCTGCTCGGCCGCGTGCGCGAGGTCTGCCTGGGCGCCTACGCTCACCAGGACGTGCCCTTCGAGAAGCTGGTCGAGGAGCTACAGCCCGCGCGCGACCTCTCGCGCCCGCCGCTCTTCCAGGTCAAGTTCGTGTGGCAGCAGGACGAGCTTGGGGGCGTGCGGATGCCGGGGCTCTGCGTCGCCCCGTTCGACGTGGAGGGCACGTCGGCGAAGTTCGACCTGACGCTGTTCGTGGTCGAGTCCGAGCGGGGGCTCGGCGGCATGCTTGAGTACAACACGGACATCTTCGACGGCGAGAGAATCGGGCGGATGCTCGAACACTTCCGGGCGGTGCTGGCCGGCGCCGCCGCGAGCCCCGAGTGCCCCGTCGGATACCTGCCGCTGCTCGGAGAGGGCGAGCGGCAGACAGTGCTCGACAAGTGGAACGCCACTCGGACGCAGGCCCCGCAAGACCTGTGCGTCCACCAGCTCTTCGCGCGGCAGGCGCGGCGGACGCCGCACGAGACGGCGCTCTCCGACGGCGAGCGGCGGATGAGCTACGAAGAGCTGGACGCGCAGAGCAACCGGCTGGCCCGCCACCTGCGCGCCCTCGGCGTCGGGCCGGAGGTGCGCGTCGCCGTCTGCCTGCGCCGCTCGCCCGACATGGTGGCGGCGGTGCTCGGCGTCCTGAAGGCCGGCGGCGCCTACGTCCCGCTCGACCCTTCGTACCCGACCGAGCGGCTCTCCTTCATGCTCGAAGACGCGGCCGCCCCCGTCCTCCTCACGGAGGAGGTGCTCGTCGACAGGCTCCCGAGCCACTGGGGCTACGTGCTGTGCGTAGACTCGGAGGCGGAGGCGATTGCGGGCTGCGGCGCGGAGGAGTTGGACGGCGGCGCGGCGCCCGACAACCTCGCCTACGTCATCTACACGTCGGGCTCGACCGGCAGGCCGAAGGGCGTGATGGTCACGCACGGCGGGCTGGCCAACTACCTGAGTTGGTGCGTGCGCGCTTACGACGCGGGGGGCGGCGCGGGCGCGCCGCTGCACTCGCCGCTCGGCTTCGACCTGACCGTGACGAGCCTCTTCGCGCCGCTCGTCGCGGGGCGCGGCGTGACGCTGCTGCCGGAAGGCGAGGGCGTGGACGCGCTGGCCGAGGCGTTGGCCTCCGAGCAGGAGTTCAGCCTCGTCAAGCTCACGCCCTCGCACCTGGACGCGCTCAAAGGCCGTCTGGACGGCCGGCACCTCGCGCGCGCGGCGAAGGTCGTCGTCCTCGGCGGCGAAGCGCTCGCGGGCGAAGCCCTCGAATGGTGGCGCGCGAACGCGCCCGAGACGCGCGTCGTCAACGAGTACGGCCCGACCGAGACGGTCGTCGGCTGCTGCGTCTACGAAGTGCCCGCCGGGGCCGAGCCGAAGGGCGCGGTGCCCATCGGCCGACCCATCGCCAACACGCGCCTCTACGTCTTAGACCAGAGGCTCCAGCCCGCCCCCGTGGGCGTCGCGGGTGAGCTTTACATCGCGGGAGACGGCGTGAGCCGCGGCTACCTGGGCCGCCCCGGCCTGACGGCGGAGACCTTCCTGCCCGACCCCTTCGGCGACACGCCCGGCGCGCGCATGTACAAGAGCGGCGACGCGGCGCGCTTCCGCCGCGACGGCACGCTCGACTTCCTCGGCCGCCTCGACGACCAGGTGAAGGTGCGCGGCTACCGCGTCGAGCTGGGCGAGGTCGAGGCGGCTCTGCGCAGGCACACGTCCGTGCGCGAGGCGGCCGCCGCACTGCGCAAAGGGGCGGGCGGCGACGTCGCGCTCGTCGCCTACGTGGTCGGCGAGGACGGCGCCGCGCCCGACGCGGCGGCGCTGCGCGCCTTCCTCAAGGACAAGCTGCCGGAGTACATGCTCCCGTCCGCGTTCGTCGCGCTCGACGCGCTGCCGCTGACGGCCAACGGCAAGGTCAACCGGCACGCGCTGCCCGCGCCCGAGCGCGCGGGCCACGACGCGGGCGACGCCTACGTCGCGCCGCGCACGCAGGCGGAGGCGGCCGTCGCGGCCGTCTGGCAGGAGGTCTTAGGCGTCGAGCGCGTCGGCGTCCACGACAACTTCTTCGACCTCGGCGGCCACAGCCTGCTCGCCACGCACCTCGTCCACAAGGCGGGCACGCGCTTCGGCGTCAACCTGTTCCTGCGCGACCTGTTCCGCGCGCCGACGGTCGCGGAGTTCGCCGTCGCCGTCGTCCGGCAGAAGGCGAGCCGGCAGGAGCAGGTCGGCGAGCACCTGTCGCTGCCCCGACTCACGCCCGCGCCCGCCGGGCGTTACGAGCCTTTCCCGCTCACGGAGATTCAGCAGGCGTACTGGATCGGCCGCAGCGGCGACTTCGAGCTGAGCAACGTCGCCGCGCACGGTTATCTGGAACTCGAAGGCGAGGGGCTCGACCTCGGGCGACTGAACAGGGCCATCCGGCGCTGCGTCGGGCGTCACGACATGCTGCGCGCCGTCGTGACGGCGGACGGCCTCCAGCGCGTGCTCGAACACGTCCCCGAGTACGAGGTCGCCGTGACCGACCTGCGCGGGCTCGACCCCGGGACGGTCGCGGCGGAGCTCGGGCGGCTCCGCGACGAGATGTCGCACGAAGTCCGCCCGGCCGACCGCTGGCCGCTCTTCGAGATTCGCGTCTCGCTGCTCGACGGCGGGCGGATGCGCTTCTACCTCAGCATCGACGCGCTCATCTGCGACGCGTGGAGCGTCCGCCTGCTGGCGGCCGACCTCGCGCGCTTCTACAACGACCCCGACCGCGAGGCCGCGCCGACGGAACTCACGTTCCGCGACTACATGCAGAGCGTGCTCTCGCTCAAGGAGGGCGAACTCTACCGCGACTCGGCCGAGTACTGGCGCCGCCGCCTGCCGGCGCTCCCGCGCGCGCCCGAACTCCCGCTGGCCCGCGACCCGGGCTCGCTGGCCGAGCCGCAGTTCAAACGGCGCGAGATGCTGCTCGGGCGCGAGGCTTGGCGGCGTCTGAAGGAGCGCGCGGGCGCGCTGGGCCTGACCCACTCCGGCGTGCTGCTCGCCGCCTACTCCGAGGTGCTGGCGGCGTGGAGCAAGAGCGCGAGGTTCACCGTCAACCTCACGCTCTTCAACCGCCTGCCGCTGCACCCGCGGGTCAACGAGCTGGTCGGCGACTTCACCTCCATCATCCTGCTCGCGGTGGACGCCTCGCGCGCCGAGACTTTCGAGACGCGCGCGCTCCGCCTACAGGAACAGCTCTGGGACGACATCGACCACCGACACTTCAGCGGCGTCTCCGTGCTCCGCGAGCTGAGCAAGCAGAACCCCGCGGGCGGCCCGGCGACGATGCCGGTCGTCTTCACGAGCGTCCTCATGCCCGACTGGGCGGAGGACGCCGGGGGCTCGCGCGAGGCCGCCGGGGGCTCGCCGCTCCACCGCTTCGAGGTCGTCAACAGCATCACGCAGACGCCGCAGGTGTGGCTCGACAATCAGGTGACGGAGCACGAAGGCGAGCTGCGCGTCGTCTGGGACGCGGTCGAAGAACTCTTCCCCGAGGGCGTGCTATCGGACATGTTCGACGCCTACTGCCGCCTGCTCGAACGTCTGGCCGAAGGCGTTGAGGCGTGGCGCGAGCCTTCGCGCCGTCTGCTGCCCGGCTACCAGGCCGAACGGCGCGCCGAGGTGAACGCGACGGACGCGCCCGTGCCGGAAGGGATGCTGCACACGCTCTTCCAGCGGCAGGTGCCGCTCCGCGCGCGGGAGGCGGCCGTCATCTCGCCCGCGCGGACGCTCAGCTACGAGGAGTTGCAACGCCTCTCGAATCAGACGGCGCACCTTTTGCGCGAGGCCGGGGCGCGGCCCGACACGCTCGTGGCCGTCGTGATGGAGAAGGGTTGGGAGCAGGTCGTGGCCGTCCTCGCCGTCTTGCAGGCGGGGGCCGCCTACCTGCCCGTCAGCCCCGAGGTGCCCGCGGAGCGCCTGCGACACCTCCTCGAACACGGCGAGGTCGAGCTGGTGCTGACGCAGCCGAAGTTCGCCGACGCCGTCGAGTGGCCCGGGCGCGTGCGCACGTTCGTCGTCTCCGAAGAGGCGCTGGCGGGCGTGCCCGACGCGCCGCACGAGCCGGCGCAGGGGCCGGAGAGTCTCGCCTACGTCATCTACACCTCCGGCTCGACGGGGCTGCCGAAGGGCGTGATGATCGACCACCGCGGCGCGGTCAACACCGTGCTCGACGTCAACCGCCGCTTCGAGGTCGGGCCGGAAGACCGCGTGCTGGCGCTCTCGTCCCTGAGCTTCGACCTCTCGGTCTACGACATCTTCGGGACGCTGGCGGCGGGCGGCGCCGTCGTCATCCCCGAGCCCGGGGCCGCGCGCGACCCGGCGCGCTGGGCGCGACTCGTCAACGACGAGCGCGTGACCCTCTGGAACTCCGTGCCCGCGCTGATGGAGCTGTTCGTCGATTACGTCGCGGGCCGCCCCGAGGCGCGACCGCGCGACCTGCGCCTCGTCATGCTCAGCGGCGACTGGATCGCCACGACCCTGCCGGAGCGCATACGCGCCGCGGCCCCCGGTGCGCGCCTCTTCTCGCTGGGCGGCGCGACCGAAGCCTCCATCTGGTCGATCATCCACCCGGTCGAAGAGGTAGACCCCGAGCTGCCGAGCATCCCTTACGGCAAGCCGATGGTGAACCAGCGCTTCTACGTCCTCAACGAAGCCCTGGAGCCGTGCCCGACGTGGGTGCCCGGCGACCTCTACATCGGCGGCGTCGGCCTCGCCCTCGGCTACTGGCGCGACGAGGCTCTGACCGGCGGCAGCTTCGTCGAAAACCCCTGGACGGGGGAGCGGCTCTACCGCACGGGCGACGTGGGCCGCTACCTGCCCGACGGCAACATACAGTTCCTCGGGCGCGAAGACTCGCAGGTCAAGATACAGGGCTACCGCGTCGAACTCGGCGAGGTCGAGGCGGCGCTGGCCGCACACCCGGAGGTGCGCGCGGCGGTGGTGACGGCCGTCGGCCAGGCCCCGGGGCCGCGGCGTCTGGTCGGCCACGTCGCCGGCCCCGCCGACCTTTCGGGCGAGGCGCTGCGCGAGTTCCTGCGGAGGAAGCTGCCGCCGTACATGGTGCCGTCCTCGCTGACCGTCCTCGACGAGCTGCCGCTCACGCCCAACGGCAAGGTTGACCGCAAGGCCCTGTCACTCGCCGCGCCGGCCGCGACCCTCGCGCCGGCCGGAGCCCTTCGCGCCTCCGAAGGCGTCCGAGCCAAGTTCGCGGCGCTCGTCGCGTCCGTCATGAAGCTCGACGCCATCGAGCCCGGCGCGAACCTGCTCGAACTCGGGGCCAGCTCAATCGACATCGTGCGCATCGTCAACCTGTCGGAGCGGGAACTCGGCTTCCGCCCGCGTGTGGACGAGTTCTACATGTCCCCGACGGTCGAGTGGCTCGCGTGGAAGTACGAAGAGCCCGGGCGCGCGGGCGAGCAGGCCGAGGCCGTCACGGCTGACACGGCGGTCATAGACCTCGGCGCGCCTGCCGACGCGCCGCAGCTCGGCGAGATGCAGAGCATCGGGCGGGCGCTGGCGCAACTGAAGCAACTCTCGCGGGAAGAGGTCGCGCGGCTGCTCGCCGCCGGGCGCTCCGGCGGCGCGGAGGAGAAGTCCGATGAGCAGTGAGGCGCAGTCGCTTGAGGTGCTGGCGGCGGACATCACGGGCCAGGTCGCCGGGCTCTCGCCGGAGGAGCGCGAACTCTTCGAGCTGCTGCTCCGGCAGCAGGGCATCGACGTGCGCGGCGCGCTGATTCTGCCCCGGCCCGCGGGCGCCGCGCCGCTCTCCTACGCGCAGCAGCGGCTCTGGTTCCTCGACCAGTTGGAGCCGGGCGACCCTTCCTACAACATCTCCACCACGGCGCGTCTGAACGGCCCGCTCGACGCGGCCGGATTGGAGGAGTGCATCAACGCGGTCGTGCGGCGGCACGAGGCGCTGCGGACGGCCTTCGTCGCGGACGGCGGCGAGGCGCGTCAGGTCGTCGCGCCGGAAGTGCGCGTCCCCGTCATGCGCTTCGACCTCACCTCCTCGCCCGAAGGCGGGCGCGAGGCGGCGGCGCTGCGTCTGGCCGCGGAGGACGCGCGGCGTCCGTTCGACTTAACAAGCGTCCCGCTGCTGCGCGTCCTCCTGCTCAAGCTGGGCGACGCGGAGCACCTGCTCCACCTGACCATCCACCACATCGTCGCCGACGCGTGGTCGCTGGGCCTGCTCATCGGCGAGGTGGCGACGCTCTACGCCGCGCGCGCGGCGGGCCGGGCGTTAGAACTCCCCGACGTGCCCGTCCAGTACGCGGACTTCGCCGTCTGGCAGCGCGAGCGCCTGCGGGGCGCGGCGTTCGAGGCGCAGTTGGCATACTGGGAGAAGCAACTCGCCGGCCCCGTTCAGCCGCTTGAGCTGCCCGCCGACCGACCGCGGCCTACCGTCGGCACGCACGCGGGCGCGCGCTTCCCCGTCTCGCTCCCGCCGGCCCTCTCCGCGCGACTCGCCGCCCTCGCGCGCGGCGCGGAGGCTTCGCTCTTCATGGCGCTGCTGGCGGCGTTCGACGCGCTGCTCTGCCGCTACACGGGGCAGACGGACATCGTCGTCGGCACGCCCACGGCGAACCGCACGCGGTTCGAGACCGAGAAGATGATCGGCCTCTTCATCAACACGCTGCCGCTGCGCGTTGACCTCTCCGGCGACCCGACCTTCGCGGAACTCCTCGGGCGCGCGCGGGCCGTCGCGCTCGGCGCCTACGCGAACCAGGACGTGCCCTTCGAGCAGTTGATCGAGCGCCTGAAGGTCGAGCGTCAACTGGGCCGCACGCCGCTCTTCCAGGTCATGCTCACGCTGCAAAACGCGCCGGCCCCGCCCGCGGCCGCGCAGGACCTTTCGCTCGAAGTGCTGGACGTGCCGACCGGCACTTCGAAGTTCGACCTGTCGCTGACGCTCGTGCAGACGCCGGAGGGCCTGAGCGGCTTCTTCGACTACAGCACAGACCTCTTCGAGGCCGACACCATCGGGCGGCTGGCGGGACACTTCCGACGTCTCCTCGAAGCGGCCGTCGCAGACCCGCGGCGCCGCGTCTCCGAGCTGCCGCTGATGGACGAGGCCGAGCGCCGGACGGTGCTCGTCGAGTGGAACCGGACGAATGGCGGGGGCGAGCCCGCCGAGTGTCTGCACCGGATGTTCGAGGCGCAGGCCGCGCTCACGCCGGACGCGGCGGCGGTCGTCCGCGGCGACAGACGTATGAGCTACCGCGAACTCGACGCCGCGGCGAACGCACTCGCGCGCCGGCTGCGCGCGCTGGGCGTCGGGCCGGAGCGCGCCGTCGGTCTGTGCGCTGAGCGCTCAGTCGAGATGGTGGTCGGGCTGCTGGCGATTCTCAAAGCGGGCGGCGCGTACCTCCCGCTGGAGCCGGAGTATCCGGACGAGCGGCTGGCCTTCATGCTCGAAGATTCCGGCGCCTCCGTCCTGCTGACGCAGCCGAAGTTCTCGCCACGCTTCGCGGACTACGCGGGGACGGTCGTGTCTCTCGAAGAGAGGACGGAAGCGCCCGAGGCGTCCGAACGAGATAGGCTCCCTTTATCAATCACGCCCGAGCATCTGGCCTACGTCATCTACACGTCGGGCTCGACGGGTCGGCCGAAGGGCGTGCAGGTGACCCACGCGTCCGCCTGTAACCACCTGCGCTGGCGGCAGAGTGCGTACCCTCTGTCCGGGTCGGACAGCTTCCTGCAAAAGGCTTCGATCAGCTTCGACATCTCCGTGTGGGAAATCTTCGCCCCGCTCGTGGCGGGCGCGCGGCTCGTCCTCGCCGAGCCCGGCGGTCAGCGCGACAGCGCGTACCTCGCGCGGCTCATCGCCGACGAGCGCGTCACGGTCGCGCACTTCCACCCGGCCATGCTCCGCGCAGTCCTGCGGGAGCCGGACGCCGCGCGCTGGACGAGTCTGAGGCAGGTCTTCTGCGGCGGCGAAACGCTCCCCGCCGAGACCGTGCGCCTCTTCTTTGACAACGTCCGCGCAGGGCTGTGCCACCAGTACGGACCGACGGAGACGACCATCGACGTGGCGGCGTGGGACTGTTCGCCAGGCGACGAGCGCGCCGCGATTCCGATAGGGAGGCCGATTAGCAACACGCGGCTCTACGTGCTCGACGAAGAGATGCGCCCCGCGCCCGTCGGCCTGCCCGGCGAACTCTACGTCGGCGGTCTTGCCCTCGCACGCGCTTACCTGGGGCGGCCGGCGCTGACGGCCGAGCGGTTCGTCCCCGACCCGTTCTCCGCCGAGCCCGGCGCGCGTCTGTACCGGACCGGCGACCGGGCGCGCTGGCTCGCCGAAGGGGCGGTGCAGTTCCTCGGCCGCGCCGACTCTCAGATAAAGATTCGCGGCTACCGTGTGGAGCCGGGGGAGGTCGAGGCGGCGCTCTTAGGGCTCGGAGGCGTGCGGCAGGCGGCGGTCGTCGCTCGCAGGCGGGGAGGCGCGCAGGGCGACGGCGCGGACGAGGTGCGGCTCTACGCCTACGTGGTGGCGGAGGGCGGCGCGGCGTCGGACGTGCGCGAGTTGAAGGCGCGGCTGGGGCGTGTGCTGCCGGAGTACATGGTGCCGGCGGCGCTGACGGTGCTGCCGGAGTTGCCGCTGACAGCCGGAGGGAAGATCGACCGGCGGCGTCTGCCCGAGGCGGAGGTGTGGGCGGCGGAGAAGGCGGGCGAGTGGTCTGCGCCGCGCGGGCCGGTCGAGGAGGCGGTGGCGGCCGTCTGGGCGGAGGTGCTCGGCGTCGCGCAGGTCGGCGCGCGCGCGAACTTCTTCGAGCTGGGCGGGCACAGCCTGCTGGCGACGCGCGTGATGGCGCGGGTGCGCGAGGTGTTCGGCGTGGAGGTG
>DASVQJ010000402.1:0-3380 GCA_036389235.1 Pyrinomonadaceae bacterium | reverse complement strand
CCGCTCGAAGAGCGCCCGCAAAGAGACCTCCGCGCCCAGCGCCTCCCGCACCCGGCTCACCACCCGCATCGCCAGCAAGCTGTGCCCGCCCAGCTCGAAGAAGTTGTCGCTGACGCCCACGCGCTCCACGCCCAGCACCTCGGCCCAGATGCCGCGGAGCACCTCCTCGACGGGGGTCGCGGCAGGCCGCGCTACGTCCGCGCCGACGCACGCGCGCGGGGGCGGGGCGGGCAGCGCGCGCCGGTCGAGCTTGCCGTTCGGCGTCAGCGGAAGCTGTTCGAGCGCGACGAAGGCCGAAGGGATCATGTACTCCGGCACGCGCTCCCTCAGATGCGCGCGCAGCTCGCCCTCCGTCGCGCGCGCGCCCTCGCGGAAGACCACGTAGGCGACCAGATACTTGCGCGCCTCACCCTCGTCCTCACGCGCGGCGACGGCAACGTCCTGCAACGTCGCGTGACCCGACAGCGCCGCCTCGACCTCGCCCGTCTCGATGCGGAAGCCGCGCACCTTCACCTGCCCGTCGCCGCGCCCCGCGTACTCCAACTCGCCGCCGGGCGCGTAGCGTGCGAAGTCGCCCGTCCGGTAGACCCTGTCATCTTCCCTGCCCGTGAAGGGGTTGGCGAGGAAGCGCTCGCGCGTGAGCGCCTCGTTGTTCAGGTAGCCGAGCGCGAGGTGCGGGCTGCGGAAGTAGACCTCACCCAGCTCGCCCACGCCCGCCAGCCGGCCCGCGCGGTTGAGCACGAGCAACTGCACGTCCTTCATCCCGCGCCCGAGCGGCAGACTCTCTTTCCTCAGCGGCCGGCGCGCAGGCCCCTCGACGCCACCGCGGTATGCGTCCTCGGGGACGACGTAGTACCCGAGCGCCTGCTGCGTCTCCGTCGCGCCGTAGAAGTTCACGCACACGACGTTGGGCGCGAGCGCGCGGAGCGCGGACACGTCGCGCCTCGTCAGCGCCTCGCCGACGAAGAAGGCGCGGCGCAGCGACTCGATGCGGCGGGGCTCGGCGACGGCGTGCTCGACGAGCAACTGCCCCGTAGCCGGGGTGAGGTTGACGACGGTGACGCCCGACTCGTTCATCCACGCGGCGAGCCGGCCGGGCGTCGTCAACGCCTCCGGCGAAGGGACGCACAGCGTCGCGCCGAGCTGCAAGGGCATGAAGATGTCCCTGTGCAGCGGGTCGTGCGAGAGCCCGGAGAGCATGCCGAAGCGATCCCCTTCGCCGAGGCCGAACGTCTCCTTGAGCCAGGGGAGGAAGTGGTTGAGCGACCCGTGTCTGCCGCGGATGCCCTTCGGCCGCCCCGTCGAGCCCGAGGTGAAGGCCGTGTACGCCTGGTCTTCCGGCCGGACGGTGACGCGCGGTGCCTCGCAAGGGTAATCCGCCAACAGCCCTTCGGCCGCCGCCCGCGCGCGCGCGGGCAGCACGAGCCGGCGGCGAAGGCCGAGCGCCGGCAGAAGCTCTTCGACGGCCCGCGGGAGCGGCCCGGCCGCCCCGACTTGCAGGAACGCTTTCGGCGACGCCTCCTCCAGACAGGCGACGAGCCTCGCCGCCGGGTAGGACGGGTCGAGGATGACGAAGGACGCGCCCGCCTTCAGAATCCCGAGCAGCGCCCACACGAGAGAGGCGCTGCGGTGCGCGTAGACGGCCACGGCCTCCTGCGGCCCGACGCCGCCCGCGCGCAGGTAGTGAGCGAGCTGACTGCTCCTCGCGTCCAGCTCCCCGTAACTCCAGACCCCTTCCGCGTCGGAGACCGCCAGCCGCCCCGGCGCGCGCCGCGCTTGCGCTGAGAAGATTTCGTGGACGGGGCCTTCCCACTCGTCGCCTAACTCGGCGGCCGGGTCTGGCAGGAGCTTCCGCGCTTCCCGCGTGACGAGCGTGTACTCGTCCAACGCCGCGTCCGGGCTCTCGACCGCCTGCGCGAGCAGCAGGCGGAACTGCGCGAGCAGCTCGGCCATGCGCGCGGGCGCGAAGAGGTCTGCGTCGTAGGCAGCCGTCAGTTCGAGCGTCTCCGCGCCCTCCTCGACGTAGAGCGTCAGGTCGAACTTCGAGCCGATCTCCGGCAGCGACAGGGCCTCCGACGCGACCCCCGGCAACTCCACCCGCGGCGGGCCGAAATGCAGGTAGTTGAAGAAGACCTGGAAGACGGGTGTGCGGCTCAGGTCGCGCTCCGGGTGCAGCTCTTCAAGCAGCTTCTCGAAGGGCAAGTCCTGGTGTGCGTACGCGCCGAGCGTCACCTCGCGGACGCGGCCGAGCAGCTCGCGGAAGCTGAGCCCGCCCGACACCTCCGTGCGCAGCGCCAGCGTGTTGACGAAGCACCCGATCAGCCCCTCAAGCTCGGCGCGGCCGCGCCCCGCGACGGGCGTGCCCACGACCAGCCGCCCCTCGTTCGTGTGGCGGTAGAGCAGCGCTTTGAAGCCGGCCAGCAGCGTCATGAACAGCGTCGCGTTCTCGCCGCGGCCGAGCCGCCGCAGCCCGCCCACGAGCGACGCGGGGAGCGTCAGCCTCTCGACCCCGCCCCTGTGGCCCTGCCGGGCCGGGCGCGCGTAATCGCGCGGCAGCTCCAGCACCGGCAGCTCGCCGCCGAGCTGCGCGCGCCAGTACGTGAGCTGCCGTTCCAACTCTTCGCCGCTCAGCCGTTCGTGCTGCCACGTGGCGTAGTCGGCGTACTGCACGGGCAGCTCGGCGAGCGCGGCCGTCGTGCCCGAACTCAGCGCCGCGTAGAGCGCCGATAACTCCTCGAAGAAGACGCCGACCGACCAACCGTCGGAGACGATGTGGTGCGTCGCCAGGAGCAGCACGTGCTCCTCTTCGGCGAGGCGCAGCAGGCTCGCGCGCAGCAGCGGCCCGCGCCCCAAATTGAACGGGCGCAGCGCCTCCTCCTCCATCAAGTCCAAAACTCTCCGCTCGCTCTCGCGCGCGGCCAATCCTTCGAGGTTGACAAGGCGGAGGTCGAACTCGGCCTCGGGCGCGACGACCTGCACGGGCTCGCCGTCGGCCGACGCGAACGTCGTCCGCAGCGACTCGTGCCTGCCGACGATTGCGCGCAGGCTCCGCCGCAGCGCCGCCTCGTCGAGCCGCCCCCTCAGACGGAAGGCCGCGGGCAGGTGATAAGCCGTGTTCCCCGGCTCCAACTGGTCCAGCAGCCACAACCTCTGCTGCGCGAAAGAGAGGACGGCCGGCGACCCCGGCTCGGGCCTGCGCGCGAGCGCCGCCGCGCCGCCGTCAACTCGCGCCCGCCTCTTCTCTTCCACGGCGGCGGCGAGCGCCGCGACCGTCGGCCGCTCGAAGAGCGCCCGCAAAGAGACCTCCGCGCCCAGCGCCTCCCGCACCCGGCTCACCACCCGCATCGCCAGCAAGCTGTGCCCGCCCAGCTCGAAGAAGT
>DASVQJ010000401.1:0-6596 GCA_036389235.1 Pyrinomonadaceae bacterium | reverse complement strand
TGATGCCGAACTCGCTGGCCTGCGCCGCGGCCAGGTTGCACAGCCCGCGGTGGCCGACGGCCACGCCCTTCGGCCTCCCCGTCGAGCCCGACGTGTAGATGACGTAGGCCAGGCCCTCGGGCGCGGCCCCGCCCTCCAAGTTCTCCGCGCTCTCCCGTGCGAGCGATTCGCCCAGGCTGTCGAGCGAGAGCACGCGGCCGTCATGCTCGGGCAGGTTTTCGAGGAGGCTGTCCCGCGTGAGCAGCAAGGGCGCCTGCGCGTCTTCGAGGATGAAGGCCAGCCGCTCCTTCGGGTAGGACGGGTTCAGGGGGAGGTAGGCACCGCCCGCCTTGAGGATGCCGAGAACGCCGACGACCATCTCGACCGAGCGCTCGGTGCTGAGGCCGACCAGCGTCTCGGGGCCGACGCCCGCCTTGCGCAGGTAGTGCGCCAGTTGGTTGGCCCTCTCGTTGAGTTCGGCGTACGTCAGTTGCTGGTCTTCGAACGTCAGCGCGACCGCCTCCGGGCGGAGCACGGCCTGCCGCTCGAACAGTTGGTGGACGCAGAGGTCGGAGGGGAACTCGGCCTCGGTGCGGTTCCACTCGACGAGCGCGAGCCGCCTCTCGTCGTCACTCAGCAGCGGCAGGTCGGCGACCTTCGCCCCCGGCGTCGCGATGACGGCTTCGAGCAGCCGCCGGAAGTGCTCCAGCATGCGCTCAATGGTGGACTCGTCGAAGATGTCCGTGCTGTAGGTGACGCTGCCGGCCAGCCCTTCGACCGGCTCCCAGAGGCTCAGGCTCAGGTCGAACTTCGAGGTCTCGTTGTCGATGGCGACGAAGTTGATGCCCAGGCCCTCCATCTCAAGCTCGGACATCTGGGCGTTGTTGAGCGAGAACCAGACGCGGAAGAGCGACGCCTGCTCCGCGCCCCGCTCCGGCGCCAACTCCTCAACCAGCTTCTCGAACGGCAACTCCTGGTGCGCGTAGGCGCCGAGGGCCGCCTCCCGCGTGCGGGCGAGCAGTTCCCGGAAGCTGGGGCCGCCCGAGAGGTCGCCGCGCATGACCAGCGTGTTGACGAAGAAGCCGATCAGGCTCTCGACCTCGGCGCGGCCACGGCCGGCGCTCGGCGTGCCGACGAGCACCTCCCCGGCGCCGCTGTAGCGGTGCAGTAGTGTCTGGAAGGCCGCCAGCAGCGTCATGTAGAGCGTCACGCCCTCCGCCCGGCTCAAACGCTTGAGCCCCGCACTCAGCTCCGCGGGCAGCTCGAAGCTCTTGACCGCCCCGCGGAAGCTCTGCGCGGCGGGGCGCGGCCTGTCGGTCGGCAGCTCAAGGACGGGCAGCCCCCTGGTCGGGTCGCCGCCGGTCAACTGCTGCGTCCAGTACTGAAGCTGCCGCTCCAAGACCTCTGCCGAGAGCCACTCGCGCTGCCAGACGGCGTAGTCGGCGTACTGCACGGGCAGCTCCCCTAGCGGCGAAGGCTCGCCCTGGGAGTAGGCGGCGTAAAGCGCGGCGACCTCGCGGACGAGGATGCCGATTGACCAGCCGTCGCAGACGATGTGGTGCATCGTGAAGAGGAGGACGTGCTCGTCGGCCGCCAGGCGCAGCAGGCGCGCGCGCAGCAGCGGCGCCTGACTCAGGTCGAACGGGGCCTGCGCCCCCTGGCTGGCCTGCCACTGCGCGTCGCTTTCACGCCCCTCTTCGGACAGGTGGCTGAGGTCGGTCACGGGCAGCTCAAAGTCCGTCAGCGGGTTGACGACCTGAACCGCGTGGCCGTTCATCATCCGGAAGCTGGTGCGCAGCACCTCGTGGCGGCGGACGACCTCGCGCATGGTCTGTTCCAGCGCGCCGACGTTGAGGCGGCCCTTCAGCCGGACGGCCGTCGAGATGTTGTAGAGCGGGCTGTCCGGGTTCATCTCGTTGAGCAGCCAGAGGCGCTGCTGCGCGAACGAGAGCGGGGCCGGGTTCGTGTCGCCCCTGCGCCGAATCCTCTGCCGCTCGGACTCCTGCTGCCGCCTCTTCTTCAGCCGCAGAGCGAGCAGAGCCCTCTTGTCCGGGGCGAGGAGTCCGGGCGACTCCTGCTCCGGCGCGCGCGCGGCGAAGAGCCTTTCGATCACGTCGCAGGCGGCCGCGGCCGCGTCCGGCCCCTCCATGCTCTCGGCGAGGGCCTTACACTTCTCCCGCACCTGGCCGGATTTGAGCGCGCGGTCGAGCGACTCCGCGATGTCCTCGGCGCGCCAGCGGACGGGCGGCAGGTACTCGCCCACGCCGAGCCGCTCGACGCACGCCCCGTTGAAAGGGCGGTCGAAGCCGAAGCCGAGCACGAGCTGCGGCACGCCCGCCGCGAGCGCCTGGGCCGTCGTGCCGATGCCGCCGTGGTGTATGGCGGCGCCCACGTGCGGCATCAGCGAGCCGAAGGGGAGACGCTTGAAGCGGCGTACGCCCTCGGGCATCGGGTTCGGCACCTCCCCCTCGTGCGGCGTGACGAGGATGCCGCGCCGCCCGACGAGGCGGCAGGCTTCGGCGCTGGCCGAGAAGAACTTCGACCTGTAGGGCAAGCTCGTCCCGTGCGTGATGAGCACGGGCGGCGCGCCGCCGTCGAGCAGCTCCTTGACCTCGGCGGGGAGTTCCCCCATCTCGACCGACTCGTCCTGGAGGAAGCCGACGCCGTTGATCGTGAACGGGCAGTCCTCGCCGACCGAGGCGTACCACTCCGGCCAGGTGCCGATGTAGGCGTCGGCCGACGCCCACCAGGAGCGCCAGTCCTGCACCGGCGGCAGGCCGTACTGCTCGCGCGCCCGGTTGATGTCGTCCGAGCGGAACCTATAAAGCTCCTCGAAGAAGGTGAGGTTCTCCACGAAGGCCGGCGAGAGGTAGACGGCGATGACCGGCAGCCGCAGCTTCTCGGCGACCAGCTTGCACGGCGCGTAGGCGATGTGGTTGACGATCAGGACGGTGTCGCGCCGACCGCAGTGGCTCCCGATGACATCCGCCTCGGCGAGGGCCTTGGAGAGGTCCAGGTGCTTCGGCGGCACCTTCAGGTCGCGCGGGAGGTACGCGAGCAGGTTCTCGCCGGCCTCGGGGTTGAACAGCTCCGGCGTGTCGAGCGCCGCGAAGTCGAGGCCCGACTTCCTGACCGCGTCCTCGAAGTGCCAGTGGGTTAAAACCTTCACGGCGTGGCCGCGGCCGGCGAGCGCCTTGCCGAACTGAAGGTAGGGGAACAGGTCGCCGCCCGTCCCTTTGGTAATCAGAATCACCTGGGGCATATGTCGCAGTCCTTCGTCGTCTCTGCCTGTGGAAGAGGTTTGGGGCCGGGGTGGGGAGAGTAGACCGGTTAGCCGAGCGCCGCCTCGAAGGCGAACTCTTCGAAGTCGTCTTCGGCCGCGGCGGGCGCGCCGCCGAAGTGCAGGTCGCTCCGGCCGTAGAGGAGCGTCGCGGGGTAGCCCTGCGCCGGGGCCGCCGCCAGGAGCTTCCGGGCCTCCTTCATCTGCACGGAGCTTTCGTCGAGGGCGAGGCCGAGGAGGTGCTCCAGCCAGGGCTCGCGGCCCATCGCGTAGAGGAAGACCCGCTCGGCCCCGACGGCCTTGAGCACCTTCAGCACGTCGGCCGCGTCGGAGCCCTTGTACCGCCGCGACTGTTCGATCTTGAAGTCGGGCTTGGCCGGGAGGAACGGGCCGCAGCTCCACGAGAGCGGCGCGCCGACGCACTCCATCCCGATGAAGACCGACTGGACGGGGCCGATGGCGCGGGCCACGTGCTCGTACATTCGCGGGTCGAGGCAGTCGGAGTCGGCGGCGAACATCATCTGCTCGCGGCCGGCGCGGACGACGTAGGCGGCCTTGCCGTGCGCGAGGTCGGCGTGCTCGCCGAGGAACGGGACGGGGATGATCTCGCCGTCCGGCAGCGCGATCCTCTCCAGGGGGTCGGCCTCGACGGCGTTCCTGAAGCCGAGCGCGAGCGCCATCAGCTTCAACGACATGTCGCCGTAGAGCGTGGCGGACGTGCGCGGCAGCACCAGCGTCCCGATGCGGTGGCGCAGGCGCAGCAGCGTCTCAAGGCAGAAGTGGTCGTGGTGGTTGTGCGTGATGAGCGCGTAGTCGATGCGGTCGGGCAGTTCGGCGTAGCCGACGCGCTCCAGGCCGCCGGCGGCCGGCGTCACGCCGATGTAGGGGTCGGTCAGGATGGTGACGCCGTTCCACTCGATGAGCACGCAGGCGTGCCCGACGTAGCGCACGCGCGCCCCCTCGCCCCGCCACACGTCCCTCGGCGGGAGGGGCTCGGAGGTCAAAAGCGGCAGGAGCCTCTCGTCGTCCGCCTCGGTCAGCCCGAGCAGCCCGCGTATCTCCCCGAGCGGGCGCGGCCGCGTGTCCAGCTCGAACAGGCGGTCAACCACATCGCTCTCGAAGGGCACGCCCCACTCGATCTCGTCGGGGGCGGGCAGGCGCGGCGTGCTCATGATGAACGGGCGCGCGCCGTCGTCCTTCTGCACGAAGAGCCGGAAGGACTGAAGCTCCCTCTGATAGAACTTGCCGTGGTAGAGCAGGCTCTCGAAGAAGCGCACGGCCGGGCGGTGGTGGTAGTCGTAGACCAGCTCGACGTAGCCGCGCAGCGCGGGCGGCAGCCGCTCGTAGTACGGCTCAAGGCTCTGCCCCTTGGCCTCCTTGACGAGGAGGCCCTGGAACTGCATGAGGCTGCGGCCAAGTTGCAGGCTCTCGCCCTGCGCACGCTGCGTCGTCGCGAGCAGTTCCTCGACCTCCCCGGCGCGCGACTCGGGGATGTCCACGAAAGGGCCGCTGCGCAGGTGCGGGTTCTGGCAGGCATCGACGTGGAGCTTGGGCTCCTTCAGGTAAGACCTCAGCAGCTCCATCTGGTAGTGCGCCAGGTGCAGGCTGCTCGCCACGGGCGCGATCAAGTGCGACCAGGCGACCCACCTGTTGACCAAAGGCTCGACGGCCGTCGTCGCCGCCAGACGGTAAACTAACTCTTCTGACATGCTCTCTCCTCTCCGCCCAGTTCAAAAGACGAACTGATCCTCAAGCTCGTCCGCATATGTCACGCCGCGCGCGGGATAGTCGGGAGACCGCCGGCCTTCCTCATCGAGAGGGATGTCGAGCAGCGGCAGCGACGGGTCATCCGCGACGTGCTGCAATAGCCTCGCGAACCTGTCCGCCATCTCCGCGACGGTGTCCGCGTCGAACAAGTCCTCGCTGTACTTGAGCGCGCCTCTGATCCCCCCGCCCGCCTCGTACATTGAGAGCGTGAGGTCGAACTGCGCCGTCCGCGTGTCAACTTCGAGCCACTCCAGCGACAGGCCGGGGAGCTCCGGGGTCATGCCCCGCTCGTCGTGGAGCACGAACCAGACGCGGAAGAGCGACGCCTGCTCCGCGCCCCGCTCCGGCGCCAACTCCTCGACCAGCTTCTCGAACGGCAACTCCTGGTGCGCGTAGGCGCCGAGGGCCGCCTCCCGCGTGCGCCCCAGCAGTTCCTTGAAGGTCGGGTCGCCCGAGAGGTCGCCGCGCATGACCAGCGTGTTGACGAAGAAGCCGATGAGACCTTCGACCTCCTCCCGGCTCCGGTTGGCGCTCGGCGTGCCGACGAGCACTCGCTCCTGCCCGCTGTAGCGGTGCAGCAAGGTCTGGAAGCCCGCCAGCAGCGTCATGTAGAGCGTCACGCCTTCACGTCGACTCAGCCGCTTCAACTCCCGGCTCAACTCCTCCGGCAGCTCGAAGCTCTTGACCGCGCCCTTATAGCTCTGCACCGCAGGCCGAGGGCGGTCGGTCGGCAGCTCAAGGACGGGCAGCCCCCTGGTCGGGTCGCCGCCGGTCAACTGCTGCGTCCAGTAGTTAAGCTGCCGCTCCAACACCTCTGCCGAGAGCCAGCGGCGCTGCCAGACGGCGTAGTCGGCGTATTGAACCGGGAGTTCTTCGAGCGGCGAAGGCTCGCCCTCGCGGAACGCCTCGTAGAGTGCGGCGACCTCGCGGACGAGGATGCCGACGCTCCAGTCGTCTCCGACGACGTGGTGCATCGTGAAGAGCACGACGTGCTCCTCCTCCGCCAGCTTGAGTAACCGCACACGCAGCAGCGGCGCCGCCGTCAAATCGAAAGGCTCCTGCGCTTCAAGGGCGGCCAGGCGGAGGGCCTCGCGCTCCCTCTCGGCGGCAGGCAGGTCAGAGAGGTCGAGCAGCGGGACGGCGAAGGGCTGCGGGGCGTGAATGACCTGGGCGGGGGTGCCGTCGGCCGCCGTCGCGAAGCTCGTGCGCAAGACCTCGTGGCGGCGCACCACCTCGGAGAGCGTCCGCCCCAGCGCCTCCAGGTCGAGCGCCCCGCGCAGGCGGAACGCGCCCGGCATGTTGTAGGCGGCGCGGGCCGTGCCTAAACGGTGCAGAAGCCACAGGCGCTGCTGCGCGAACGACGCCGGCAGTTCGGCCGTCCGGGGCGCCGCGTTGAGCGGCGGCGATTGCGGTGCATCCTTTCGGAGGCTCTCTTCCACGGCGGCGGCGAGCGCCGCGACCGTCGGCCGCTCGAAGAGCGCCCGCAAAGAGACCTCCGCGCCCAGCGCCTCCCGCACCCGGCTCACCACCCGCATCGCCAGCAAGCTGTGCCCGCCCAGCTCGAAGAAGT
>DASVQJ010000400.1:0-18149 GCA_036389235.1 Pyrinomonadaceae bacterium | reverse complement strand
CCCGGATTATGACAGAGAAACGCCGGGCCCTTGAAGTGATGAATCAACCCCTTCACCCTTCATACCGCGGGCGGCTCGCGCCGTCGCCGACGGGCTACCTGCACCTCGGGCACGCGAGCACGTTCTGGGCGGCGCACGAGCGAGCGCGCGCGGCGGGCGGGGTGCTCGTGCTGCGCGACGAGGACTTGGACCCCGCGCGGTCTCGGGCGGAGTTCGCCGCCGCGATGTTGGAAGACTTGCGTTGGCTCGGCGTCGAGTGGCAGGAGGGGCCGGACCTGGGCGGCCCGTTCGGCCCCTACCGGCAGAGCGCGCGGCGCTCGCTCTACCTCGAAGCGTGGTCGCGGCTGGTCGCGTCCGGGCGCGTCTACCCGTGCGCGTGCTCGCGCAGGGACATCGCGCGCGCGGCCGAGGCCCCGCACGAGGGCTCGCAGGCGGGCGCGCGGCCGGCGCCGGACGACGAGCCGCACTACCCCGGCACCTGCCGGCCCCGCACGGGGTTCCCGACGCGCGAACGGGCCGCGCCCGCCGGCCTCAACTGGCGCTTCCGCGTGCCCGACGGCGAGGAGATAGTCTTTGAAGATTTGAAGCAGGGGCGGCAGAGCTTCGTCGCCGGGCGCGACTTCGGCGACTTCGTCGTCTGGCGCAGGGACGACGTGCCCGCGTACCAGTTGGCCGTCGCCGTGGACGACGCGCAGATGCGCATCACGGAGGTCGTGCGCGGCGCCGACCTGCTCAAGTCCACCGCGCGACAGATGCTCCTCCAGCGCGCGCTCGGCTACGCGACGCCCGCCTACTTCCACTGCGACCTCTTGACGGACGAGCGCGGCGAGCGGCTCGCCAAGCGCCACGAGTCGCTCTCGCTCCGACGCCTGCGCGCGGCCGGCGTGACGCCCGAAGAGGCGCGCGCGCGTTTCTGAGTCGCAAGCCCTCCCTCACGAGGCTTCCGCCCCTACCCGATTGCGACGGCGCGGCCGCAGGTGCTACCATCCGGCTTTCAGCACAACGCACAACTTCGAACCTTACGCGCACGCTTCGCAACGGCGTCGCGCGCGCCGAGCGAGCGAGAGAGAATGAGCGAAGAGAAGCCCAATTTCAAAGTCACAGACCGCAGGCTCTTCAACCCCGACGGCACGCCCCGCGACGTTTCGCGCGAGGAGGAGCCGGCGCCGGCCCCCGCGCCGCCGGAGCCCGAGCCGAAGCAGGCCGCGCCCCGCGCCGCCGAGCAGGCCGCCGCCGAAGCCCCGCGCACGCCGGCCGCCACGCCCGCCGAGGCGGCGACCCCGCGCGCGCCCGAGCGCGAAGGGGCGCCGGAGGCGAACGCCGAGGCGCAGGGTGACGAGGGCTTCCTGATGCTCGTCGAGTTCCTCGCCTCGTTCGCGGCCGACGCGCTCGGCATGGTCAACCACCCGGGCGGCGGCGGCGTCAACCTCCAGCTCGCCAAGCAGTGCATCGACATGCTCGGCACGCTGAAGAACAAGACGCACGGCAACCTCGTCGGCGAGGAGCAGCAGTTCCTCGACATGATCCTCTCGCAGCTCCGCATGCAGTTCGTCTCCCTGTCCAGCGCGCCCCGCCCGCCCCAGGGCGGCGGCCCCCGCGGCTTCACCGGCGGCGACATCACGGGGGGGAGATGAAGGGCGGTGAATGGTGAATGGTAAATGGTGAATAGATAAAACTGCGTTCTTACCATTCACCATTTACCATTCACCATTTACTAGCGATGAAGTTCACGCTACTCGGCACGGGCACCTCGACGGGCGTGCCCTCCATCGGCTGCGGGTGCGAGACGTGCACGTCGGACGACCCGCGCGACAAGCGTCTGCGCGTCTCGGTGCTGGTCGAGCACGGGGGCCGCACGGTCCTGATCGACACGTCGTCCGACTTCCGCCAGCAGGCTTTGCGCGCGGGCCTCAAGCACCTCGACGCCGTGCTCATCACGCACTGCCACGCCGACCACATCTTCGGGCTCGACGACATACGGCCCCTGAACTTCCGCCACGGCGCCCTGGGCGTCTACGCGAACGAGCGCGCGTGGGTGGACATCCGCCGCATCTTCAAATACATCTTCGAGCAGTCGTACTTCGGCGGCGGACTCCCGCAGGTCGTCGCGCACACGGTCGAGCACGGCGCGCGCTTCTGCCTCGGCCGGGGGCTGGAGGTCACGCCCGTCGAGGTCATCCACGGCCGCCTGCCCGTCACGGCCTACCGCTTCAACGACTTCGCCTACGCGACCGACCTGAGCGAGATACCGCCCCGCTCGCTCGAACTGCTGCGCGGCCTGGACGTGCTCGTGCTCGACTGCCTGCGGGTCACCCCGCCGCACCCGACGCACCTCTGGCTTGAGCCCGCGCTCGCCTACATCGAAGAGCTGCGCCCGCGCCGCGCCTACCTCACGCACATCGCCCACGACGTCAAGCACGCGCGCGACTCGAAGCTCCTGCCCGCGGGCGTCGAGTGGGGGTACGACGGGTTGGAGATAAGTAGTCAGTAGACGGTAGACAGTAGTCGATAGGCTCCGCTTCGAGGAGGTTGAAGATGACAACCAAAGGGTTCGAGCGACGAAGTGTCTTCTACTGATTCCTGACTACTGACTCCTGACTACTCCTCTTATGCGCCTTTTCCACGGATACGAGAACGCGGAGATCGGGCGGCCGGCGGTGCTGACGCTGGGCGTGTTCGACGGGCTGCACCTGGGGCACCAGCTCATCATCAGCCGCGTCGTGGAGCGCGCGCGGCTCCTGGGCGCGGTGCCGACCGTCGTCACCTTCGACCCGCACCCGCGCGCCGTGCTGCACCCGGAGTCCGCGCCGCCCCTCTTGCAGACCTTCGACCAGAAGGTCGAGGCGTTCGGCGTGCTCGGCGTCGAGCAGACGATAGTCGTGCGCTTCACGCCCGAGTTCGCGCGGGTGCGCGCCGAAGAATTTTTAAGGGATGTCGTGTTCGAACGTTTGCAGGCGCGCGAGGTCTACCTCGGCCGCGGCTTCGCGTTCGGCCGCGGGCGCGAGGGCGACATCGAGTTGTTAAGGAGGGTGAGCGGCGAGCTGGGCTTCTTCGCCGACGAGGTGCCGGAGGTGCGCCTGCGCGGCCAGCGCATCAGCTCCAGCCGCATCCGGGAGCTGCTGGCCGCGGGCCGCGTCAACCTCGCGCGGCGGATGCTGGGCCGCCCCTACGGCGTCGAGGGGCGCGTCGTGCGCGGCCACGAGCGCGGCCGCACCATCGGCTTCCCGACGGCGAACCTGCGCCCAGCCAACCGCGTCATCCCGCGCGGCGGCGTCTACGTCACGGCGACCCTCATCGAAGGCTCCTGGCGGCGCAGCGTGACGAACGTCGGGGTGCGCCCGACGTTCGGGGATACGGCCGAACCTTCCGTCGAGACGTTCGTAATGGACTGGGGCGGCGACCTGTACGGGGACGTGGTGCGCGTGCGCTTCCTGCACCGCCTGCGCGACGAGCGGCGGTTCGAGTCGGTCGAAGGGTTGAAGCGGCAGATACACGCGGACGCCGCCCGCGCGCGAAAATATTTCGGGCGGGCGGGCGTACGGCGCTCGCTCTCGGTCATCTAAATTTGAGCGCGAAGTTCCAGGTTCGACACAAGTTTTTCATACGGTTTCATCCGCATGGCAGCCATCGAACGCGAAGAGATTAAGCATTCGTACGAACCGAGCCCGAACGGTCAAACGAAGGGGGCGCGACGCGCGCTGTTGAAGCCCGGCGCGGCCGTCGGCGGGGGCGTGCGCGCCCTGCCGCCGCCGCCCGCCGTCGAAAAAGATAAAGGGGTCGATGAGTTCGAGGCGCGGGCTCGGGGCTGGCGCGGCTGGTGGCGCACGCTTCAGATCGTGCGCGTGCTCGGCACGATGGCGCTCTACCTCTTCCTGAACGACTACGACATCCGCGCGGCCTTCAACGCGCGCGCCGCGGCGCGAAAGTTGGAGGAGGCGAAGGGGCGCGGGCGGCCCGGATACTTCAAGGCTCGCGCGCGCGACCTCGTCCTCCGCCGCGGGCTCGACAGGTTGATCCGACTCGTCCGCTACTTCGTCTACCGCGGCGCCGAGGGGAGCGACTCGAAGGGGCGGCAGCTCGAACGTCAGGGCGTGTGGCTCAAGGAGAACCTCATCGGGCTCGGGCCGACCTTCATCAAGATCGGCCAGGCGCTCGGCACGCGCGCCGACCTCCTCCCGCTCGCCTACATCAAGGAGCTGGCGCTGCTGCAAGACCAGGTGCCGCCCTTCCCGAACGAAGAAGCCTTCGCGCGCGTCGAGTCCGAACTCGGCCGCACCATCCCGGAAGCCTACGCCGAGTTCGACTCGGAGCCCGTCGCCTCCGCCTCCCTGGGTCAGGTCTACCGCGCGCTGCTCCACACGGGCGAGGAGGTCGCGGTCAAAGTCCAGCGCCCGAACTTGCGCGAGACGGTCGGCTTCGACGTCGCCGTGCTCGCGCGCATCGTGCGCAGGCTCTCGCGCTACCCCTCGTTCAACGAGAACGCCGACTGGGAGGGGATGCTGCGCGAGTTCCGCGAGACCATCGGCGAGGAGATGGACTACGCGCGCGAGGGGCGCAACGCCGAGCGCTTCCGCCAGAACTTCCGCGAGTGGCGGCCGGTGCGCGTGCCGCGCATCCACTGGACGCACACCACCGCGCGCGTCATCACGATGGAGTTCATCCGCGGCACGAAGGTCACCGACCTCGACGGCCTGCGGGCGCGGCGCATCTCGCCCGTCAAGGTCAACCGCCTGCTGGTGCGCGCCTACCTGAAGCAGCTTTTAGAGGACGGCTTCTTCCACGCCGACCCGCACCCGGGGAACCTCCTGGTGATGGACACGGGGCACCTCGCCTTCTTCGACTTCGGCATGGTCGGCCGCATCACGCCCGGCTTGCAGTCGAAGATGATCGACTCCTTCTTCCACGTCGTCGGCCGCGACACCGAGGGCCTGGCGCAAGACCTCATCAACCTCGACTTCCTCAAGCCCGGGGTAGACCCCGAGCGCATCCGCCCCGTCGTCGAGGGGCTCTTCCGGCATTACCTGAACCTGAAGCTCGGCGACGTGAACTTCAAAGAGCTGACCTACGACCTGGCGGAGGTGATGTACGAGTACCCGTTCCGCCTGCCCTCGAACTTCACCTACATCATCCGCGCGCTGATGACGCTCGAAGGCATCGGCCTCGTCACCGACCCCGGCTTCAGCTTCTTCGAGACCGCACGCCCCTACGCCAAGGAGTTCATGCTCAAGCGCGAGGGCAAGCAGTTCCGCCGCCTCCTCCTCGACAAGATCACCGGCCGCGACGAGGGGCGCATCAACTGGTCGAAGATGTGGAAGCTCGCCAAGCTCGCCGCGAAGACCTACCTCGAAGACGGCAAGAGGCAGAAGTAAGGCGTGAACCGTGACGAGGTGAAGGCAGTTCCTTCCTGTCACGGTGCGCGGCCATCTTCACTTCCGCTTCCCGCCTGTTGCCTTCGACCCCTTGTCCCCCAGAAAGGCCCTGTCTTCGTCCTCGTCACCCAGGTCGGGCACGCCCGTGTCGTCCTTGCCGAGCTTTAAATCCTCCCTCGCCTTAGTCGCCAGCTTCTCGTAGGTGGCCCGGACTTTGTCGAGCTGCCTGTCGTCCAACTCCTCCAAATCCAGCAGCACGAGGTGCGCGCCCTTCGTCACGCGGATCAGCTCGTCGAGCTTGACCTGCAACGCCTCCGTGTCGCGGTTCTGCGTGTTCTGGATGAGGAAGACCATGAGGAAGGTGACAATCGTGGTGCCCGTGTTGATGACGAGCTGCCACGTGTCCGAGAAGCCGAAGAGCGGCCCGGTGACGGCCCAGAAGACGATGACGCCCGCCGCCAGCGCGAAGGTCGCGGGCCTGCCCGTGGCGCGCGCCGTCCACTTGGCGAAGCGCGTGAACCACGAGGTCGATTTCGACGGTCTCATAGAGTTCCCCCCCATGCCGCCGCGGCCGGGGCCGGCGGCCCGTTCGCGTCAGGGCTTTTCGTAGCCCGAGGCGCGCGCCGCGAGTCGGCCCGCGCGCGGGTCGGAGCGGAAGGAGACCCACCCCTCGCGCGTGCCCCGGCCCGGCCGCGCCGCGCCCGTACTCGCGCAGGGATTGTGAGACAGTTCGCCGCATCCGGAAAAGGGGCGGCACGTAAGTTACTCTCGCGCCGCCGCGGAAATTCAGTATACTTGAACTCCCGGCGTCGTGGCGCGCACGCGGAGGCGCCCCGGCCCTGCAACCCGAAATGATTACCACGACCTGCCTCGACAGCGAGGCGAAGAAGTTTACGAAGGACTTCCCGGCCGAGGAGCTGAGCGACTACTGCGGGGTCGAGCGCAACGTCGTGTGGGCCGACGTGTCCGACCCGACGAGCAAGGACTTCGACGAGCTGGCCGAGGAGTTCGGCTTCCACCCGCTCTCCATCGAGGACTGCCGCAACGCGCACCAGCGCCCGAAGGTCGAGGAGTACCCCGGCTACTACTTCATGGTGCTCTACGAGGCCGAGCTGGTCGGCGAGGACGACGACCTGGAGCTGCGCGAGCTGAACATCTTCCTCGGCACCAACTACCTCGTCACCGTCCACAGCCGCCCCATCCGCGCCATCGAGACGGCGCGCCGCCTCTGGGGCGAGTGGACGGACAGGGCCGACCAGGGCTCGGGGCTCCTCGCGTACCTCCTGACCGACGCCATCGTGGACGACTACATGCCGCTGCTCGACGTGCTCTCCGACCGGATGGACGACCTCGAAGACAAAATCTTCGGCGACTTCCAGCCCGAGGCCATCCAGGAAATCTTCCGCATCAAGAAGCAGCTCCTCTTCCTGCGCCGGACGGTGGCGCCTCTGCGCGACGTCTTCAACACGATGCTCCGGCGCGAGCAGCCCATCTTCCCGCGCGAGACGCACGTCTACTTCCAGGACGTGTTCGACCACATCATCCGCGTCGCCGACACCATCGACACGCTGCGCGACATGCTCTCCTCGACGATGGACGCGTACCTCTCGATCCAGGGCAACCGGATGAACCAGATCATGAAGCGGCTCACGTCGGTGGCGACGGTGCTCATGTCGGTGACGCTCGTCGCGGGCATCTACGGGATGAACTTCGACTACATGCCCGAGCTGCACTGGCGCTTCGGCTACGTCCTCGCGCTGGCGGCGATGCTCGCCGTCGGGCTCGGGCTCTACTTCTATCTGCGGAAGGTGAAGTGGCTGTGAGCAGGAGCAAGAGGAAGAGGAGGAAGGGCTGGAAGACGGGCCGGCTCCACTGGCCGGGGAGCCATCACCACCGGCAGGACGAGCCGGACGTGGCGGCCCGCCTGACGCCGCTCGAAGAGACCGAGGAGTTCAAGGACTCGCCCCAGGTGGACGGCCGCCCGCACGGCACCGACGACACCATCCGCGTGGACAGCAAGTCCGTCCACATGCCCGAGCACCTCATCGAAGACGAGCGCGAGGGCGCCTCCATCTTCCGCCTGGAGCCCGTCGTCGTCTTCATCCTCCTCGCCATGCTCGCCTTCATCGCCTTCATCGCCTGGCAGGTCACGCTGATGCCGGAGAGGTGAGGGGAGTAGACGGTAGACAGTAGTCAGTAGTCAGTAGTCAGTAGTGATACGAAGCGGCGCGCCCGACCTGAAGGTTCGGACGCGCCGCCTCTCTTTTCTACTGACTACTGACTACTGTCTACTCCCCTCAAAACACTCCGAGCCCGGCGCCCGTGAGCGCGGCCGTGGTGACGAAGGGCAGGAGCGATTCGAGGGCGGCCTGCGCCGGGGCGCCGTCCGCGCTCTCGGGCGGGGCGGGCGTCAGGCGCACCCAGCGCAGGCGGCGGCGCTCGACGCGCTCGACGCGGAAGGTGGCGCCCTCGTGCTCGACCGTGTCGCCGGCTTTCAGCAGGCGGCCGGCGCGCGCGAGCAGGAAGCCCGCGACCGTCGTGTAGTGGCCGTCCTCGGGGATGCCGAGCGGGAAGTGGCGGTTGGCGTCGCGCACGGCGAGCATGCCGTCGAGCAGGTAGGTGCCGTCCGTCTGCGCGACGATCTGCGACTTCGCCTCCTCGTCGTACTCGTCGTCGATCTCGCCGACGATCTCTTCGAGCAAGTCCTCCAGGGTCACGATGCCCTCCAAGCCCCCGTGCTCGTCGATGACGAAGGCGAGGTGCGTGCGGCTGTCGCGCATCTGCTTGAGCGCCGAGCCGAGCTTGGCCGTCGGGGGCATGAAGAGCGGCGGGTGCGCGAGCGCGGCGGCGTCGAACTCCGCGGCCGGGCGCGTGCCGTCCACGAAGTCTTCGAGGTCGCGGCGGAAGAGCACGCCGACCACGTCGTCCAGGCGCTCGCGGTAGAGGGGCAGGCGCGTGTAGCCGTGCTCGCGGAAGGCGGCCTTCGCCTCGGCGAGCGTGGCCGTGGCGGGGACGGCCGTGACGGCCGTGCGCGGCACCATCGCCTCGCGCACCTCGGCGTCGGCGAACTCGAAGACGCCCTGGATGAGCTGCTGCTCCTCGGCCTTGATGTGGCCGCCCTGGCGCGACATGTCGATGACGTGGCGCAGCTCCTCCTCGGTGTAGGCGGAGGCGTGGCCGGCGTCGGCGCGGATGCCGAGGGGCCGCACGACGGCCGCGCTCGCCCGGTCGAGCGCGCGGATGGGGAGGCTGAAGACGCGGTAGAAGAGCTGCATCGGCAGCGCGGTCGCGAGCGCGACGCGCTCGGCCATCTGGAGGCCGAAGAGCTTCGGCGCCTGCTCGCCGAGGACGATGTGCAGCGTCGTGATGACGGCGAAGGCGACGACGAAGGAGATGATGTGAATCCACGTCTCGGGCATCCCCGCGCGCCCGAGCGGGCCTTCGAGCATGTGCGCCACCGTCGGCTCGCCGATCCAGCCCAGCGCGAGCGAGGCCAGCGTGATGCCGAGCTGCGACGCCGAGAGGTACGCGTTCAGGTTGTCGAGCACGGAGATGAGCCGCCGCGCGCGCTTGTC
Organism: Pyrinomonadaceae bacterium; assembly: GCA_036389235.1. Taxonomy (GTDB): domain Bacteria; phylum Acidobacteriota; class Blastocatellia; order Pyrinomonadales; family Pyrinomonadaceae; genus QHXN01. The sequence goes on along the minus strand of DASVQJ010000400.1, from coordinate 9,205 downwards.
GCCCGACTCCGCCATCGTCTCGATGCGCGAGCGCCGCACGCCCACGAGCGCGAACTCCGCCGCGACGAAGAAGCCGTTGAGGAAGACCAGCAGGACGACCGTCAACAGGTACAGTGCTGTCAGCATGGCTCGTATTTTACAACGGCGGGCGGCGCGGCTAAAGGGATGGCTGACCGTAACGAGGGCTATTAACACGGAGACACGGAGGCACGGAGACACGGCTCGAAGAGAATTACTCGACGAGCCGTGTCTCCGTGCCTCCGCGTCTCCGTGTCGAAAGCTTCCGCCCTAAACCTTCTCGGAGGGGGCGGACTGGCCGGCGATGAGCTTTTCGAGGTGGTTGAAGCGGCGGAGCATCTCTTCGTGGAGGTGGTCGGCCTTGTCGTGGAGGTAGGCGACCTCCATCTCGGCCTTGATGTTCACGTCGTACTCGACGTCGGCGCGCACCTTCTCCTTCTCGGCCTGCCGGTTGGCGCTGATGAGCACGAAGGTGGAGAGGAAGATGGCCTCCAGGCTGACGATCATCGTCAGCAGGCCGAAGGGGAAGGGGTCGAAGCCGGAGAGGCCCGGGACGTCGAGCAGCCCGACGTTGAGCGCGATCCACAGGCCGAACCAGGCGGCGTGGATGAGGAGGAAGAGCATGCTGCCCGAGAACCACGCGAGCCCGTCGGCGACGCGCTGGACGAAGGTCAGGCGCTCCTCGACCTCCTCGTTGACGTTGCGCGAGACGCGCGTGCGCAGCAGCGCGTCGGCCTTGCGCGTCATGCGCCCCATCGCCGCCAGCATGTGCAGCGCCGCGTCGGGCTTCCTGGTGAAGAGCAGGAGCAGGTCGTCGCGGTCGAGCTCTATCAGCTCGGTCTCCGCGAGCGCGACGGCCGTCGCCGTGCGGGGGCCGGCGTCGAGGAGCGCGATCTCCCCGAAGAAGTCGCCGGGGCGCGCCGTGTCGAGCGTGATCTTCTGCCCGACGTTGTCCTGGATGGAGAGCTCGACCTCGCCCGCGCGCACGAGGTAAAGACTCTCCCCGGGCTCGCCCGCACGGAAGAGGGTCTCCCCTTCGCCCAACCTGACGAGGTCGACGACCTCCGCCAGCGCGCGGCGGTCTTCGCCGCCGAGAAGCTCGAAGAACTCGACGCCTTCGAGCGAAGCGGGGTCGACGCTCATTCAGGGTCTCCTGCCGGCGGGCGTCGCGTTCGGCTTGTTCGCCGGCGCGGGCGCGGGCGCCTGCGTCTGGCCGGGCTTCGCCGTGTAGCCGGTGCGCGTCACCGCGATGCGCTTCTCGCCGCCGCGCCCGTCGGCGACGGCCACGCGGACGGGGCGGAACTCGCCGGGGCGCCCCTTCGCCGCCGGGCGGTAGCTGATGACGTACTGCGTGCGCAGGTCTTTCGTGATCTGCTCGGCGATGCCGGGCAGCTCCGAGAGCGAGGTCGGGTAGAAGGTGCGCCCGCCCGTCTCCTTCGCCATGCGGTCGAGCAGCGAGACGGCCTTGTCGCGCTTCGACTTCGAGATGAAGCCGCGCTCCTTCTCCAGCTCGTTGACGAAGCCGATGACGTAAATCTGCACGTCCTCCTCTTTGAGCGACTCGAAGAGCTGCTCGGCCTTGTAGAAGCTGTTGCGGTCTTCGCCGTCGGTGACGAGGATGAGCGCGCGGCGGCGCTTGTCCTCGACGGGGTCGCCGGTCTTGCGGCGCCGCTCGGAGGCGTGCTCGGCGGCGAGGTAGACGGCGTCGACGACGGCCGTCTGCCCGCCCTCGATGAACATGTCGTCGAGGGCGTCGCCGAGCGCCTGCTTGTCGGCGGTGAAGTCCTGCATGATCTTGATCTCGTCGGAGGAGATGAAGCGGACGACGAAGGTCTCGTCGCCGGGCTTGTTGCTCTCGACGATGGTCTTGGCGGCCTCGACGACCTGCGCGATCTGGCTGCGCAAGGAGCCGGAGTTGTCCACGACCAGCCCGTAGGTGATGGGCACCTCCTCGCGGCTGACGAACTGCACGTCCTGCGCCACCCCGTTCTCGAAGACGCGGAAGTCCGTGTTGGGCACGTCGTTGATGGGGTGGTTGTTGCGGTCCACGACGCGGACGTGGAGGGTGACGAGGCTCGCGTCGATGGTGACGATCTCGTCGGGGTCGACCTCGATGTTCGAGTCCTGCTGCGGCGCGTCGGGCTCGGCCGTGGGCTGCGTGCGCAGCTTGGGCGGCGCCTGCGTCGGGGCGGGCGGCGGCGCGTCCTGTGTGACGACCGACGGCCCGGGGGGGGGCGTGGGCCTCGGCGTCGGGGTCGGCGTGGGCGTCTGGCGCGTCTGCGCGGGCGCGGCGGCGGCGCGCGTCGGCGTGCCCACGCGGCGGGGCCGGCCCTCGTCCTGCCGCGCGTGCGAGGCGGGGAGCGGGGAGCCGGCCAGCGCCAGCAGGACGAGCAGCGCCGCAGGCCGGCGCGCGCGCCTCGACGAGTCGGAAAACTCAGTTCGTCTCATCTTCTTCCCTCAAAAATTCGCCCCGCGAGTCCCGCCCTTGTGAGGCGGTGCGCGGGGCTTCCAACCGTCCGGGCCTGACCCGCCGCTCGGGCGGGAGGCTCCGCGTGGCCGGGGCAAAGAGCATGAATCCTCAAAGTCGGCGTGCGCCGCGCGCCGGCACCCGCGCGGCCCTGTTAGAGATGCCCCGGCCGGAACGTTAGTTGCCGGGAAAAGGGGTGTCGGGTGCCGGGTGCCGGGTGTTGGTCTGAATAAAACCTAATACCCGGCACCCAACACCCAACACCCTTTCTTACTTCGGAGTGGCGCTGGCGAAGTAGCCCTCGCGGCCGCGGACGAAGAGGCGCGGGAAGCCGCGGGGGGGCTGCACCCTGACCTTGAGCTTGTGCCACTTGCCGTCGTTGGCGAAGGCCGAGGGGCGGTAGCCGATTGAGTACTGCGTGCGCAGCTCCAGCGCGATGCGCTCGAACGTGTCGTTCATCTCGGCGCCAGTCGAGGGGAAGAACGCCTTGCCGCCCGAGACGCCCGCCAGCTCTTCGAGGATGGCGCGCCCGCCGTAGCCGAGCGACGACTCGTCGTTCGGGCTCACGATGCCGATGGCGTAGATGATGACGTCCGACTCCTTGAGCATCCGCTTCAGCTCGTTGAAGGTGTAGCGCGAGCTGTTGTCCTGGCCGTCCGAGATGAGCAGGACGGCGCGCTTCTTGTGCGTGCCGCGCGTCACGCGCTCCACCCCGAGGTAGGTCGCGTCGTAGAGCGCCGTCTGCCCCCGCGTCTGGACGAAGGTCAGCTTCTGCATCAGCGCGTCGCTGTCGCGCGTGTGGTTGAGGAGGAGCTGCGCGCGGCTGTTGAAGCCGATGAGGAAGTACTCGTCGCGGGCGTGGCTCGTGTCGATGAACTTCGAGAGCGCCTCGCGCGCGCGCGTGATCTTGTCGCCGCCCATCGAGCCCGACACGTCGAAGACGATGCCGAGGCTGACCGGCGCGTCCTCGTCCGAGAAGAAGGTGATCTCCTGCTCCGTCTTGTCGTCGAGGATGGTGAAGGCGTTCTTGCCGAGCCCCGTGACGAAGCGCCCGTAGGTGTCCGTGACGGTGACGGTGAGCGTGATGAGGTCGGAGTGGATGATCTGCGGCGGCAGGTCGTCGTCCACGATCGGCTGGACGATGGGGCCGTCGAGGATGGCGGTCGGCGACTGCGAGGAGCTGCTGGCGCGGCCGTTGGCGGCCGGCACCGGGGGCTTCTGCGCGGGCGCCGCGGCCGGCTTGCCGCTCGCCTGCGTGGGCGCGGCGTCGCCGGCGTGCGCGGGCGTCTCGGTCTTCTGCGCGGGCTTCGCCGGCTCGGGCTGCTGCCCCGGCCGGGCCGCGGCCCGCCCGGGCGCGGCCGCCAACGACGCGGCGAAGAGGAGCGAGACGAGCGCGACTCTGGAAAAACGGTCGGAGCGGCGGGCCCTCATGTTAAGCCTCCTGCGGGTGTGTCTTGCGCCAACGGGAAAAAGGGAACCGCCGACCCGGGGCCCTTCGGCGCCCGCGGGCCCGGCTCTGGGTGCGTGCTTGTCAGCTTCGACGCTGGCGCGCGCCCTTTCGGTTGTACGCGGTAGCGTGCTGGGAAGACGGGGAGACTTCCTCTTTCCTGCTCACGGTCATTGTAGGACACGCCCCGGCCGCGCGCAACAAACATCTCAGTTTCGACTTTTTCACGATTCTATTTCCGTGCAACTTCGCGCGGACGGGCGCGTGTAAGCGACGCGGGCGGTGGGAGCGCGCCCGGCCGGCGTGCTACAATCAGCCGCCTTGAGTAGGGCGCCGGCTCCCCCGCCGAGCCTCGTGCGCCGACCTTCCGGGGAAGAAGTAAAGTAAAGACATGGCCGAGTTCATCTGTCGTTTGGGGACGCCCGCGGGCGAGGTCGTGACGCGGACGGTCGAGGCCGTCGGCGCGCAGGAGGCGCGCGTGCGGCTCGAAGCCGAGGGCTTCCGCGTCTTCTCCGTCGCGCCGCCGAAGGTGGCGGGACTGGCCGGCGTCACGCGCGGCGGCAAGGCCGGCACCGCCCCCCGCGTCAAGCCGGGCGACTTCCTCGTCTTCAACCAGCAGCTCTCGGCCATCCTGCGCGCGGGCATCCCCATCCTTCAGGCCATCGCGATGCTGCGGCGCCGCGCCTCGTCCTCGCGCCTCAAGGCCGTGCTCGCCGACGTGGAGGATAAGATTCGCTCGGGCATGGCGCTCTCGTCGGCCTTCGCCGCGCAGGGGCCGATCTTCCCGCGCATCTACACGGCCTCGGTGCTGGCGGGCGAGCGCTCGGGCGCGCTCGACGAGGTGCTGTCGCGCTACGTCGCCTACATGCGGCGCAGCGTCGAGATACGGCGCAAGATTCGCGGGGCGCTGGCCTACCCGCTCTTCCTGCTCGCGGCGTCGATGGGGATGGTGATGTTCCTGACCGTCTACGTCGTGCCGAAGATGTCCACGCTCTTCGAGGGCTTCAACCGCGAGCTGCCGGCCGTGACGAAGACCGTCATCGGCATCTCGCACTTCGCCTCGGCGAACTTCTGGTGGCTGGTGCCCGCGGTACTGGGCGCCGGCGTCGGGCTCTACCTCTGGACGCGCACGCCCTCCGGCGCCCGGAGCTTCGACCGCTTCCTGCTCGCGCTCCCCATCGTCAACCAGCTCATCCGGCAGCTGGCCGTCGCGCAGATGACGCGCAGCCTCGCGACGCTCCTCGCGGGGGGCATCACGCTCGTCGAGTCCTGGGAGATCGCGGCCGAGTCGATCACCAACAAGGAGCTGAGGGCGCGCAGCTCCGCCACGCTGCCGATGATCCGCGAGGGGCGCTCGTTCACCGAGAGCCTGGAGTCGGCCGGGTGGATCCCGCCCCTGGCGCTCGACATGATCGGGGTGGGCGAGCGCTCGGGCTCGCTGCGCGAGATGCTCGAAGAGGTCGCGGACTTCCACGACCGCGAGTCGGAAGTCCGGCTCGAACAGCTGACCACCGTCTTAGAGCCCGCCATCCTGCTGGTGATGGGCGGGGTCGTCGTGACGATCCTGCTCTCCATCTACCTGCCCATCATCCAGTCCATCTCGAATTTGAGCTTCCGGAGCTGAAAACCGCAGGCAATCCCCCGCCCGCCCGAGGCATCTGAAAAGCGATGAGTCAAACGGAGAACCAGGCCGAGACGCCTACGATAGTCAACCCGGCGCCCCCCGCCGCCGCCGTGGACGGCGACGACGGGCACACGCCGCCCGAGGTGCGCGCGGCGCTCTCGCTCGCGCGGCGCTACCGGCTCCCGTACGTCGACCTGCTCCCGCCCGTCGGCGATTCCCCGATGGACTACGCCCTGCTCGGCGAGATTCCCGTCGACCTGATGCTGCGCCACCTCTTCGTGCCCCTGCGGCGCGAGGGGCGGCGGCTCCACATCGCGATGGCCGACCCGACCGACCTGGAGCGGCTGGACGAGATCGCCTCGGCGCTCCACGCGCGCGTCGTCCCGCACGTCGCGACCGCGGGCGCGATTGAGGTCGTGCTCCGCAAGGGCGACGCCACGCAGCGCGTCCTGCAGGAGGCCGCCTCCGGCTTCCGCATCTCGCTCGTCAAGGAGACCGAGCAGGGCGAGGAGGTCTTAGACCTCGACCGGCTGGCGACCGACTCCGACATGTCGCCCATCATCAAGCTGGTCGACACGATCATCTACAACGCGATGGAGTCGCGCGCCTCCGACATCCACATCGAGACCAGGGACACGGCCGTCCACGTCAAGTACCGCATCGACGGCGCGCTCTACGAGAAGGTCGAGCCCATCGACATCGCCTACCACCAGACGCTCATCTCCCGCATCAAGGTCATGTCGGAGCTCGACATCGCCGAGCGCCGCGTCCCGCAGGACGGCCGCTTCCGCGTCCGCTACAAGGGGCGCAACGTGGACTTCCGCGTGTCGATCATGCCGACCGTCCACGGCGAAGACTCCGTCATCCGTATTCTCGACAAGGAGCAGATCAACGAGCAGTTCCGCAACCTGACGCTCGACGTGGTCGGCTTCCTCCCGCGCGACCTGCGCGACTTCCGCCGCTACATCGCCGAGCCCTACGGCATGGTGCTCGTCACCGGCCCCACCGGCTCGGGCAAGACGACGACGCTCTACGCGGGGCTCAACGAGATACGGAACGAGGAAGACAAGATCATCACCATCGAGGACCCGGTCGAGTACCAGCTCCACGGCGTCACGCAGATTCCCGTCAACGAGAAGAAGGGGCTGACCTTCGCGCGCGGCCTGCGCTCCATCCTGCGCCACGACCCCGACAAGATCATGGTCGGCGAAATCCGCGACAACGAGACGGCGCAGATCGCCATCCAGTCGGCCTTGACCGGCCACCTCGTCTTCACCACCGTCCACGCCAACAACGTGATCGACGTGATCGGCCGCTTCCTCAACATGGGGGTGGAGCCGTATAACTTCGTCTCCTCCCTGAACTGCGTGCTGGCGCAGAGGCTCACGCGCATGCTCTGCGGCGTCTGCAAGCGGCCGTACCACCCGACCGACCAGGAGTTGATGGAGTCGGGCCTGCACCCCGCGGAGCACGCCGGACGCACCTTCTACATGAGCGTCGGCTGCGACGCCTGCAACCACACGGGCTACCGCGGGCGCACCGCCATCCACGAGCTGCTGAACATGTCGGACAACATCCGCGAGATGATCATTGAGCGGCGCCCCGGCTCCGAGGTCAGGCGGGCGGCCGAGGCCGAGGGCTTGCGCTCCCTGCGCGAGTCGGCGCTGGAGAAGGTCTTCCAGGGCGTCTCCACGCTCCACGAGATCAACCGCGTCACCTTCGTCGAAGAGGTCAAGATGAACGGCGACGAGATCGCGACGGTGAACGGGAAGTAGGGGAGTTTTCAGTTTTCAGTTTTCAGCAAGAACCGCCGCCCGCCTGCGGAGGCGTTAATCCCGCCGGGCGGCTTTGCTGAAAACTGAAAACTGAAAACTCCCCCGCTTGTCCGGCAGTCTTTAAGGAACTATTATTTACGCCCCGGCGTGTACGTGCTGAAAGTATTCGGGACGGCGCCTCCGCGGGCGAGCTTTCCGGCCACTCCCCGACCGGACCGGCGTAGAAGGCGCGCGGCCGCGGTGCCGCCCCGAAGTCACGGGGCTGCCGCAGCCGACTTAAACCCAACAAGGAATCAAAGCAAGTGAGGTTCGAGATGAAGTCTAAGCCCCTGGCACGCCCCTTCGCGGCGCTCCTCATGGCGTTCCTGCTCTTCGCCGCGCCCGTCTCCGTGCTGGCGAAGAAGGGCGAGAAGAACTACAACCGCGGCATGGAGTACGAGAAGGCGCAGCAGTGGGAGAAGGCGGCGCAGGAGTTCGCGCTCGCCGTCGCCGCGGCGCCCAACGACACCGAGTACCAGCTCCACTACCGCCGCGCCGTCTTCAACGCCTCGCAGAACTACATGACGAAGGGGCGCGCGCTGGCCGACCAGGGCGACTACATCGGGGCCTACAACGCCTACCGCCAGGCCTACGGGCTCGACCCCGTCAACGACCTCGCCGCGCAGGAGATGGATCGCGTGCTCCGGCTCCAGCGCGAGAAGGAGGGCGCGGCCAACCCCCGCACCACGCAGACCAACTACCGCGGGCCGGCCGGCACGGTGCCCGTCCCCGAGGGGCCGGCGGCCGACGGCGCGGCGCCCCCGGGGCGCTCCGAGCAGCTCCAGACCGTCCAGTACAACGGCGACCTCGAAGGGCTCATCCGCCGGCTGGCCGACGAGATGAGCCTCAACGTCGTCTTCGACCAGGCGTTCTCGCAGGTCAAGCGCAACGTCAACATCAAGTGGCGCGAGATCACGCCCGCGCGCGCGCTCGACTACGTCTTCCTCGCCAACGGGCTCTTCTTCCAGAAGCTCGACCGCCGCACCATCCTCGTCGCCGACCAGTCGAAGCGGCCCATGTACCAGCAGCTGGTGCTGCGCACCTTCTACCTCTACAACATCAAGCCCTCCGAGGCGCGCACGCTCCTGACGGGCGCGCTCCCGGCGAACGCCGGCCGCCAGCCGCAGTTCATCGAGAACGCGACGACCAACTCCATCACCGTGCGCGACACGCCCGAGAACATGCGCACCATCGAGAAGCTCCTCCAGAGCGTGGACAAGGATCGCGCCGAGGTCGTGATGGAGGTCGCCATCTACGAGATTTCCCGCAGCGACCTGTTGCAGATCGGCAACCAGGTCGGCAGCCAGGCGTCGCTCGGCAACCTCGGCGGCATCGCCGCCGGCTCGCTCCTCTACCGCGGCACGCCGGCCATCGGCATCGGCACCACGACCGTGGGGCTCGGCTCGGGGCTGGGCCTGCTCATCCCGCCCTCGACGCTCTCGCTCTTCCAGAGCAAGACCAACACGCGGCTGCTCTTCTCGACGCAGGTGCACGCCTTCGACGACGAGAAGTCCTCGACGCGCGTCGGCGAGAAGGTGCCCGTGCAGACCGCGTCCGTCTACAACGGGCTCGCCCCCTCCGGCGGCGGCACCGGCGGCGGCACCACGGCCGGCGCGGGCAACGTCTTCGGCAGCAACGGCTACCCCGTCATCCAGTACGAGGACGTGGGCCTCAACCTCGACTTCAAGCCCAAGGTCTACCCGAACCAGGACGTGCAGGTCTCGATGACCATCGAGTCGAAGGACAGGGCCGCCGGCCCCGACCCGCTGACCCCCATCTTCACGCAGCGCAAGATCGAGGGCGTGGCGCGCATCCCGAACGGGAAGACGATGATG
>DASVQJ010000399.1:0-1745 GCA_036389235.1 Pyrinomonadaceae bacterium | reverse complement strand
CGAACCCGCAGGGCACCATCTTCGGCGGCATCATCCTCAGCTACATCGACATCGCCGGGGCCGTCGAGGCGCACCGCCGCACCGGCGTCGAGCGCTTCGTCACGGTCGCCATGCGCGAAGTCATCTTCCACCAGCCCGTCTACGTCGGCGACCTCGTCAGCTTCTACGCGCAGACCGTCCGCGTCGGCACGACCTCGCTCACCACGCGAGTCGTCGTCGAGGCCGAGCGCTACGGCGGGACCTCCGAGCGCATCAAGGTCACGGAGGCCGAGGTGGTTTACGTCGCCGTGGACGCCAACCGCCGCAAGATGCGGATACCGAAAGAGCACATCGTCAACCCCGAAGAAGTAGGGCTGCACGAGACTTCCTGAGGCCGCGCGGCGGCCATTGTTAGGTCTCGCGACGCGGCCGGGGCGTGCGAGGGGCGGCCGTCACAGCCCCGGCGGCCGTTCAACGCCTTTCGAGCGGGAGCCAGCGGCCGCGCCAGTCGTACTCTTCGAGGCCGGCGAAGTTCTTCTTGTAGTCGTAGGGCGAGGGCTCGCGCGTGGCGTAGCCGGGGTAGTAGAGGTGGCGGCCGGTCCTGCGGGTCTGCTCGGCGGCGAGCAGGATGGTGTAGACGCCGAGGCTGCGGCGCGACTCGGCGGGGTCGAACATCGAGTAGACGGAGGAGGTCGCGCGTTCGCCGACGTCGAGGAAGTGCGCGGCGACGAGTCGCGCGCCCGAGTAGACGCGGATCGTCTCGTTGCGGCAGGGGACTGACGCGGGCGCGTGCGAGAGGAAGTCTTCGAGCGATTCGGGCACCTGCTCGCGGAAGCGCAGGCGGTGGAGGCGGAACATGGCGCGCGCCTCGTCGTCGAGTTCCGTCGGGCGCGTCTCCACCCGCAAATCGCGGTTGCGCGCGAGCACGCGGCGCTGGCTGCGCGACGGCCAGAAGCGTCCGAGGTCTATGCGCAGCGGCGTCACCGCGAGCGAACGCCCGCCGTGCTCCCACACCCGGTACCGGAAGAAGACCATGCCGAAGTGACGCCACCCCTCGGCCCACAACTCGTCCATGCGCCGCGGCGCGGCGTCCAGACACAGAAAATACTCTTCACGCGCGGACATCAGTCAGGAGTGATGAGTGATGAGTGATAAGTGATGAGAGTTAAGACGAGTCTCGCCTTTCGCCTTCATCACTCATCACTCATCACTCATCACTCATCACTCATCACTTATCACTTACCACTCAGTTCAGTCTGGCCTGCACGCGTCGGAGCGCCTTCGCGGCCTGCGTGAAGCCGGGCTGCTCTTCGAGCGCGTGGCCGTAGTGGCGCGCGGCGTCGAGCGGGCGGTGGCGCTCCTCGTAGACGCGCCCGAGGTTGAAGTGCGGGAAGGCGTAGGACTCGTAGCGCGTCGCCGCGAGCGCGCGGCGGAACCAGCGGACGCACGTCCAGAGGTCGCCCTGCGCGATGAGGTAGCTGCCGATGTCGTTGTAGGGGTTGCCGAAGGTCGGGTCGAGGCGGATGGCCTTCAGGCACTCGTCAATCGCGTCGCCGTAGCGCCCGTCGAAGCTATAGACCCAGCCGAGGAAGGTGTGCGCCTCGGCGGTCGGGTAGGTCGCAATCGAGCGGCGGTAGAGCTCGACCGCCTCCGGGTAGTTCTTCTCCACCTGCGCCTCGTACGCGCGCCGGAAAAGCTCGGCGGCGCGGAGCCTCGCGTCCGTTCCGGTTAAATCTTCTTCGTCGAACATAAAGCCTGAACTTCGG
>DASVQJ010000398.1:0-15759 GCA_036389235.1 Pyrinomonadaceae bacterium | reverse complement strand
ACGAGCTGCCCGACCGCCTCTACATCAACCCCGAGACCTGCATTGACTGCGACGCCTGCGTCCCCGAGTGCCCGGTCGAGGCCATCTACTCCGACGCCGCCCTCCCCGAGCAGTACGCCGACTGGCTCCCGCTCAACGCCGAGGCCGCCGACTACCCCATCCTCAGCGGCAAAATCCCCGCCCTCGTCGGCCCGACGTGTAAGGGGAAACCTGAAGCGTAGGAGGCGGGAGGCAGTTAAGGCGGGAGGCGGCGGGGTCAAACAGCTCTCCGACTACTTCGTCTGCATTCTCCTGTAACCGCCGACAGCCATCCGGGTACCGCCTACTTTCCTTCAATTCAGCATCGCCTGCCGGGCCTGCATCTTCCTGAGCTGTTCGCGGACGGCGTCGGCGTCGGGGGCGTCGGGGGAGAGGTTGAGGTAGGTCTGCGTGTCGGCGACGGCCTCGTGCAGGCGGCCGAGTTGGGCGAGGAGCATGCCGCGGTCGCGGCGCTCGTCGAGGTCGGAGGGCACGAGCAGGAGCAGGCGCTCGACCGCCGAGAGCGCGCGGCGGTAGAGGCCGGCGCGGACGTAGACGGCCTTCAGGTTGCCGAGCATGCGCGCGAGTATGCTGCGCGCGCCGACCGGTCGCAGGTGCTCCTCGCCCAGCTCAATCTTCCCGTCGTAGATTAAGTCGATGCGACTCTGGCACTCCTCCGCGTCGGTCGAGCGCCGGTTGAAGGGGTCGACCAGCACGCCCTCGTCCTCCTCGCCCTCGAACGCGCGCACGACGAAGTGGCCGGGCAGGCCCACGCCCTCGACGCGCAGCCCCGCGCGCCGCCCGACCTCGATGTAGACGACCGAGAGCGTGATCGGAATCCCCGTCCGCCGGGCGAGCACCTGGTGGAGCATGCTGTTGCGCGGGTCGTAGTAGTCCGACTCGTTGCCGGCGAACCCGAGCTCCTCGAAGAGATACCTGTTGAGCGCCTCGACCCTCGAACCGCCCGGCCGGGCGGCGCGCGCCCGCGCCTCCTCGCCCATCTCGTCCAGGCGCGCGAGGCAGCGCCCGACGTCCACGCGGCGCGGCTCCTCCTCCGCCCCCATCAGCAGCGCCGCGCGCGCGAGGTCAACCCCCGCGCCCGGCCGCGACACCTCTTCGGCGAACCGCCGCCGCACCTCCGCCGCCGCGACCTTGTCAGCAGGAGTCATAAGTGAGTGATAAGCGATGAGTGATGAGTGATAAGAGGAAGACAAAGTCCGCTTGCCTTCTCTCATCACTTATCACTCATCACTTATGACCCTTCCCCTTTCCCCATTCCGTGTCGAAGACGTGGTGGACGGCGTCGGGCGTCCAGTCGGCGAGGCTGCGCGTGACGGAGTCGGCGCCGGCCTCGCGGAGGGCACGGTCTGAGACGGTGTTGGTGACGCCGAGCGTGCGCATGCCGGCGGCGCGCGCCGATTGGATGCCGGGCGGCGAGTCCTCGACGACGAGGCACTCGTCGGGGCGGAGCGGGATGACGTGCGCCTCGCCGCGCCTGCGGTTGAGAGATTCGAGCCCGCTGTTGTAGCACGAAGGGTCGGGCTTGCAGGCCGTCGCGTCCTCCGCGCTGACGACGGCGTCGAAGTAGCTCGCGAGCGCGGCGCGCTCCAGCACGTGGTCGATCTCCGTGCGGCGCGCCATGCTGACGAGCCCGAGCGAGTGGTTGCGCTTGAGCGCCTTGATGAGGGTGACGACGCCCGGGAAGAGCGGCAGCTCGCCTTCGAGCAGCTTGCGGTGCGCCGCCGTCTTCGCCTCGATGACGCGGCCGAGCACCTCGTCGGTCAACTCCCTCTCCGCGCGCCCGAAGGCGGCGCTCACGAACGCGCGGTCGTCCATCCCGAGCGAGCCGTAATAGTCGGCCTCCGTGACGGTCAGCCCCTCCCGCCCCAAGACCTCCTGGTACGCCTTCATCTGCAACGGCTCGTCGTCGATGATGACCCCGTTGAAGTCGAAAAAAACGGCCTGAATCATTAGACCCCAAGCATAAATGTTAAGTTGGGCAGAACGCGACCATTGTAAGTCCCGCTCGGAAAGAAGCAAAGGAGCAGTCGCCGGGAGCGCGGGCATCCTGCCCGCCATGAGCGCCGCGGGCGCGAAGACGGAGAGACTCAAAGTCTCAACGTGGAATTGATAAGAAAGGTCGGAAGCGTGCTTGAGCACGCTTCGGCGGGCAGGGATGCCCGCGCTCCCGGCCGTGGCCTACTTCTTCCCCACCTCCTCGCGCAGCTCCGCGAAGAGGTGCGGCAGCCGTTCGGATTCCAGCAGGTCGAGGCGGCGCATGAGTTCGGTGAGGGCCAGCTCGTTCTTGAGGTTGACCTGGTAGTCGAGGTCTGCGCGGAGGCGGTCTTTGTCGCCCTGGCGGTTCTGTGAGATGAGGATGATGGGCGTGAGCAGCGCGGCGACGATGCCGTTGATTACGTCGAGGAAGGCGTAGGGGAAAGGGTCTACGCCCTGGTCGCGGCGGACGGCCGTGTTGTAGAAGACCCAGAAGACGATGAAGGCGATGGTGGCGGCGATGAACTTCCAGCTGCCGCCGAACTCCGAGACGGCGTCGGCCATGCGGTCGGCTAAGGTCTGCCGCTCCTCCTCGACCTCGTTGAGGTTGCGCGTCACCCGCTGGCGCAGCATCTCGTCCGTGTGGCGCAGGCGCTCGGCGACGGCGGCGAGCATCGAGACCGCCACCTCGGGGCTGCGGCGGAGGAAGTCGTGGAAGTGCGCCCGCGACAGCACGGCGAGGCGCGCGTCCTCCGAGACGGTGGCCGTGGCCGAGCGCGGCTTGCCGTCGAGGATCGACATCTCGCCGAAAAAGTCCCCGGCCGCCAGCTCGGCCAGCGTCACGTCGTCGCCATCGCGGTCTTTGATGTGGATGCGGACCCCGCCTTCCTCGATGAGGTACATCGCGCCGCCCTGCTCGCCCTTGCGGAAGAGGACGCTGCCGGCGGGGCGCAGCTCCGTCTCCAGCAGCTCGCGCAGGGCGCCGGCCGACTCGTCGCCGAGCGAGGCGAAGAGCGGGACGGAGCGCAGCGCTTCGAGCGTCATCAAAGGTTGGCCGTTCTCGGGCATCACACACCTCGCGTGCATCGTGCGGGTCTCAAAGCAGCGCGGAGATTATCACGACACTTGAAGCTTGCGCGAGATTCGTTAACCACAGAGACACAGAGGGCACGGAGGTGGCACAGAGGAATGTCTCTGTGCCATCTCCGTGCCCTCTGTGTCTCTGTGGTTGGCCGCCCTCCACACTCCGCCCGAGCAGCGAGAACATCGGGCGGGCCAACCTACACCGGAGTGTGAGCTCAGGCGGCGACCTTGACGTACTTGTCCACGATGCGCTCAAGGGCGGACTTGCTGCTGGCGCCGACGACGCGCTCGACCTCGCGTCCGCCGTCGAAGAAGACGAGCGTCGGGATGCCCTTGATGCCGAAGCGCTGCGGCACCTGCCGGTTCTCGTCGACGTTCAGCTTGAGGAAGCGCACGCGCCCGGCGTACTGCTTCGCCAGCTCCTCGAAGGTCGGCGCGAGCGCGCGGCACGGCGGGCACCACTCCGCCCAGAAGTCCAACACCACGGGCACGTCCGACTGAAGCACCTCGCGCTCGAAGCCCGCGTCGTCCACCGTCGAAACAAACTGGCTCATCTTTTTAATCTCCTGTCTCCGGTCTCGTTCTCAAAATCGGCGCCGCCTTTCACGCGACGCGGGGGCATTATGCGCCGGCCCGGCCGGCGGCTTCAGTAATCTCGATTACCGAGCACGGCTCGCCGCCCCCCGGCCCCGCGTCGTACACTGGAACGCCGCGGCCTTTTCGCGCATCTGAGGAGTTTCGGGGGCGGATTTTATGAGCACGCGAGTGGACGAGAACGGCGGGCCAGACCTTTTCCAGGGGATGACGGCGGAGGAGTTGCGGGAGGTCGAGCGCGTGACCTCGACGCGCACGTTCCCGCGCGGCGCCGTCATCTACACGCCGGGCGAGACGGGCGAGGCGCTCTTCCTCCTGCGCGCGGGCGCGGTGCAGATTTACCGCATGTCGCCCGAAGGGAGGAAGCTCGTCATCGCCCAACTCCTCCCGCACAGCTTCTTCGGCGAGATGACCTGCATCGGGCAGGGCATGTACGACACCTTCGCCGAGGTGACCGAGGACTCGACCATCGTCACGATGAACTGCGCGGTCTTGAACCGCCTCCTCGTCAACAAGCCCGAGATCGCGCGCCGCATCCTCGAAGCCTTCGGCCGGCGCGTGCTCGAAGCCGAGCGCCAGCTGGAGGAGACGGTCTTCAAGGGCATCCCCGCGCGCGTCGCCGCCCTCCTGCTAAGGGAGGCGCAGGGCGATTCGGTGGACGGCCTCACGCACCAGGACATCGCCGAGCGCCTCGGCGTCTACCGCGAGACGGCCACCAACGCCCTGAACGAGTTGAAGGCCGCCGACCTCATCTCCATCGGCCGCAAACACATCACCATCCTCGACCGCACGCGCCTCTCGAAAATCGCCGGGGAGTAGTTAAAGGGGATAGACAGGACGGGCGGGATAAAAGGGGTGTCGGGTGCCGGGTGTGAGGTGTTGGGGAAAAGACGGTTCTCCCCCAACACCCAGCACCCGACACCCCTCTTATCTATCCTTTTTAATTGCGGCCTTCGCTAGACGACCTTGTACTCTGAGTCCACCTCCTCGTCGGCGAAGGCGACGCGGTAGTTGAGCGACTGCTTCTGCTTGGTGATGAGGAGGTCGTCCTTCGTCTTGAGCAGGTCGGCGCGGTTGTAGACCGACAGCTCGAAGTTGAAGCCGTGCGTGATGGCGTCCTTCGGGCAGGCTTCGACGCAGAAGCCGCAGAAGATGCAGCGGCCGTAGTCGATGTTGTAGACCTGCGCGAAGCGCTCGTCCACGCCGGTGCGCTCCTTCGGCGGGCGCGGGTCGTCGGCCGCGACGATGTAGATGCAGTCGGACGGGCACGCGGCCGCGCACAGGTAACACGCGACGCACTTCTCGCGCCCCAACTCGTCCACGTGCAGGAGGTGCTGGCCGCGGAAGCGCGGCTGGAGCGTGACGGGCTCGTCCGGGTACTGCACCGTCCACTTCTCCCGCGGGATGTAGGAGGCGGTCGTCATCATCCCCTTGATGATGGCCCGCGTGTTCTCGATCACGTCGCTGATGATGCCCATGGCTTTTTTGTCAATGGTAAATGGTGAATAGTAAATGGTGAATAGTAAATGGTGGGGTGTGTCACTCCGGCCAGCCGCGCGGGCCTCGACGACTATTCACCATCTACCATCTACTATTCACTAGACGAATTCCAGGCGGCTGAAGAAGTAGGCCAGCTCGATCTGCGCGTTCTCTTCGGAGTCGGAGCCGTGGACGGCGTTCTCGCCGATGGAGTTGGCGAACTCCTTGCGCAGCGTCCCCTCGTCGGCCTTCGCCGGGTCGGTCGCGCCCATCAGGTCGCGCCAGGCTTTGACCGCGCCCTCTTTTTCGAGGGCCAGCACGACGCAAGGCCCCGAGGACATGAAGGCCGTCAGCTCGCCGAAGAACGGCCGCTCGCGGTGCACCTCGTAGAAGCCCTCGGCCTCGGGCCTCGTCAGGTGGATGAGCTTCATCGCCCTGAGCTTGAAACCGGCGTCCAGCACGCGCTGCAAGATGGCGCCCGTCTTGCCCCCGCGCACGGCGTCGGGCTTGATGATTCCGAAAGTGAGTGTGCCTGCCTGCTCTGCCATCATTCTCCTCAAACAAAGGTGTTAGATGTTAGATGCTAGATGCTGGAATGACTTTTACTAACATCTGACATCCAGCATCTGACATCTCTTTATGCCGAAGCGCCGGAGCCGAGCGAGTCCTTCACGGCCTGCCCGATGTCGGCGGGCGAGTGGACGACGCGGATGCCCGCCTCTTCGAGCGCCTTCATCTTCTCGGCGGCGGTGCCCTTGCCGCCCGCGATGATGGCCCCGGCGTGGCCCATGCGGCGGCCCGGCGGCGCGGTCTGGCCGGCGATGAAGGCGACGATGGGCTTCGTCACGTTCCCCTTCGCGAAGGCGGCGGCCTCCTCCTCGGCCGTGCCGCCGATCTCGCCGATCATGACGATGGCCTCGGTCTCGGGGTCGTCCTGGAAGAGCGCGAGCGCCTGCAAGTGCGTCGTCCCGATGATGGGGTCGCCGCCGATGCCGATGGCCGTGGACTGCCCCAAGCCTAGAGCCGTCAACTGGCCGACCGCCTCGTACGTCAGCGTCCCCGAGCGCGAGACGACGCCGACGCGGCCCTCCTTGTGGATGTGGCCGGGCATGATGCCGATCTTGCACTTGCCGGGCGAGATGACGCCGGGGCAGTTCGGCCCGACGAGCCGCGTCGGCCTGTCGGCGAGGTACTCCTTGACCTTCACCATGTCGAGCGCCGGGATGCCCTCCGTGATGCAGACGACGAGCGGCAGCCCCGCGTCGGCCGCCTCCATGATGGCGTCGGCGGCGAAGGCCGGCGGCACGTAGATGACGGAGGCGTTGGCGCCGGCCTCGCGGACGGCGTCGGCCACGGTGTTGAAGACGGGGATGCCCTCGTGCGTGGTGCCGCCCTTGCCGGGCGTGACGCCGCCGACGACCCGCGTCCCGTACTCCACCATCTGCTTCGTGTGGAACGTGCCCTCTTTGCCTGTGATGCCCTGCACGACGAGCCGCGTGTTCTTGTCTACAAGTACGCTCAACGCTCTTGCTCCTCAAGCCCGGTTTGTATTGCTTTGTTTGAAGGCGGAGTATACCACGCCCGCGCGCCCTTCGAAAAAGCCGCACAACCTGCCGTCTCGCTACTCAAGCTCGACGTGGTCGCCGTACTGCGGCGGGTCGACGCGCCAGCCGAAGCGCTCGCGGATGTGTCCGGCCATCGCGGCGGCCGACTCGGGCTCGCCGTGCGTGGTGAAGACGCGGCGCGGCGGCGTCGCCTCCAAAGGCCCGAGCCAGCGCAAGACCTCCGCCCAGTCGGCGTGGGCGGAGAGCCCTCCGATGCGCTCGACGTGGCAGCGGACGGGCACGTCCTCCTTCATGATGCGGACGTAGCGCGAGCCTTCGAGAATCTTCCTGCCCGTCGTGCCCGCGGCCTGGTAGCCGACGAAGAGGACGGTGGCGCGCTCGTCCGGCAGCACGCGCCGCGCGTGGTGGAGCACGCGCCCGCCCGTCATCATCCCCGACGCGGAGATGATGACGCGCGACCCCTTCTCCTCGTTCAGGCGCTTCGACTCCTCGCGCGTCGAGGCCGTCACCATCGAGCGCGTGCGCAGGGGGTGGCGGTGCCCTTCGAGCACGCCCTCGTACTCCTCGTCGTGCTCCTCCTTCGTCCGCTGGTAAATCTGCGTCGCGGCCGCCGCCATCGGCGAGTCCACGCGCACGGGCAGGACGGGGATGCGCCCCTCGTCCTCCAGCTCGCGCAGGTGGTAGAGCAGCTCCTGCGTGCGCCCGACTGCGAAGGCCGGGATGAGCAGCGGCCCGCCGCGCGCGGCAGCTTCGTTGACGACACGGGCGAGCGCGACCTTCGGGTCTTCCGGGTCGTGCAGGCGGTCGCCGTAGGTTGACTCGACGAGCATGTAGTCGCACGCGGGCGGCGCGACGGGGTCGCGTATGATCGGCTGGTCGTAATGGCCCAGGTCGCCCGAGAAGAGCACCCGCCTCCCCTTGCCGTCCCCGCCCGCGCCGTCAAGCTCTAACAGCACGAGGCTCGACCCCAGGATGTGCCCCGCGATGTGGAACCCCGCGCGCATCCCTCGCGCGACCTCCGTCGCCTCGCCCGTGTTCGGGCACGTCCTGATTAACTTGATGGCGGCCCGCGCGTCCGCCTCCGTGTAGAGCGGCAGCGCCGGCTCGTGCCGCGTCAGCCCCTTCCTGTTCCTGTACTCCGCCTCCTCCTCCTGCAAGCGCGCCGAGTCCGGCAGCAGCAGCTTCAACAGATCCGCCGTCCCCTTCGAGCAGTACACCGGCCCGCCAAACCCCAGCCTCACCAACCGCGGCAGGTACGCCGAATGATCCACGTGCGCGTGCGTGATGACGACCGCGTCAATGCCCTTCGGGTCGAACGGCGGGTCCTCCCAATTCCGCTCCCTCAACTCCCTCAACCCCTGAAACAACCCGCAATCCACCAGCACCCGGCTCCCGCCACTCTCCACCAGGTACTTCGACCCCGTCACGGTCCCCACCCCACCCCAGAAACTAAGTGTCGCCATCTCGCCTCCAAATTACAGTTAAGTCGGTCAAGTGGTGCGCGGCCTCTACGGGTCGAGCGTGAACGTGCGCCCCGTCCGTCTGTGTCCGAAGAGGACGAGGGCGCAGGGGAGGAGGAGGGCGAGGTTGCGGAGGGCGGTGGAGACGCCGAGTTGGGAGGCGATGAGGCGGCCGAAGCAGCCGCATTCGAGGGGCTCGCCGTGGAGGACGTAGACGTAGTAGAGGGCGTAGGCCGCGAAGCCGACGAGGAGCGCGGCGGAGACGAGCGCGCCGAGGCGTGCGGTGCGCGGGACGACCAGAAGAACGGCGGCGACGAGTTCGGAGGCGATGACGGCAAAGGCCGCGGGCCAGACCCAGCTCTCCCGGACGAGGTTGGAGAGGTTGGCGGCGAAGTCGTGAATCGTGAAGAGCTTCGCGCCGGCCGCGAAGAGGAAGAGCGCCGCGAGGCCGAAGCGGCTGACGTGGACGAGTATGCTGAGCAGCGAACGGCCTCTCATCGTGTGCCGGTCAGAACAATTAGCATGGATGGACAGGATGTGCAGGATGAGAATTTGAATCTATACCCTATCCGTCCTGTCCATCCATGTTAATTCCCTCTCCCGCGGTGTCGTCCTAGGCGGCGGCCTGTTGGTTGGCGAGGGCGACGACCTTTTCGGCGGCGTCCTTCATGCCGTGGCCGACGGTGAAGTTCATGCCGGACTCGGCGATGAGGCGGCGCCCCTCCTCGACGTTGGTGCCTTCGAGGCGGACGACGACGGGCACCTGGATGCCGATGGACTTGGCGGCCTCGATGACGCCGCGCGCGACCATGTCGGTGCGGACGATGCCGCCGAAGATGTTGATGAGCACGGCGCGGACGGCCGGGTCTGCGAGCAGGATGCGGAAGGCCGCCTCGACCCGCTCCTGCGAGGCGCCGCCGCCCACGTCGAGGAAGTTGGCGGGCTCGCCGCCCGCGAGCTTGATGATGTCCATCGTCGCCATCGCGAGCCCGGCGCCGTTGACCATGCAGGCGATGTTGCCGTCGAGCTTGATGTAGTTGAGGTCGAACTTCGACGCCTCGATCTCCAGGGGCTCCTCTTCGTTCAGGTCGCGCAGGCCGTGGAAGTCCGGGTGGCGGAACATGGCGTTGTCGTCGAAGGTGACCTTGGCGTCGAGCGCGAAGAGGCGCCCGTCTTTAGTCAGAAGGAACGGGTTGATCTCAAGTAAGGAGGCGTCGGTCTGCTCGTAGGCGTGGTAGAGCGACTGCATGAACTTGGCCGCCTGGTTGACGAGCGCCGCGGGCAGGCCGAGCCCGAAGGCGAGCTTGCGCGCCTGGAAGGGGCGGAAGCCGACGGCCGGGTTGATGGTCTCCTTGAGAATCAGCTCGGGCGTGCTGGCGGCGACCTCCTCGATGTCCATGCCGCCGGCCGAAGAGGCCATGAAGACGGGGCGCCCCGTCGCGCGGTCGAGCACGATGCCGAGGTAGAACTCCCTGTCAATCGGGAGCCCCTCCTCGATGAGGAGCGTGCGCACCTCGCGCCCCTCCGGGCCGGTCTGGTGCGTGACGAGGTTCATGCCGAGTATCTTCGAGGCCAACTCCTGCGCCTCGTCGGCGCTCCTGGCGACCTTGACGCCGCCGCCCTTGCCGCGGCCGCCGGCGTGTATCTGCGCCTTGACGACGCAGACCTCCGTGCCCAGTTCCTTCGCCGCGTGGTAAGCCTCCTCGGGCGAGCGCGCGACGATGCCGCGCGGCACCGCGACGCCGTACTTCCGCAAAAGCTCCTTCGCCTGGTACTCGTGAATCTTCATCCTCGACCCCTTCGGCGGCAGTCCGCGAGGCCCGCCGCTTGCAAATGATTTTTGTTGTTCCGGAACGCCGACGAGTGTACCGGCACGCGCCGCGGGACTGCAAGAGGAGAGGTAGTTTTGAGTTTTCAGTTTTTAGTTTTCAGTTAGGACGAACCCTCTTACTGAAAACTAAAAACTGAAAACTCAAAACTATTAAAACTGTCTTCAGGGCATCAAGGCAGGCGAGGTGAACGCGATGACGTTGGCTTTAACGGTGCTGTTTGCTGTCAACCTCTACGCGAGAGCCGGCAGGTCGAGATAGCTAGTCTGTTGCATCCCTTAGAGTGAAGATAGTCGGCGGGCCGGAGCGTTCCGGTTCGCCGCTTTTTTTTGCGCGGGACTTGGCACGCGCCGGCCCGCGGCGTTAACCTTCCGCCCGCGTCGAGCCCACTCAAGGAGACGAAGCATGAGCGAAGTGACCGTGACCTCCCTTTCGAACCTGCGCAACGAAGTCTCGTACGGCGGGGGGCGGACGCTCGTCACGGACGAGCCGGCGGAGCTGGGCGGCGAGGGCGCGGGGCCGGACCCTTACACGCTGCTGCTCGCGGCGCTCGGCAGTTGCGTCTCGATGACGGTGACGCTGTACGCGCGTCGGAAGGGCTGGCCGCTGGAGCGCGTCCGCGTGCGCCTGCGGCAGCGGCGCGTCCACGCGAAGGACTGCGCGGAGTGCGCGAGCGACTCGGACGATTTCGTCCACCACATCGAGCGCGCCGTCGAGCTGGAAGGCGACCTCACCGAAGAGCAGCGCGCGCGCCTGCAAGAGATCGCGCACCGCTGCCCCGTCCACCGCACGCTCACCTCGGAGATAGCCGTCACGGAGATGTCGGGGCGTTAGCGCCGGGCCTTCTTGCGCGGGCGCCCGCGCTGCGGTTAAATGTCCGCGCCGGCGGTTCCACGCCCGCACTCTTCTCTATATGAACCCGATGAGACGTCTGCCCCTGCTCCTGTTGACCTCCGCCCTCCTTCTGTCCTCCGCCTGCAAGTCCGAGAGCCGCCCCGGCGCGAACCCCGCGCCGACACCCGGCGCCCCCGCGGCGAACGCCGAGCCGACCCCGCCGCCGGGCGCGGTCGAAGTCACCGCGGCCACCTTGAAGAAGGACGTGGAGCAGAACCCGCAAGACCTCACGGCGCGCTACAACCTCGGCACCGCCTACCTCGTCGAGGGCAAGTACCTCGAAGCGGCCGGGGAGTTTAAGTTCGTCGCCGAGAAGAAGCCGGACGACGCCGACGCACTCGACAAGCTCGGGATGGCCTACGCGTCCGCGAACAGGTTCGAAGAGGCGGCCGACGCCTTCAAGCGCGCCCTGCGCCTACAGCCGAAGAACGCGTACTTCCACCAGGCGCTCGCAGACGTGTACGAGAAGGCGGGCAAGTCGGCCGAGGCCGCGGCCGAGCGCGCGGAGTTCCGGAGGCTCGACCCGAACGTGCGCGCCAAGACGCTGCTGGCCGCGGGCAGTTTCGCGGAGGCGGCGGCCGAGGCGCGCAAGGTCTCGCCCGCGAACGCCGAGACGCACTACGTCCTGGGCAGCGCGCTCCTCAAACTCAACCAGCCCGACGAGGCGCTCGCCTCCTTACGCGAAGCCCTCCGCCTCAACCCGAAGAACGCCGACGCCTACTTCCAGACGGGCAACGCCTACGACCGCCTGAACCGGCAGGAGGACGCGGCCAAAGCCTTCCAGGCGGCCGCGCGCCTCAACCCGAAGGACGCCGACGCCTTCTACAACCTCGGCAACACCTACAACAAGCTGAACCGCCCGAAGGAGGCCGCCGAAGCCTTCGCGCAGGCCGTCCGCCTGCGCCCCGACGACGCGGAGGCGCGCGTCCGCCTCGCCGTCGCGCAGTTGAAGCAGGGCAACGCCGCCGCCGCGCGCGTGCAGCAGGAGGCGCTCAAGTCGCTCGACCCTGATGCCGCGAACCAGCTCCAGCGGGCCATCGAGCAGGGCGCCCAAAAACTCCCTTGAGTCCCGCCGCCAAACCCACCCTCAAAACTCCCTTCCCCGTCCCCGCCGGAGCCCGGCGCTTTTTAAGACTCGGATTATTCGTCATAAGCAGAAAGGGCTTCGGGAATGATTACCCGAAGCCCTTTCGATTTATGTTTGTCGTGAGAGTCTTCAGCGCGTGCGTCCCGTCCACCCTTCGAACAAACCGAGTTCGCGCGCCCTCCTCATGCCGTCCGTCAGACAGAGCCAAGCTTCGTACGGCATGTTGCGCCTCGCATAGTTGCAGCGTATGCAGGCCGGGACTACGTTGTCGCGCGTGTGACCTTTGGCGTTGTCAATCCTGTCGAAGGTCATCCTTAGCGCAGTCTCGCCACAATAACTGCAACCGCGACCGATGAGCTGTTCAATCTCCGCTTTGGTCAGGTCACAGGTGTGGCCGCGCAGCGTGTCAGACCCGTGCGCCTCGCGCAAAATAAAACGCGCGACGTCAACGCCCGCCGCGCGCATCTGCGAGAACATAAGATTGCGTCGCTTCTGCCAGGCCCGTTTCTTCTCCAGGTCTTTGTATGGCATAAAGCGACGCTTGTGTGAGTTATCGGGATGACTGGATTCGAACCAGCGACCTCTCGCACCCCAAGCGAGCGCGCTACCAGGCTGCGCCACATCCCGTGACGGCGTTTAGTATCACCGGAAATTTCGGTTTGGTCAAATGAGGCGTGCGGCGGTTCAGCGGCGGTGCGTGTCGGCGCGCGCGTCGCCGGCTTCGAGGAGGAGCATGATGTCGCGGAGTTGTTCACGCAGGCGGCGGAGGGCGGCCCGGCCCTCGTCCGTTTGCGGGGGTTCGGGTCGCGCGGGGTATGCGTTCTGAACCGGCGGCGGGGGCGCGGGTTCGTCGTGCGCGTCGTCGAAGTCGTGCGGCGGCTCTTCCGCTTCGGGGGCGGGCGCGGGGACGAGTTGCGGGGCGGGCGGCGTGTTGAGTACCTGCGCTCCCATCTCGGGGGTGACGACCTTGAGCTTGCTGGCGCCGCGGATCTCGTTCGTCAGGCGCTTCTTCGCGCCGGCGATGGTGTACTGGTCTTCGTAGAGCAGCTCCTTGATGCGCAGCACCATCTCCACGTCACGCTTGCGGTAGGTGCGCTGGCCGGCGCGGTTCTTCTGCGGCGCGAGCATGGGGAACTCCGACTCCCAGTAGCGGAGCACGTGCGCCTGTATCCCCGTGATGTCGCACACCTCCCCGATCTTGAAGAAGAGCTTCTCGGGGATGGAGACGGCTGCTCGGTTCATAACTGAAGGGAGTCCCGCACGGGTCGCTTGATCCGACCCGACTTCGTCAGTTCGCGTCTGAAGCTTCGGGCTGTTGACGGCTCGCCGACCCTCGAAGGCGGCCGCGGGGGAAATGCACGGCCAATGTTAACCGCGCCTCAAACCCCTGTCAACGTTATTGTTAGCGTGTGGCGGGAGTTCAGCCCTCGCCCGGGTCGAGCATGATGAGGCGGTTGACGGGGTCGAAGGTGAGGCGGAACGGTCGGAGCGCGTCGCGCCCGAGGATGACGGGCGCGCCCTTCTCCGCGCGCACGAGCAGGTCTGTCGGGACGCCGCGCAGCACGAGCGGGCCGACGCTCACGGTGGCCGCGCGCACGCGCCGCGCGTGCACTTCCCCTCCCGCGAGGTCGCGCGCGCCGCGCCCGCGGCGGCCTTCGGTCTGAAGTATCCCTAGGGTGCGTGCGGCAGACTCGTCCACGGCGAGGCCGAAGCCGGAGCCCGTGTCGAGCAGAGCGCGCCGGCCTTCGGCCAGCATCACGAAGGGCCTTCGCGTGCCGCCTTCGGTGAGCCAGGGCACGACCGCGCCTTCGCGCGAGGCCGAGCCCGCACGGAGCGGCCGTGTGCGCGGGTCGAAGAAGCCGAGTTCGCCCGCGGGGATGTCTATCGTAAAGCCGAGGGGGTAGAAGGCTTCGGAGGGGTCGAGGACGCCGTCCACGCCTTCGGGGAGCCCGGGCGCGACGACGAAGAGGCCGCGCGCGGGCAGCGTGTTCTCGCGCGAGCCGAGCGCGAGCGTGCGGACGAAAGCCTTCTTCGCGCCGCCCACACTCGCCCCACTCAACCCGCCTATGCGGATGCCGCCGCCTCCCGCCTCAACTTCGACCCGCGCCTCGCCCGCCGCGCGCGAAGAGAGCAGAGTCGCGCCCGCGCCCGTGTCTATGGCGAAGGCGAAAGGCCCCGCGCCGTTGACCCAAGTCCTGACGAGCAGGCCGCGGCTGCCGGACTCGCGGAAGCTGACAGGCGCGGGGAGCGCCGTCGTCCCGCGCGCCGCCCCCGCCCCCTGCCACAGACGGGAACGGGCGGCCCCGGCATTCGCAGGGGTCGCCCGCCCGAACAGTAGCAGCGCCAGGAGCAGAGCCGAAGTCATGCCCGAGAGGGCCGTCTTCAGACTTCCACGCATCGGCGTCGCCCTTTTTAGTAGTTGCGGTTGCGCTTGCGCAGCTTGTAGGTGTAGAGCGCCGAGCCGCCGCCGCCCGCGAGCGCGCCGATGCCGGCGCCCTTCTTGCCGCCGATGAGCCCGCCGATGAGGGCGCCGCCGCCCGCGCCCATGGCGACCGTCAGCTTATCGCGGTGCTTCTGCCAGAAGGAGCGACCCTTCGTCTGGCCGTAGTCGTAGTAGACGCGGCGCGGGGCGCTGCTGCGGTAAGCGGTGCGACGGGCCGGCGCGCGGTTAACGACGCGGGTCGCGGCCGGAGCCGCCACGGTGCGGCCGGTCGTCAGGTTCGACTCGCGGGCCGCCTCGACGCCCTCAAGGAAGCCGTCCTTGAACGCGGCGCGCTCCTCTTCGGTCATGTTCTTCGTCGCGTCGTTCAGCTCGTTTTCGAGCAGGTTCTTCTGTTCGTCGGCCGGGTTGACCGTGGTCGCCTCGCCCGCCACCAGTTGCTTCGGCGCCTCGGCCCTGGCGATCTCGGGGGTGTTGTTGCTCGGGCGCATCACGAACGCGCCGACGGTGCCGCCGAGCAGTGCCGCCACGAGCGCCACGGGCAGAATCTTGTTCGTCGTCGTCATGGGTCGGTGTCTCCTCTAGTCTCGAATGATCTTTTTAGGACGCACGTGAATGAGCGTACACACCGGGGAGAGTGGCAACTGCCGTTCCTCAGCCGTCCCTCTGTGACACGCGCCCGGCAGCCTCCCCGACAATCTAGCAAACTCGCGCGGCCTTGTGCTCTTTACGGGCGCATTGCAATCGTTTTGTATCGAAATTGTAAGAAGAGGCGTGTGCGCTTCATACGTATCCGCACGGCCGGCGTACACGATATGGGGCTACGCCCCGACGATATCCTCAACGTGTCGGGTTGGACGCCCCGTCAGTCCGGACGCTATAATCCGCGCTTGGTCAAAACCATCCGAGAGTTGAGCCGCGCGTAGTGTCTACGTCCGCTTCAGGTTTCCGCCTCGCGAGGCGGCTTGGGGGCGTCGGGTTCTCCGACATCGTCAAAATCCGCAACAAGATTCTGGAGCTGCGTGCCGGCGGCGCGCAGGTCTTCCAGTTCGAGGGCGGCGAGCCCTTCCTCAACACCCCCGAGCCCATCAAGGAGGCGATGGCGCGCGCGCTCGCAGAGAACCGCACGCGCTACGCGCCCTCGTCCGGCATCGCGGAGTTGCGCGCGGCCGCCGCCGAGAAGCTGCGCTCGCGCAACCGCATCGACGCGCGCGAGGAGGACGTGGTCGTCCTCAACGGAGGCATGCAGGGGCTCTACGGCGCCTTCCAGTCGGTCGTCAACCCCGGCGAAGAGGTCCTCGTCTTCTCCCCCTAC
>DASVQJ010000397.1:0-8814 GCA_036389235.1 Pyrinomonadaceae bacterium | reverse complement strand
GTCGCCGCCGACGACCTTGACCTCGATGCGCCGCTCGCCGCCGTCGAAGGGCGGGTCGGGGCGGTAGGTGAGGAGGTACTGCGACCGCAGCTCCTCGCCGATCTTCTTGAAGGCGCGCTCCAGGGCGAGCATGTCGCCGGTGTAGAAGGCGCGGCCGCCGGTGGCGTCGGCCATCTGCTGAAGCTCCTTGTCGCCCGAGTCCTTCACGGTGCCGGCCTCGACGCCGGGGACGGCGCTCCCCGTAAAGCCGCCCTTGGTCGAGATGGCGAAGATGATGGTGTCGGTCTTCTGCGCGATGGAGATGGCGTCGTCGATGCGCGCGCGGCTGTAGGTGTCGTCGCCGTCGGTGATGACGACGAGCGCGCGGCGCGGGCTCGACACGGTGCGCATCTTCTCGTCGCAGAACTGCCAGATGGCGTCGAAGAGCGCGGTCTGCGTGCCCGGCGTCTTGACGCCGTCGATGGCCTTCTCCAGCAGGTCGAGGTTGCGGGTGAAGTCCTGGCGGAGCCTGACCTCGTCGTCGAAGGTGACGAAGGCGGCGTGATCCTTGCGCGTGCGCGTGACGGAGTAGAGGAAATTCTTGGCCGCCTCCTTCTCGAACCTGAGCTTGCCCGCGGTCGAGCCCGACGTGTCCATCAGCACGCCGATGTAGATGGGCAGCTTCTCCAGCTCCCTGATCTCGCCGAGGAAGTCGAACTGGACGGGGCGCTTCTCCTCGAAGACGAGGAAGTCGTTCTTCGTGAGCCCCGTCACGGGCACGCCCTTCTTGTCGATGACGGTGACGGGGACGCGGACGACGCGCACGTTGACCGGCCCCTCGACCTCTTCGCGCTGCGGCGTGGGGGTCTGCCTCGGGGCGGCGGGCGTCTGCCCGGGCGCGGGCGCCTGGCGTGCCGCCGCCGCCGCGCCGAAGAGGGCACAGGCGAGGGCGGTCAGGGGGACGGAAAGTCTAACGGTTTTCTTCATAGACGGATGAAGGGGAGCGCGGGTCGAACCTCGGGGTCTTCAGCCGATTCGGGCACCCCATTCGATGCCCACGGCCGCCGCGGTCGTTGCTTCCCCGGTGCCAGACAGTATACCGCCGGAATAGAGGTCGGAACCACCCGCGGTAGCGGGTGGGCCTTTGTTGACCGGACGTCCCGTGTAACAAAGGCCCACCCGCTACCGCGGGTGGTTCCGACCCTCATGGCAACGCGTCGAGAAACTCCGAAAGCTCGGGCGGGAGCGGGGCGGTAAAGCTCATCCATTCGCCGTTCGAGGGGTGGTGGAAGCCGAGCCGTTCGGCGTGCAGGAACTGGCGGCCGAGCGCGGCGACGCGCGCCCGCAGCGCAGGGTCCGGGAGCGTCTTGTCGCGGCCGCCGCCGTAGGTCTCGTCGCCGACGACGGGGTGCTTGATCCATGCGAGGTGGACGCGTATCTGGTGCGTGCGGCCGGTCTTGATCTGCACGTCGAGGAGCGTGAAGCGCGTGAAGCGCTGGCGCACGCGCCAGAGCGAGAGCGCCGCCCGCCCGCTGCGCACGACGGCCATGCGCGTGCGGTTGCGCGGGTCGCGCGCGAGCGGCTCCTCGATTCTCCCCCGCTCCTCGCGCGTCACGCCGTGCGCGAGCGCGACGTAGGACTTGAAGACCGTGCGCGCGCGGAACTGGTCTGAGAGGCTCTCGTGCGCCCGCGCGGTCTTGGCGACGACGATGACGCCCGACGTGTCGCGGTCTAAGCGGTGGACGATGCCGGGGCGGAGCGAGCCGCCGCCGGAGAGTCGTCCGAAGTGGAAGGCGAGCGCGTTGGCGAGCGTGCCGGAGTGGACGCCGGCCGCGGGGTGGACGACGAGCCCGGAGGGCTTGTTGACGACGACGACCTCCTCGTCCTCGTGGAGGATGTCGAGCGGTATCTCCTCGGGCTCGACCTCGGACGGCGGCGGCGCGGGCAGCTCGACCTCGACGCGCTCGCCGCCCTTCAGCTTGAGCGAGGGCTTCGCCGCGCGACCGCCGACGAGCACGTCGCCGTCGTCAATCGCGCGCTTCAACGTCGAGCGGCTCACGCCCTCGACGCGCGCCGCCAGGAACGCGTCGAGCCGCGCGCCCGCGTCCTCCGCGCCCACGTCGAACGCGAGCGCCTCGGCCTCCGGCTCCGGCTGCACGTCCGCCGCCGCGCCTCCGGACTTCTCGTGCTCGTCGCTCATACGCTGGCCGCGTCCGCGGCCGGTGTCACGCCGGAGGCGCGGCGCCAGCGGAGGAGGAGGAAGAGGAGGCCGCCCGCGACGACGAGGAGGCTGATGAGCTGCGAGGTCGAGAGGCCGGTCAGCGTCGTCAGGCCCGCGATGTCGCCGCGCGGGTCGTCGCGGAAGAACTCGATGGCGAAGCGCGTCAGGCCGTAGAGCACGGCGTAGGCGCCGATGACCTGGCCGTCGAAGCGCTTGCGCCGGTGGAGCCAATAAAGGAAGAGGAAGATGAGGAGCGCGGCGAAGGACTCGTAGAGCTGCGTCGGGTGCAGGTGGACGCCCGTGGGCACGCCCGTGATGCGGTGCGCGGCCTCGCCGAACTCGACGCCCCACGGCACGCCCGTCGGCCGGCCCCAGCAGCACCCGGCGGCGAAGCAGCCCTCGCGGCCGATGGCCTGCCCGACCGCCACGCCGGGCGCGAACGCGTCCGTCACCTTCCAGAACGAGAGCCGGTGGCGGCGTATCAGCAGCACCCCCGTCAACAGCCCCCCGAGGAAGCCGCCGTACCACACGCCGCCCGAGCGCAGGAAGTCGACGGAGAGAAGGTTGTGCCAGTCCTGCCCGTACTCCGGCTCGGCCACCATCAGCAGGAGCTTCGAGCCGACGAGGCCGCCCAGAAGCATCCACAGCCCCAGGTCGAACAGGCGCTCGCGCGGCAGCCCGTCGCGCCCGCCCAGGCGCGACGACACGAACAGCGCCGCCATGAACGCCAGCGCCAGCAACACGCCGTACGTGTTGACCGGGAAGCCGCCGATGCGAAAAAGCTCTGGGTACATTTTGGTTAGTAGACAGTAGTCAGTAGCAAAACCGCCCTTAGTTGAACCGTTCGGTTGTCAGCGTCGGCGCGCTCCGCGCGGAGCGCCTACTGGCTACTGGCTACTGACCACTTCCTTCCGCCTTCTGCCTTCCTCGCGCCGCCCTTCCAGGATCAGGTCGAGCGCGAGCAGCGCCGCGCCCGTGCAGATGGCCGCGTCGGCGACGTTGAAGGTCGGCCACTGGTACGAGCCGAGAAAGACGTCGATGAAGTCTACGACGTGGCCGAGCCGCACGCGGTCGGTCAGGTTCCCGGCGACGCCCGCCAGCAGCAGCGCGACGGCGCCGAGCAGACGGTCGTCCGTCCGGCGCGTGCGGAAGAAGTAGAGGAGCAGCCCGACGACCGCCAGCGCCGCCAGCGCCGCCAGCATCCAGCGCCCGAGCTCGCCGCCGTCCTGCAAGCGCCCGAAGGCGATGCCCGGGTTCTCCGCGTAGGAGAAGTGCAGCAGGCCGTCGAAGACGCGCACGACCTCGCCGGTCTTCAGACGCCGCGCGGCCCAGGCTTTCGACGCCTGGTCGGCCAGGTAGACCGCGGCCGCGGCGCAGAGGTAGGCCGCGCGCCAGCGGAAGAAGCCCCGTGTGTGCGCGCTCAACTGACGCCCCCCTCGGCCTCGATTTCGGCCAGCGCCTCGACGCAGCGCTCGCACGCCGTCGGGTAGCGCGTGAAGGTGCCGACGTACGTCGAGTAGTTCCAGCAGCGCTCACACTTCGTGCCCGCGGCGCGCTCGACCGTGACGCGTATGTCCTCGCCGGCCTCCACTTCCAACAGCGTCAGAGAGACCTGCGAGACGATGAAGAGGTAGCGCAACTCTTCGCGGTAACTCTCCAACAGCTCGAACGTCGGGCGCCGCGCTTCGAGCCTGACCTGCGCTTCTAGCGAACTGCCGATGAGCTTCGCCGTGCGCGCCTCTTCGAGCCCGCGCAGCACGATGTCGCGCACCTCGAAGAGCCGCGACCAGCGTTCGAGCAGGCCCGCATCGCGCTCGGCGCCGAGCACCAGGGGGAACTCCGCCACGTGGACGGACGGCGGCACCCTCACGCTTCCGCCCGCCACCGCGGCGCCTTCCCTGCCTTCGGCAACGGCGGCCTCTTTGTCCGCGACAGGCGCCCCCCACGCCTTCACCTCCGGCAGGTTCTCCCAAATCTCGTCGGCCGTGAACGACAGCACCGGCGCGAGCAGGCGCGCCAGCGCGTCGGCGATGTGGTTCAGGGCCGTCTGCGCCGAGCGGCGCGGCGCGGACTTCGGCGCCGACGTGTAGAGCCTGTCCTTCGTGATGTCGAAGTAGCGCGCCGACAGCGTCACCGTGCAGAAGGCGTCCACGAGCCTGTAGACGGCGTGGAAGTCGTAAGCCTTGTAAGCCTCCAGCGCGCGCTCGACCATGCGGTCCAGCTCGGCCAGCGCCCAGCGGTCTATCTCGTGCATCTCGCCCAGGGCGACGCCGTCGCGCGCCGGGTCGAAGCCGTCGAGGTTGCCGAGCGCGAAGCGCGCCGTGTTGCGAATCTTCCGGTACGAGTCGGCGACGCGGCTCAGAATCTCCGGCGAGCAGCGCATGTCCTCGCGGTAGTCGGAGGACGTGACCCACAGCCGCAGGATGTCCGCGCCGGACTCCTTCACGAACTCCTCGGGCGCGACGGCGTTCCCCGCGGACTTGTGCATCGCGCGCCCCTGCGCGTCGAGCGTCCAGCCGTGCGTGACGACCGCGCGGTACGGCGCCGCGTCGTGCGCGGCGAGGCCGACCATCAGGCTTGAGTTGAACCAGCCGCGGTACTGGTCGCCGCCTTCGAGGTACACGTCCGCGGGCCAGCGCAGGCCCTCGTAGTGTTCGAGCACCGCGACCGAAGAGACTCCGCTGTCGAACCACACGTCGAGGATGTCGGTCTCCTTCGTGAACTCCGTGCCCCCGCAGGAGGCGCACCTGTAGCCTTCGGGCAGGAGGTCTTTCGCCTCGCGCCCGTACCACGCGTCGGTCGTCTCGCGCTCGAAGACGTCCGCGACGTGGTCGATGGTCTGCCGGTCGGCGGCCGGCTCGCCGCACGAGCAGTAGAAGACGGGGATGGGCACGCCCCACACCCTCTGGCGCGAGACGCACCAGTCGGGCCGCCCCTTCTGCATGTTGCGCATCCGGTCGGCGCCCCACGCGGGCACCCACTGCACGCGCTCGATCTCGCGCAGCGCGCCCGCCCTCAAAGAGGACGGCGCGTCCTCCCCGTTCTCCGTGTAGTTCGAACGCGGCCTTCCGTCCTCGTCCGTCTCGACGGGGGTGGCGGCGCCGTCCGCCGCGGCGTCGAGCGAGATGAACCACTGCGGCGTCGCGCGGAAGATGACGGGGTTCTTGCAGCGCCAGCAGTGCGGGTAGCGGTGCGCGTACTCTTCGGAGAAGAGCAGCACGCCGCGCTCGCGCGCGAACTCGACGATGGCCGGGTTGGCCTCGAAGACGCCCCGGCCCGCGAAGTGCTCGACCTCCTGGGTGAAGCGGCCGGCGTTGTCCACGGGGCAGTAGATGTCGAGCCCGTATGCCTTGCCGATGACGAAGTCGTCGTGACCGTGGCCCGGCGCCGTGTGGACGAGCCCCGTCCCGGCCTTGCCCGTCGCGCGCCTGTCGCGCGCGTCCTTCACGTCCAGCTCCGTCTCGCCGTCGGCCTCGCCGCCGAGCGTGACGTGGTCGCCGAGCATGAGCAGCGAGGGGCGGTTGAGCCACGCGTGCCGCGCCTCAAGCCGGTCGAGCCGCGAGCCGGGGAAGCGCGCGATGACCTTCGGCGGCCAGTTGACGTTCGAAAGGTTGGGCTCGGCTTCCGGCCCGCGCGGCTCGCCGGTCGTCAGGTCTTCCGAGTGCCCGAGGCCGCACTTGTTCGCGACGTGCGTGATGAGTTCGGCGGCGACGACGTAGACCTCGCCCTCCCCGCCCTCTATCGCCGCGTACTCGAACTGCGGGTTGACGGCGATGCCGAGGTTGGCGGGCAAAGTCCACGGCGTCGTCGTCCAGATGAGGAAGAAGATTTTGCGCGGGTCGTCCTCGTCGCCGAGCACCTCGCGCTTGAAGACCTCGGCCTCCAGCGAGTCCTCCGCGAGCGGGAACTTGACGTAGACGCTGGGGGAAGTGTGCTCGCGGTACTCGACCTCGGCCTCGGCCAGGGCGGTCTGGTCGTGGATGCACCAGTAGACGGGGCGCGCGCCCTTGTAGACGTAGCCGCGCTCGACGAAGCGGCCGAACTGCCGCGCGGTCTCCGCCTCGTAGTGGTTCGACATCGTCAGGTAAGGGTCGCCCCACAGCCCGAGGATGCCGAGACGCTGGAAGTCGCGCGTCTGACTCTTCAGGGCGTTGGCCGCGTGCTCGCGGCAGATGCGCCGGAAGCTGGCGACGGGGAGGTCGGCCCGGCTCTTACCCTTCTCCTTCAGCGCGCGCTCGACGTGCTGCTCGATGGGCAGGCCGTGGCAGTCGTAGCCGGGGACGTAAGGGCTGTCGTAGCCCAGCATCGTGCGCGACTTGACGACGATGTCCTTGAGAATCTTGTTCATCGCCGTGCCGAGGTGGATGTCGGCGTTGGCGTAGGGCGGCCCGTCGTGGAGGATGAAGCGCTCGCGCCCCTGCCGCGAGCGGCGGATCAACTCGTAGAGCCCCATCTCGGCCCAGCGCTTCAGGCGGGCCGGCTCCGTCTGACCCAGGTTGGCCTTCTGCGCGAAGCCGGTCTTCGGCAGGTTGACTGTCTTCTTCAGCTCAAGCGGTGCCTGTGTTGACATGAAAGGTCACATCCTTCTCGGAATTTCGATAGTAGCGCAGCCAAAGGGCAAAACAAAATCAGTAGTCGGTAGTCGGTAGACGGTAGTCAGTGGGGCTCCGCCCTGCTGACGTCGAGGATGAAATCCACACGGTTCGAGCGACGACAGTTCTTCTACTGACTACTGTCTACTGTCTACTGTCTACTTAAAATCGAATCGCCCGGACTATCTACTCCGCCGTGGAGGATAGCCCGGGCGATTTACGTCGCCGTCAAGATGTCACGGGTTCAGCCGATGAACATCTCCTCCTCCGCGTAGGATTCGTTGATCTGCTTCGGGGCGGGGGCCAGCAGGACTTCGAGTCCGCGCCTGACCCCCGCCATAATCGCGGCGATCTCGCGCGCCGGGTTGATGATGCGCGACGTGACGTAGTTGGTCGTCAACATCAACTTCCCGTGCGTCTCGTCTATCGAGCTGCTGATCTGCTCGATCTTGTCGCGCGCCGTCTCGGCCGACAGCCCGACGATCTCCTTCAACTCCGCGACCTCGCCGCGGATGAGCGCCATCGACTCGGAGAAGTGGAGCGTCGCCGTCGAGAGGTGGCCCGACATGACCGTCACCTGATCCGCGACCTCGCGCCCCTGCGCGGCGATGGCCTGCGCCTGCTCGGCCAGGACGCCGACGCGCTCGACCAGCGGCGCCACCTTCGACTCGACGCTGCGCACCGCCCGCACCGCGCGCGACGCCAGCACCGCCACCACGACGGCCACCGAGATGGCCGCCAGGGCGATCAGCGCGAACGACACCGCCACGACCACCAGCACCCAGAAAGCCGGGTCGTTCGTGTTCAGTTGTAGCGCGGGGAAGGGCATAAAGCAGTAGACAGTAGTCAGTAGAAGAACCTTTTCAGGTCGGGCCAGTGAGGTCATCGTCAACGCCCGTCGAGCGGAGCCTGCTGACTGGTGACTACTGGCTACCGACTACTCAAGCATTCCCGCCTTCGAGGGCGCGGGGCTCGGTCTCCGTGAGCGCCGAGGACTCGGTGCGGCGCTTCTCGTCGCGGTAGGCTTGGCGGCCGGCCTCGATGGCCGAGCCGAAGAGTTCGCCGCGGCGCGAGGCGGCCTCGCGCGCGCTCGCCGCCAGCTCGCCCGCCTTCGTGCTCGCCGTCTCGTAGTACTCGCCCGCCCGCGTCGAGAGCTGCGAGCCGGTCTCGCGCGCGCGGTCGACGCCCTTGCGCGTCGCGTCGGCCACGTCCTGGCGCAGCTCGCGCCCGGACTTCGGCGCGAACAGCAGCGCCACGACCGCGCCGAAGGTGGCGCCGATGGCGAAGCAGGTCAACTGCGTGCTCATGCTCGCGTCTTCCCTGCGCCCGCGGCCACGCCCGTAATTCTCTGACATAGAGCCCTCCTCTTTAAAGGGAAGTGTCGCCTCGAACTGTCACGGCGAGAGTTTTTCGGAAACCGTTGGACCTGCCCCGCACTATAACAAAAGCGCGCAAAGCGGCGCAACGCAAAGGCAGTAGACAGTAGACAGTAGTCGGTAGTCAGTAGAAAAGCGTTCGTCGCTCGAACCCCGCGGCTGTCATCCTCGACGTCCGTCAACCGGAGCCTACTGTCTACTGTCTACTGTCTACTCCCCCCCTTCGTACTGGCGGAGCTTGCGGTAGAGGGTCTTGCGGCCGATGCCGAGGGCGCGGGCGGCGCGGGTCTTGTCGCCGCCGGTGTAGTCGAGCGTGGCCTCGATGGCGCGGCGCTCGATTGAGTCCATGGTCGAGGGGACTTCGAGTTCGAGGCGGACGGTGCGCCCTTCGCGGGCGGCGCTGGCGCGGGTCGTGCGCGTGCGTGCGCGCTCTTCGAGGAGGGGGCGGCTGACGGCCTCGGGCAGGTCGTCGATCTCGATCTGGCGGCCGGAAGCGATGATGACGGCGCGCTCGATGGCGTTCTCTAATTCGCGCACGTTGCCGGGCCAATCGTAACTGACCAGCGCTTGCAGCGCGTCCTTCGAGATGCCGGAGATGAAGCGCCCGGTCTTCTGTTTGTAGTGTTCTAGGAAATGTATCACGAGC
>DASVQJ010000396.1:0-16345 GCA_036389235.1 Pyrinomonadaceae bacterium | reverse complement strand
GCGTTCGCTGGAGTTCGGCTCACTCCTCCACGACATCGGGAAGATCGGCGTGCCCGACGCGATACTGCGCAAGCCCGCCAAGCTCACCGAAGAGGAGTGGGTGCTGATGCGCGAGCACCCCCTGCACGGGCAGAAGATTCTGCGCGGGATAGAGTTCTTAGAGGGCGCGGCCAGGGTCGTCGCGCAGCACCACGAGAAGTGGGACGGCTCGGGCTACCCGCTCGGCCTGCGGGGCTCGCAGATCGACCTCAACGCGCGCATCTTCGCCGTCGCCGACGCCTTCGACGCCATCACGAGCGACCGCGTCTACCGCGCCGGCCGCTCCTACGACGAGGCGCTCGCCGAACTCGACGCCTACGCCGGCCGCCAGTTCGACCCGCGCGTCGTCGAAGCCTTCCGCCGCGTCCCCCGAGACGAGTGGGACGAGATACGCCGCCGCTCGCTCGCCGCCCGCGAGCGCCTCGCCACCGCCCGCCGCGTCGAACAGGTCGCACAGCAGCTCTACACCGGCTCCGGCGCGATGGTGAATTGAAAGGCAGTAGACAGTAGACAGTAGTCAGTAGGGAAGAGATAAAGGCAACAAAAGAAGCGCGGCTCTCATCGGCCGATGATGAGAGCCGCGCTGCCTGTTTTCCTACTGGCTACTGGCTACTGGCTACTGTCTACTTCTTTGCCTCCGGCTGGCGCATGGTGCCGACGATGTAGCCGCGGCGGGCGCGGAGTGTGAGGCCCTGGCGGCGCGCGCCGACGTGGAGGCGGCGGTACTCGTTCGCCGCGGCCCTGCGCAGGGGGCGCTTGGGGCTGTAGGTGACGACGTACTGCGAGTCGATCTCGCGCGCGACCGAAGCGGCCTCGACCGACATCCCCTCCTCCGAGTCGGGCTGGCGCAGGCGGCCCCCCGTCTCCTCCGTCAGGGACTTCAGGCGCGCCTCGCCGCGCTGCATCTCGCGCTCGGCCTCCCGGCGGCGGCGGCGCAGCGCCGGGTCGAAGGTGACGCCGGAGTTGACGTCGTGCGGGTTGATGCCGGGGCCGCGCATGCCGGGCGGGCGCGTGGGGTCGATGCCGACGGTCGCCTGATCGGCGCGCGCCTGCGTCGCGCCGGGCGCCTCGGGCGGCGCCTTCCACCAGGGCTTCTTCATCCCCTCGCGCGCCACCTGGTTGTAGCTGACGACGTGCAGCGTCGTCTGCGACGCGATGAGCCGGTTCTTGGCGTCCTCGTAATCTCTCGTGCCCGCCATGTCGATGCCGTCGGTGACGATGACGAGGTGGCGGTTGCCGACCGGCCGCTCCCCGAGCAGCTCGACGGCGCGCTTGACCCCGCGCGAAAGGTTCGAGCCCTCGCCCGAGACGAGCTTCGACCGCACGGCGCGCACGGCCTGGAGCTTGTCGCCCGTCCAGCCTTGCAGCGTGTCCACCTTGCCGTTGTACTGGACGACGGCGAGGCTGTCCCCCTCGCGCAGGTTGCGGATGACGGAGAGCGCCACGTCGCGCGTCGTGTTGGCGCGCACGATGGGGTCTAAGTCCCAGCCCGTCCCCAGCAGGAGCACGACGCTCGCGGGCGTGCGCCGCACGCTCTTGACCTGCTGCGGCACGTCGTCCTCGACGACGAGCACGTCTTCCGCGGCGAGCGCGGCGTCGAAGTTCCCCTTCTCGTCGAAGGCGAAGACGGGGACGCGCACCTCCTCCGTGTAGACGCTCTCGGTCTCCTCCTCGTCGGGCTTCGGCGTCGGGCGCGGGCGCACCCCGCTCTGCGCGCACAGCGGCGCGGCGAGCACGAGCGCGAAGAGCGCGCTCGCGAGCAGGTTCGGCAGGCGGCGTAGGGACATGATGACTCCTCGGCGTTACGGGATTTTACTACCCGCCGGTTGTGATGCTCCGAGAGCCCCGGTTCGTTCGCCCGCGCGGAGGCCGCGCACCGTTTCGACCATCCGCCCGACCCTTGCGGGGTCGACCGTGTTCGACCAGAGGCCGCCCTCCTTGAAGTAGGAGCCGACGATGAAGCCGTCGGCCGCCTCGAAGAACTCCGCGACGTTCTCGGGCGTCACGCCCGAGCCGAGGAGCACGGGGATGCGGCAGTGCGACCCGGCCTCCTCCACGTCCGCGGCGCGCGGCGGCTCGCCCGTGGCGGAGCCCGAGACGATGACGGCGTCGCCGCGCATGAACTCGACGGCGGCGCACGTCTCGCCCAAACTGACGTCGGCCGTGATGGCGTGCGACGAGTGCTTCTTCTTCACGTCGGCCCAGACGCGCACGCCGTCGGCGCCTATCTTTCTTCGGAAGCGCAGAAGCTCCGCGGCCGACGACTGGATGAGCCCCTCGTCGGCGACGTGCGCGAACGCGTACGCCTCGACGCGCACGTAGTCGAGCCCCGCGGCGTGCGCGACCGCCAGAGACTCTACGTTCGCGCCCGCGAGAATCTGCACGCCGACCGGCAGTGAGGCTTCGGCCTTCACGGCGCGCGCGACGACCGCCATCGCCGCGACCACCTCGGGGCCGACGCCGCCGCGCAGGTAAGGCACGTCGTGCATGTTCTCGACCATCAGCCCGTCCACGCCGCCCTCGCGGTAGAGGGCGGCCTCGCGCACGGCGAGCTCCGCCAGCGCCCCGACGCCGAGCGCGGAGGCCGGCGTGCCCGGCAGCGCGCCGACGTGGATGACGCCGACGACGGGCTTCCGCGTCTGGAAGAGGTCTTCGGTCACCCGAACGAGACCTTCTCGGCGTCGGCGTAGCCGAGCTTCAAAGGCGTCTCGCGGCCGAAGATTTCGACGCGCACCTTGAGCAGGCGCTTCGCCTGGTTGATGCCCTCGACCTCGCCCGTGAACGACGCGAACGGCCCCGACAGCACGCGCACCGTGTCGCCCAGCCGGAACGTCTGCGGCCCGCGCCGCGGCCGCGGCGGCATGTCGCGGAAGAGTTGTTTGAGTTCGTCTGACATGGCTTCTAAGTGACGAGTGACGAGTGAGGAGTGATAAGAGAAGACAAGGCCCGTTTGCTTTCTCTTATCACTCATCACTCATCACCCGTCACTTATCACTTCCTTTCCTCGCCTGCGCCTGCACGGCGGTGATGGCGACGGCGTCCACGATGTCTTCGGCCTTGCAGCCGCGGGAGAGGTCGTTGGCGGGTTTGTCGAGCCCTTGCAGAATCGGGCCGATGGCGGTCGCGCCGCCGAGCCGCTCGGTCAATTTGTAGGCGATGTTGCCCGCCTGGAGGTCCGGGAAGACGAGCACGTTGGCGCGGCCCGCGACGCTTGAGCCGGGGGCTTTGGACTCGCCGACCTGTGGGACGAGCGCGGCGTCGGCCTGAAGCTCGCCGTCTATCTCTAAGTCCGGCTGGCGCGCGCGCACGGTGCGCGTCGCCTCGACGACCTTGTCCACGAGCGCGTGCCTGGCGCTGCCCTTGGTCGAGAACGAGAGCATGGCGACGCGCGGCTCCGCTTCGAGCAGCGCGCGGCACGAGTCGGCCGAGGCGATGGCGATCTCGGCCAGCTCCGCGGCCGAGGGCTCGATGACGACGCCGCAGTCGGCGTAGACGAGCGCGCCGCCCGCGCCGAACGCGGGGTCGGGCAGCACCATCACGAAGAAGCTGCTGACGATCTTGAAGCCCGGCCGGATGCCGATGCAGTGGAGCGCGGCCCGGACGGTGTGCGCGGTCGTATTCGTCGCGCCCGCCACCGAGCCGTCGGCCTTGCCCTCGCGCACGAGCAGGTTGCCGTAGTAGAGCGGGTCGCGCACCGCGATGCGCGCCTCGTCGGGCATCATCCCCTTCGCCTTGCGCAGCTCGTGGTAGAAGGCGGCGACGCGCCCGAAGTCGGCGGCGCGCGTGTGGTCGAGGACGGCGACGCCGCCGAGGTCCGCGCCGGCCGCGCGCGCGTGCGCGCGAACCTTCTCCTCGTCGCCGAGCACGGTGACGCGCG
Source organism: Pyrinomonadaceae bacterium (assembly GCA_036389235.1). Classification (GTDB taxonomy): domain Bacteria; phylum Acidobacteriota; class Blastocatellia; order Pyrinomonadales; family Pyrinomonadaceae; genus QHXN01. Next base: position 12,429 of record DASVQJ010000396.1, on the reverse strand, counting down.
CGATGCGCTCGCGCGCGACGATGGACGCGGCGACGACCGTGCGCGGGTCTTCGCCCTCCGGCAGGACGATGTGCTGCGGGTCTGCGGCGGCGCGCCGTCTGATGCGTTCGAGTATCGACATTGAAGCGGCTAACAGTCGGGAGAAAGAGTTAACAGGGGTGGACGGGGGCGGCAGGATAAGGAATTAGAGATTTCAGATTTGAAATTTCAAACCTCAAATCCTGTGAATCCTGTCCGTCCCTGTCCGAATTTGTCTGAGTTAGGCGGCTGCCAATGTAGCACGAAGCTTGCGCGCAGTGAAACGCGGGGTCAGCCGCTGAGCGAGTCGTCGACGAGGCTTTCGGCGGCGGAGGCCAGGCGGCGGACGACCGCGGGGTCGTGCGTCTTGAGGGCGGAGAAGGCGCGCTCTTCGGGGACGGCGCGGGCGTTGAAGCCCTCCTCGTCGAAGCCGACGAGCGCGACGCGCAGGGCGGGCGAGTCGGCGACGACGAACCACTCGCGTGCGAGGCGCGGCGAGCCCTCCAGCTCGATGACGCGCATGTTGGGGTGGCGCGGCGGCTTCCAGTCCGGCTCGCCGAAGACGTAGACGCGCTCCGACACGTCGCTGATGCGCATGTAGCGGTCGACGACCGGCTCCATCCGGGACAGGCGCTCGAAGCCGGCGTAGAGCCGCCCGCCGCGGTGCGTGCGCAGCAGGACGGCGTTCTCGATGAGCAGGCTCAGGTATTCGAGGGCGGGCACCTGCGCGCGGAAGCGGAAGGTCGCGCGCTCGTCGAAGTCGCGCCGCGAGACGTGCGTGACCGTGCCGAGGTCTTCGACCGTCTCGCCGGCAAAGGCCACAGCCTGGTCGAACATCGAAAACTCTCTCATGGCAAGGTGCGGGCGCCCCGAAGGCGGCGGCGCGCCGAGCCTTTTTGTAGTAACTCTAATCTTCGCCGTCGTCGCGAATGTTTATTGAAACTGTTGAGGGCGGGCCGGGCGCGGCCGGAAGTCGGGCAGAAAGAAGGGGGCCGGCCGTGACGGCCCGCCCCCTGCCCGTTAAGGAAGAGGCCGCGCGCGGCCCCCTCCGGTCATTTGAGACTTCGCCGGTTAGTTCTCCTCCGGCTCGACGTCGGTCGAGACGGTGCGCCCGTTGAGCGGCTGAACCTCGCGCGAGTTGCCCCCGGGGAAGAGCTGCCGGAAGGCTTCGATCTGCTGCTGCGACATCTCGATGGGCTCGGCCAGGACGACCCAGCTCACGCCCTCCCGGAAGACCCCGCTCGGGTCGGGCGTCGTCAGCGAGCCGTCGTAGCGGAACGATTCGAGGCCGTGCGGCAGCAGCTTCGTCAGGTTGAAGCGGGCGACGGCGCGGCGCTCGTCCGTCTGCGCCGGCAGGTCGGCGAAAATCTTGCCCAGCTCCTTGTTCTCCTTGCCGGCCCTGACGAACACGCCCACGACCAGGAACGGGCCGGTGCCGTTCACCCTGTGGACGAGGTGCATCTCCAAGGGGAACTTCTGGCCGTTCAGCTCGTGCTCGCTCGGCGCGTGCCAGTGGAACTGGAGGAACTTGTAGTCCACGTCGCCGGCCGCCTCGGCGACCGTCAGCCGGCTGGTGTTCTCCGGCAGCAGTTCGGCGCGGACGGTGGCGAACTCGCCGGGCGAGCCCGTGTTGACGACGCTCAGCGGGCTCTTGGTCTCGTAGCCGAAGCCGAGCGCCGGCAGGTGCTCGACGAAGGTCAGGTCCTCTTGACGGATGTCGATGGGCGTCTGCTCCTGACCGGCGGACGTTTGCGCGCCGGCCCGCGGCAGCGCCACGAGGGCCGACACCGAGAGGACTGCGAGTAGCATCAACCGCAACACGTATGAACTCTTCTTCATGATGTGAGTATCCCTTCCGAATATGATGACGGGCGGGGCGTACGGCGGCGCCCGGTTAAACGCGAGGTCGAGTCGGAGCGCTTCGCTCCCGGAGGCTAACGCGCGACGGCCGCGCCGGGGGGATCACGCGGCCGTGAAAAAATTGCCCCGGCCGCGTACGGGCGGCGGGCGTGGGATAAAAACTTTTGGCCGAAATCATAAAATCTTTTAGTTTTTATTATCGGCCGGCCGCCGTTAGAATTCGCGGCTGAAGCGTGCCGCGGGCGATATACTTCGGCCCTTCCTTTCCCTTCGAGGTGTAAATCAACAAGGCGTAACCTTCCGGCTCAGGGTGGCTCGTGGCGGCCGTTCCCCGCCCGGCGTCCAGGCGGGCGCCGTGCGCGGGCGGCTACGGTTGAACTCTCCCACACGCATCAGGAGGAGTCCCATGATTAAACGTTTAGCGGCGCTCGCGGCCTGCGTCCTCTGTCTCTGCGCCGCGCCGTCTTCCGCGCAGACCGTCACCGGCACGTTGCAGGGCACCGTCAAAGACCCTAACGGCGCGGTGGTGGCCGGCGCGGCCGTCTCTATCCGCAACGTCGAGACCGGGCAGGAGCGCACGCTGACGACCAACGACGAGGGCTTCTACGTCGCCACGTACCTCCCCGTCGGCACGTACCACGTGACCGCGTCGGGGCAGGGCTTCGGCTCGGCCAGGCGCGAGGGGCTGGAGGTGCTGCTCAACCAGACCGTCCTCGCCGACATCACCCTGAGCCCCACCGTCGGCGAGACCGTCACCGTCACGACCAACGAGGAGCCCATCAACACCTCGAACGCCGAGGTCAAGGGGCGGCTGACCGAGCAGGAGATTCTCGACAAGCCGACCTTCAACCAGAGCAACTTCCTGACGCTCGCCGAGACCTTCACGGGCTTCCAGGAGAACCCGACCTCGGGGCAGAACAACCCGACGGCCTCCAGCGGCTCCTCCGTCAACTTCAACGGGACGGGGACGCGCGGCGCGACCTTCCAGATCAACGGCGTCAACAACGACGACTCGTCGGAGAACCAGAACCGGCAGGGCGCCTCGCTCTCGACCATCAAGGAGTTCCAGGTCATCACCAACAACTTCACGGCCGAGTTCGGGCGCGGCTACGGCGCGGTCGTCCTCGTGCAGACGAAGTCCGGGACGAACAGCCTCCACGGCGACGCGTACTGGTATCACAACAAGAGCGCGCTCAACGCGACGAACAACGTCTTCAACCCCGGCGTCCGCAAGGCCAAGACGCGGCGCAACCAGTTCGGCTTCACCTCGGGCTTCCCCGTCGTCAGGAACCGCCTCTTCGGCTTCGTGAGCGCCGACCACACCGAGAACTCGGGCGCGAACAACATCTCGCGCGACGTGTTCACCCTCGCCGAGCGCAACCCGGCCAACTGGTTCCTCCAGACGCCGGCCAACGACACGCCGTCGAACCGCGCCTTCATCCAGTCGGTCATCGACCGCTTCGCGGGCGTCGTGCCGAACGACCCCGACCCGGTCAAGAACCCCCGCACCTGGCGCGGCACGCAGGACTTCGACTTCCCGGCGCGCGACTACTCGGGCCGCTTCGACTGGAACCCGCGCGAGTCCGACACCTTCTTCGGCCGCTGGCAGTACACGCGCCAGCGCTTCGTCGCCGAGGACGTGATCCCCGGCGAGCGCGCCGACCAGAACCACAAGCAGCAGAACGTCGGGTTCACCTGGACGCACCTCTTCTCGTCCGCGGTCGTCGGCGAGTTCCGCTACGGGCTGGGCCTGCGCACCACGCTCGTCAACATCGCGGCCGGGAACGACACGCCCATCCTCCGCTTCACCAACCCCGCGCCCGTCGGCACGCAGTCGACCATCGGGAGCGCCGGCAACTTCCCCATCCAGCGCTACCAGACCGACAACCAGTTCGTCTACAACGTCTCGCTCACCGGCGGGCGCCACTTCTGGAAGGCGGGCACCGACATCCGCCGCCAGAACCTCGACGACCTCGCCGACAACTTCTCGCGCGGCTTCTACCAGTTCAACAGCTCCGTCTGCAACGGCTTCACCTACCGCGACCCGCAGACCATCAGCGCCGCGAACCCGACGGGCATCCCCTCGGCCTTCTACTCGTTCCTCAACGGCTGCGTCAACAACTTCCAGAAGGGCTACGGGCCGTTCTTCCTTGAGAACCGCATCAACGAGTCGAACTTCTACGCCGAGGACTCCTGGAAGGTGCGCGAGAACCTGACCCTCAACCTCGGCGCGCGCTACGAGTACGTGGCGGCGCCGCGCGAGGCCGCGGGCCGCCTCGACTACGTCTTCGGCGACGACAGGGACAACATCGAGCCGCGCGTCGGCTTCGCCTGGAGCCCGGGCTTCAGGTCGGGCTTCCTGGCGAGCCTGTTCGGCGGCCCGGGCCGCTCCTCGCTCCGCGGCGGCTACGGCATCTACCACGGCCGCCTCTTCCAGTCGGTCTTCTCGCAGGGCGGCGCGACGGTGCGCTTCAACCCGCCGAACGCCTTCTTCTACAACCAGACCGCGCCCTCCAACAACGCCTTCAACGCGACCGACTACGCCAACCCGACCCGCGGCTTCGTCTTCGTCCCCGGCCCGCAGACCACGCGCCACACCGTGACGCTGATCGACCCCGGCCTGGAGATGCCCTACACGCAGCAGTGGACGCTCGGCTTCGAGCGCCAGTTGCCCTTCGCGTCCGCGATGCGCGTGACCTACACGGGGAACCGCGGCATCGGGCTGCTGCGCTACTCGCTCCAGAACCTGCCGCTCAGCGACCCGGCGGGCGTCGTCGTCGCCAACCACCCGAACAACGCCCCGGCCGTGCTCTACACCGCGGCCCAGCGCACCGCCGGAGACCCCCGCGCCGTGGACGTGCGCGGGCAGACCCTGCGCCCCGCCGCCGACGTGGTCTGCGCCGGGACGGGGCTGCCCGGCATCACGACCACGACGACGTGCCCGGTCGCCGTCCCGCTCGGCCCGCTGGAGTACAGCCGCCTCGTCCCGCGCACCAACGAGCGCCGCCCGCAGGGCCTCTACACGACCAACGTGCAGGTCAGCAACGCCTCCTGGAGCTACTACCACGGCCTCCAGGCCGAGTGGACGAAGCGCCTCAGCCACGACGTCAACTTCCAGGCGTCCTACACCTTCAGCAAGGCCATCGACACGACCTCGGAGGCGACGGCGGTCGGGGCGGGCGACACCAACCAGACGGGCAACAACGCGCGCGACGCCCGCGGCCTCTCGCGCTTCCACACGCCCCACCGCTTCACCTTCTACGGCACCTACCGCACGCCCTGGTTCAGGGGCGAGCGCGGCCTCTTAGGCCAGACGCTCGGCGGGTGGCAGTTCTCGACGGTCGTCAAGCTCGCCAAGGGCACGCCCTTCACCATCACGAGCCCCGCGCAGGACCTGGACTTCGACGGCTTCAGCGAGGCGCGGCCCGTCCTGCTCGACCCGTCCGTGCTCGGCAACAGCGTCAACCACCCGTCCACCTCGCAGCAGTCACTGCCCGCCTCGGCGTTCCGCGCGCTGACCATCGCCGACGTCGGGCGCGACCTCCCGCTCGTCGGCCGCAACACGTTCTTCCTCGACGGCGTGAAGAACGTTGACTTCGCCATCGCCAAGACCTTCCCGCTGCCGTGGGAGGGGCACCGCTTCAACCTGCGGGCCGACTTCTTCAACGCCTTCAACCACGTGCAGTACGGCTTCCCCGCGAGCCTCGACGTGACGAGCGTCAACTTCGGGCGCATCACTTCGACGGCCACGCAGTACGCCCCGCGCAACGTGCAGATCTCTCTGCGCTACCAGTACTGAGCGCCGACGCATAACCGGCGGGCGGGAGTTTCGAAGTGCTCCCGCCCTTTTTCTTTCCCGCCCCGGAAAAGAATGTCGAGGAGCGAAAAGTTGACCCGAACTTTCGGACGCGCGGCCGCCGCCGCGTTGCTGTTGCTCGTCTCCGCCGTCGCTTCAAGAACACAGACGCCGGCGCCGACACCGACGCCGACACCGGCGCCCGCGCCCACGCCCGCGCGCGCCGCCGCGCCCGCGGGCGAGGTGCGCGCGCTGTGGGTCGTGCGGACGACGCTCACCTCGCCGGAGAAGATTCGGGCGATGGTGGAGGGCGCGAAGCGGAACGGCTTCGACAACCTCATCGTGCAGGTGCGCGGCCGCGGCGACGCCTACTACCGCCCGCGCTGGGAGCCGCGCGCCGCCGCCCTCAAAGACCGGCCGAAGGACTTCGACCCGCTCGCCCTGACCATCAGGGAGGCGCGCGGCAGGGGGCTCAAAGTCCACGCCTGGGTCAACACGAACCTGCTCGCCAACCTCGACGACCTGCCCGCGGAGCCGGAGCACGTCTACAACGCGCACCCCGAATGGCTGGCCGTGCCGCGCCCGGTCGCCGCCGAACTCTACCCCTTGCAGCCGTCCGACCCGCGCTTCCGCGCGCGCATCGTCGAGTGGTCGAAGGCCAACCGCGGCGAGCTGGAGGGCGTCTACACCGCGCCCGCGCACCCGGCCGTGCGCGAGCACGTCTACTCCGTCTGGATGGACTTGCTGGAACGCTACGACCTCGACGGGCTGCACTTCGACTACGTGCGTTTCGCCAGCCCCGACTTCGACTACAGCCGCGCCTCGCTCGAACGGTTCCGCGCGTGGCTGGAGCCGCGCCTCTCCCCGCCCGAGCGACGCCTGCTCGACGCCGCGCTGAAGTCCGACCCGCTCGCCGCCGCCGACGCCTACCGGGAACAGTTCGCAGACTTCCAGCGCGAGCAGGTCACGGCGCTCGTCGAGCGCATCTACTACGGCGTCAAGAAGCGCCGCCCCTCGGTCGTCGTCTCGGCCTCCGTCTTCGCCAACGACGAGAACGCCTACGCGCGCAGGTTTCAGGACTGGCGGCGCTGGCTCGCGATGGGCGTCATCGACGTGGTCTGCCCGATGGCCTACACGCCCGACACGGAGACCTTCCGCAAGCAGATCGGGGTCGCCAGGGCGGCGGCCTCGGCGTCGGGCAGGCGCGTCTGGGCCGGCATCGGCGCCTACCGCATCCCGGCCGAGTCGGCCGTCGAGAAGATCGACGCCGCGCGCGCCGTCGGCGCGGACGGCATCATCCTCTTCTCCTATGACTCCACCCTGAACCGGGGCGCACTCAACCCCGAGGGTGATTACCTTGAGCGCGTGCGCCGCGCCGCCTTCGAAAAGCGGTAGTCATATCGGCTTGCAAATCAGCATCAGGCCGCGCCCCGGGAGCGCGGGCATCCTGCCCGCCAAAGCGTGCGCCAGCACGCTTCGCCGTGAGGCGCTCTCCCTCGACGGTGAGGTGTAGAGTCTCACGGCCTTCGCGCTTCAGCGCTTATGGCGGGCAGGATGCCCGCGCTCCCGGCGCGGCGCGTCCCTATCTCTTCCCGCAAGGTGGTATGAGTAATCAGTAGTCAGTAGATTAAAACGCGGCGCGTCTGGATGTTGATCCGGACGCGCCGCGTGAGTTTTTCCTACTGACTACTGACTACTGTCTACCTGTTTTCAGCGCTTCGAGCAGTTTGTCGTGGATGCCGCCGAAGCCGCCGTTGGACATGACGGCGACCACGTCGCCTTCGCGCAGGTCGGGCGCGAGGCGTTCGACGATTGAGTCGGCGCCGTCGAGGCAGAGGGCGGGGCGGTCGCGGCGGGCGGCGATGTCGGCGGTCAGCTCGTCCGTGTCGAGGAGGCGGCCGTAGGCGCTGCCCTTCTCGCGGTCGAAGACCGAGGAGAGGACGACGTAGTCGGCGTGGTCGAAGGCCGCGGCGTAGTCCTCCTGGAAGACCGCGAGGCGCGAGGTGGCCGAGCGCGGCTCGAAGACGGCGACGAGCCGCCGCCCCCTGTACTTCTCGCCGAGCGCGCGCAGCGTCTCGCGCACCGCCGTCGGGTGGTGCGCGAAGTCGTCGATGACGGTGACGCCGCGCTCCTCGCCGCGCACCTGCATGCGGCGCTTGACGCTCCGGAAGGTCGCCAGCGCGTCCCTGACCGTCTCCTTCGGGATGCCCCAGGCGTCGGCGGCGATGACGACGGAGAGGCAGTTGAGCACGTTGAAGTCGCCGATGAGCGGCGTCTCGAACTCGCCCCACGGCTCGCCCTCGCGCAGGACGCGGAAGCGCGTGAGCGCCCCCGAGTAGTCGACGTCCGCGGCGCGCCAGCGCGCGTCCTCGCTCGTGCCGAACGTTTCGAGCCGGGTGTGGAGCCTCCCGCCGAACCCCTCGACGACCTCGCGCACGGCGGGGCTGTCCCAGCCGGCGATGAGCCGGCCGTTCGAGGGGACGAGGTTCATCAGGCGGCGGAAGGCGAGTTTGACGGCGTCGAGGTCTTTGTAGATGTCCGCGTGGTCGAACTCGATGTTGCCGACGACGGCCAGCTCGGGCAGGTAGTGCATGAACTTCGGCCCCTTGTCGAAGTAGGCCGTGTCGTACTCGTCGCCCTCGATGACGAAGTAAGGGCTGTCCGTCACGCGGAAGCTCGCGCCGAAGTTCTGCACGACGCCGCCGACGAGGAACGAAGGGCTCAAGCCGCCGCGCTCCATGACCCACGTCGCGATGCTGGTCGTCGTCGTCTTGCCGTGCGTGCCGGCGACGACGAGCGAGCGGCGGCCGCGGATGAACTCCTCCTTGACGACCTCGGCCTGCGAGCGGTAGACGAGCCGGCGGTTCAGCGTCTCCTCGACCTCCGGGTTCCCGCGCGACATGGCGTTGCCGACGACGACGCAGTCCGGCCCACGCCCCGAAAGGTGCTCCGGCCTATACCCCTGCATGACGGGGATGCCTAAAGACTCCAGCATCGTGGACATCGGCGGGTAGACGTTCTCGTCCGAGCCGGTGACCTCGTGCCCGCGCGCCTGAAGCATGCCGGCGAGCGACGCCATCGCCGTCCCGCAGATTCCGATCAGGTGGTAGTGCATAGGTGACGAATGATACGACCGTTGCGATTAAATAGAGTGCGGCCGCGACCGGGTCAGAACCACCCGCGGTAGCGGGTGGTTCTGACCTGATTGTCACTTATCACTTCCCGCCGCCGGAATGGTGAAAGAGAACGTCGAGCCCCTGCCGACCTCGGAGCGGACTTCGATGCGGCCGCCGTGCAGCTCGACGAGCTGGCGCGTGATGTAGAGGCCGAGCCCCGTGCCCTTCTCGCTGCGCGTGGCGCGCGAGCGCGCCTGCGCGTACTTGTCGAAGATGTCGCGCAGGTCGTCCGCGGGGATGCCGACGCCCGTGTCCTCGACCGAGACGCGCACCGCCGGCCCCTCGGGCGCGGCGGTCACGGAGACGCGGCCGCCGTGCGGCGTGAACTTCAGCGCGTTCGAGACGAGGTTGACGAGCACGCGGCGCAGCTTGGCGCGGTCGGCGCGCAGGGGCGGCAGCGCCGCGGGCACGTCCACTTCGAGCGCGATCTCCTTCTCGGCGGCGAGCGGCTGCATCTGCTGGCTCAGCTCGTCGACGAGCCCGCGCAGCTCGATGGTCGAGAGGTCGAGCCGCATCGTGCCCGACTCCAGCTTCGAGGCGTCGAGCAGGTCGTTGACGAGCTCGATGAGGTTCTGCGTGTTGCGCTCCATCATCGAGACCATGTTCCTCTGCTCGGGCGTCATGTCGCCGAGGCGGCCCGAGGTGAAGAAGTTGATGACGCCGCTGATGACCGTCAGCGGCGAGCGCAGGTCGTGCGTGGTGAGCGCGAGGAACTCCTCCTTCATCGCCGACAGCTCGCGCAACTGCGCGTTGGCCTGGTTCAGCTCGCGGTTCGACTCTTCGAGCTTCGTGTTGAGCCGCTCCAACTGCTCGCGCTTCTCCTCCAGCTCGCCCAACACCTGCACGAGGTCGCGGTTCTGACGCGCCAGCTCTTCGAGGGCCGAGTCGTCCTCGTCCGTGTTGACGAAGTCGCGCAGGAAGTCGGCGCGGCCCCGGACCCCCTCGCCCTCCGCGGGGGGGAGCCACTTGACGACCGTGACGCGCGTGCCCTCGCCCTCCTTCGACTGGATGTCGAATTCGTCCATCAGCCGGCGCGTGCCGATGAGGCCGACGCCCAGGCCCGAGGGCGAGCGGTAGGTGCCGCGGGCGATGGAGCGGAGCTTGGCCTCGTCGATGCCGGGGCCGTCGTCGCGCGCGGTGATCTGGAGGCCGGCGGCCGCCGCGCCGCGCGTGGCGAGCGACAGGGTGATGGCGCCCGAGCGCGCGTACTCGTAGATGTTGCGCGTGAGTTCGGAGACGGCCGTGGTGATCTTGATCTGCGTCGTCGAGTCGAAGCCCATCTCGCGCGCGAGCCGCCGGACGCGCTCGCGCACCTTCACGATGTCGGCCTCGCGCCGCACGTAGATGTCGCCGAGCCGTGTCGAGGTGATGCCTTGCATAGCTGGTAAATAGTAAATGGTAAATGGTCAATGGTAAATCGTGGAGGCGAAGTCGGGTCCGGGGGCGCGCGGCCGGCGCCGGTTCCGGCCCGCCGTTCACTATTTACCATTGACCATTCACCTATAAACGAGGACGGTGGCGTCGTCGGAGTTGCGCGAGAAGTCGCGCAGGAGGACTCCGGCGAGGAGTTGGGGGCTTTTGGTAAACAGCCCGGGGTAGGCCGCCGCGTCCCAGGTCGCGCTGATGCCGTCGGAGGCGATGACGAGCGTCGTGCCCTCCTGCCAGCGGTGCGGCCAGACGCGCACCTGCGACAGGCGCGCGCCGAGCGTGCCGTTCGAGGGGATGGGGCGCGCGGGGTCGGACGCCCCGAGCACGCGCACCTCGACGTTGCCGACGCCCGCGTAGGTGAAGCTCCCCCGCGCGTGGTCGAGCACGACCGCGCCCATCACGGCGCCGCGCGTCGCGCGCAGCGCGTCGTGCGTCGAGAGGATCAGCTCGTTGAGCGGCTCGCCCTCCCACTGCTCCAGTGTGTCGAGCGCGGCGGCCGCCGCCTCGCGCGCGCCGCGGCCGTGCCCGAGCCCGTCCACGACCGCGAGCAGCGTCTCGCCGTCGTGCTCCTTGATGAAGTAGGCGTCGCCGTTGGTCTCCTCGCCGGGGCGGGGGCGGCTCCAACAGCCCACCCGGCGCGTCACGCGGCGTGCGCGTGCGCGCTGTTCTTCGCTCGTCACGGGCGCGACCCACTTGCGCCCGAGCAGCGCCGTGCCGCAGGTCGAACGGCGCGCGGTCGTGAGCCGCCGCGTCGTGCCCTTGACGGTCGAGTAGACGTCGAACTCGTCGAGCAGACGCCGCATCGCGCCGAAGCCCGTCCCCAGGCTCCCGCCCGAAGAGACGCCGTCGCGCAAGGCCCTCTCCAAATCGTAAACGCCCGGCCCCTTGTCGAAGTAGAAGAGTTCGAGACCCGGCTCCTCGCCCATCGTCTGCGTCCAGTGGAGGCAGCCGCCGCTCGTCGCGTAGCGCACGGCGTTGGTGCCGATCTCCTGCACGACGATGTCCAGCTCCGCCAGCCGGTCGTCCGAGAACCCCAGGCCGGACGCGAACCGCCGCACGCCGCGCCGCGCCGCGCCGACCTGCGCCTCCTCCTTGATCTCCTGGGTGTGGAAGAATCTCATACAGAATTAGGGTGTCGGGTTTTGGGCTTTAGGCGTTGGGTAAAGACCTGAAGTTTTTATCCAACGCCTAAAGCCCAAGACCCGACACCCTCCTTACAGCCACCTGACGATGGTCACGCGCGTGCCGACGCCGACCGTCGATTCGATCTCGAAGACGTCCACGAGGCGCTTCGAGCCGGGGAGCCCTTTGCCGAGGCCGCGCCCCGTGGAGAAGCCGTCGCGCATGGCGGCGCCGATGTCGGGGATGCCCGGCCCCGTGTCCTCGAAGATGAGGCGCAGGCCGGGCCGGCCCTGCGCGGCGTCGAGCGGCTGCGCGATCATGCGGCCGCGGCGCGCGTACTTGACGACGTTGCGCGCCAGCTCCGACGTGACGGTGACGAGCCGCGTCTGGTCGATCAGGCGGAAGCCGAGCCTGGCGGCGAGGGCGCGCACCTCGCCGCGCGCGATGATGATGTCGTGCTCGCTCTCAAGGGCGATTGACTTGCTCTGCAAAGCCCCCCGCCCCCCCGCCGAACGGCGAGTCTTCCTCGTCCTCGTCGATGCCGAACTCGCTCCGCAGGAGCCGGATGCCCTCGTCCACGTTGAGCACCGTGTCCACGCCGCGCAGCTCGAGCCCCAGCTCGACGAGCGTGATGGCGACGGCCGGCTGCATGCCGACGACGACCGTGCGCGCGTCCATGATGCGCGCCATCGCCGCGATGTCCGAGAGCACGCGCCCGATGAAGGAGTCGACCATCTCCAGCAGCGAGATGTCGATGAGCACGCCGCGCGCGCCCGTCCGCTCCAGCTCCGACAGTATCCGCTCCTGGAGGTGGATGACCGTCTGGTCGTCCATGTCCACCTGAATCGGCACGATTAGGACGCGCCCGACCTTCAGAATGGGAATGCGTGTCTGTCCGTCCATTTACGCCTCTTGTTTCTTCTCGCCGCCGCTCGTGATGATCTGCTCGGTCTGCTTGACGGTCTTCAGGAGGCCGTCGCCGTTCTGGCCGTTCTGGAGCTTGGCGAGGGCGCGCGTGGGGACGACCGT
>DASVQJ010000395.1:0-42288 GCA_036389235.1 Pyrinomonadaceae bacterium | reverse complement strand
CGAGGAGCTTGGTGGTGTTCTCGGTGACGCTGGGCGGCTGGTAGATCTCGGCGGTGTTGGCGCGCGGCTGGTTGAAGAGCGGGGCGGGGGTGAACTGCGGCGCGCCGAGCGAGGGCCTGTCCGCGCCCGCGCCCAGGTCTCCGCGCGGCGCGCCTTGAGGGACTCGGATGAGCTCGTCGCCGAAGAGGCGCGCGTAGACGAGCATCACGAGCCCCGTCAGGAAGACCGTGAACGGCACGAACAGGGGGCCGGGGTTGTCCACGAGGAAGCAGAACCCGAAGAAGATTGGGAAGAGGACGACGCTGAAGAACATCAGCTTGGCGCCGCGCCGCGTGCCGAGCCGCTTCGCCGTCATCTCGGCGGCGGGCGCCGGCTCGGGCCGGGCCGGCGCGTACTCGTTGCCGGCCACGTAGGCGGGGAGCCCCGCGAGCTGGAGCCCGCACCTCGGGCAGAAGCGAACTTCGTCTGAAGACTGCTGACCGCACTTGGGACAGAACATCTCTTTCACCTGTGGCCCCGGGAGGCTTTTCGGAACTACTGCCGGCTTTACGCCCCGGCGCGCGGATAAGTTCTGACGTTCAGGCGGCGGCCGCGCGCCGCTCGGCCCTCCGCGCGAGCGTCAGGTGGACGGCGAACGAGAGCGCGACCCCCGAGGCGATCATCGTCCAGAGCAGGTACCTGAACTCGGTCGAGGGCGCGGTGAAGAAGTATGAGCCGGCGTAGAGGAGGCTGCTCGCCGCGTGCACTAAGACGACCAGCCAGTCGTCGCGCAGGCCACGCTTCAGGGAGAGGTAGACGAGGCCGAAGCAGACCAGCATCCAGAACGCCCCGCGGAAGAAGGGCGAGCGGCAGAGCAGGCGGTAGTACTCCATCAGCGCGCGGTTCAGACCGTTCTGCCTGTTCCTGAACTCGGGCGGGTTGGCGTCGAAGGCCGCGACCCAGTAAGGGTTCGACACGCCTTTGGTGGTGAACCCGATGAGCTGCGCGAAGATGCGCCAGCGGTGGTAGAGGTAGGCGCCCTTGTTCTCCCAGACGGCCCGGAGCCACTTCGACCGCAGCTCCTTCATCTTCGCGCCGACCTCGCCCCCGGGCTCGACCGGGTCGTACATGAATTCGAGGACGGCCTTGTCGCCCGGGTTGGGGCTGTCGTCCCAGATGAGGTCGTTGACCGAGTAGATGTTGTAGCGCGCGAAGACCTTCTCAAGCGAGAAGTTCCTGTTCTGCGAGATGTGTGCGGGGAACATGTTCTCGCCGCGCGCCTTCGAGATGGCCGCGAGGTCGTAAAGCTCCACCTGGTGGAACGGGTAGACCGTCCGGCCCCCGGTCAACGCGTTGTTCGTGGCGACGGTCGCGCCCGTCAGCAGCAGGAAGAGGACGACGCCGACGAAGAGCGGCAGCGCCCTGAAGCCCGCGTCCCGCCTCTCCCTCAAACGCCCGAAGACCCCGCACGCCACGTAGCCCGCCCACAGCGCCAGCGGCAGGACGGCCGCCAGCGAGTTCAGGCGGACGGCGTCCCCGTACAGTAGGAAGGGGAAGGAGGCGAAGAAGGAGGTCTTCGAACGCGTCCGGCCGGAGTGGTAGAGGAGCGCCGACCCGAGGAAGAGCGTGGCCGCCTGCCCCGTGTCCTTCCAGATGGTGCTCATCTGCGACCAGATTTGCGGCATGAAGGCCAGAGAGGCCAGGCACAGCCCGAGCAGGAGCGACCTCCGCCACGTCGCGCGCCAGTAGACGGCCGGCGCCGCCCAGAAGACGAGGTTCTGCAAGACGAGCATCCCGGCCGGCCCCGGGACGACGCCGTCTATTAGCCCCCAGACCGCCGTCATCACCGGCCCGTTCACGTCCTTGAATAACCACTGACGCCCGCCCAGCCAGTTCGCCATCGAGTCCGGAGACATGTAGCCGGGGTAGAAGGCGGCCAGGGTCAGCACGAACCCCAGCACGGCCAGCGCGTACCCCGGCCAGCCCGCGGGGAGCGGGCCGGACGCCTTCTCGGGAACGAACTCGGAAATGCGGGCGGACTTCTCAGCCATTAAACTTACCTCTCGGCCGGAGGCGGCCGCGCCCACGTTAAGGCGTCTGAAGTGTCTCCGTAGGCGCGTAGGGCTACGACAGGCGGGCGACGGCAAGCAGCAAATTTATAGCAGGCGGAAGGGCTTGACAAGCGGCCGCACCGCGCGGGTTCAGGCCGCCGCGGGCGGCCCGTTCTTCGCCCGCCCCGACGCCGCGGACGAGACCGCGCCCCACAGGAAGGCCGCCCCGAAATGCAGGGCCGCGGCCGCCACGACGAAGAAGAAGTAGTGTATCGCCAGCACGTACCTGTACTCGGTGTGCAGCGCCGACTGGAAGCAGAAGAAGTACGCGGGGACTGCCAGCAGCGTGAGCAGCACGCGCACGCGCCCCGCCGCGGCGAGCAGGAACGCCCCGGCCAGGACTAAGGGGAGGATGACGGCCGTGATGAAGAGTCTCTGGGCGCCGCGGAGCACGAGCCGCGGGTGGCGCGTCCAGAGGTGGGCCGCCGGCCCCAACTCGAAGAGCCTCACCGCCCCGACCCGCACGACGGGCCGCACGGGGTTCGACGCGCCGTTGGCCACGACCAGCCGCACGCCGTCCCCGCCCCACGCGTTGACGAACGGGAGGTCAACCGTCCTCGAAGGCTGCTCGGCCGCCGGCACGCCTTCCAGCGGGTCGAGGAAGGTGTCGGTGTACGGCGCGGCGTCGAGGTCGCCGTAGACGCCGACGTTCACGCGCCCTTCCTCGACCTTGACCGGGACTTTGAAGACGTACTCGGCCCCCGGCCGCAGGGGCACCGAGGGGGTGACGAACTGGACGCCGTACTTGGACTCGTCGCCTTTCAAGTAGAGTGCCTCGCCGTCGGGCGCGAGCGAGGCTTCGGCCTGCGGCGACTCGACGGAGCCCTGCGCTATCAACTGCCGCGGGTCGAGGAGGACTGACGGCCGTGCGTCGGGCGGCGGACTGAGGGGGCGCGTGACGGCGGGGCCGGCCGCGAGCAGCCGCGTCCGCTCCAGCCTGAACATCGAGCCGGCGCGGCGCACCATCACGCCCGCGAACCAGAGCGGGTTCTCGCGTATGACCCGCGAGGCCCACGCCACCCTCATGCGCTCACGCCTGACGCCGTCCGGCCCGAAGAGGGTCAGCCTGTAGTCGGGCCGGCCGTGCTCCTCCGCCTCCTTCGTCATGATGCCGAGGTCGGTCTCGGGAAT
The DNA here is from genome assembly GCA_036389235.1 of Pyrinomonadaceae bacterium. Taxonomy (GTDB): domain Bacteria; phylum Acidobacteriota; class Blastocatellia; order Pyrinomonadales; family Pyrinomonadaceae; genus QHXN01. Next base: position 39,067 of record DASVQJ010000395.1, on the reverse strand, counting down.
GCCGAACCGCTTCTCCCTGTCGTAGTCGGCGATGCCTTCGAGCAGCGTCTGCCCAGCGCCCAACGAGAGCGGGATGAAGTGGCCGAACACGACCGCGTTCCGTATCGTGAGCGGCGCGACGACCAGCAGCGCCCCGCCCACCAGCGCGAGCGCGCACCTCGCCCTCCGGCCGCGCGCGAACAGCAGCGGGGCGAACAGCGCGAGGAAGGGCGCGAGCAGCAACCCGTTCGGCCTGAGCCAGCAGGAGACGCCGACGAGCACGCCCGCGATGAGGACGAACGTGACGGCGCCCCCGCGCTTCGACGCATGAAGGAGGCAGTAGAACGCGAGCAGGATGGGCAGGACGGAGATGGTGTCCGGCAGGAGCAGCACGGAGTTCCAGGCGAGCTGCGGCGAGGCGGCCGCCAGCAGCCCCGCGACGGCCGCCGTGGCGAGGGGCAGAAGCTCGGCCGCTATCAGAAAGACCAGCACGGCCGCGAGCGCGTCGCAGACGACCTGAATCAACTGTCTCCCGGCGTCCGGGTCTTCGAACAGCCGGAACGTCAGCGCGATCAGCAGGGGGTAGCCGGGCGGGTGCCCGGCGTGATCCGGCTCGCTCAGCCGCGAGGACGAATCGAAGAACGCCCTGACCCCGCCTTCGAGCAGGAGCCGCCCGGTCTGCTTGTACCCGTCGGGGACTTCCTCGTCGGCGACGCGGTACTGCTTCTGCACCCGCCCGGCCTCGTGGCGCGAGTCCTGCCACGTCATGAGGCGGACGCCGAGCGCGAGGAGAAAAATACAGACGCCGACGGCGGCCCGCCGGCGGAAGCCCGCCCCCGCGCCGCGCTCGAAAAGTCTCTTCAAATCGAATCTCATCCGAAGTCTCTTAAAAACCGGAGACGCCATCTTACCCCAGACCGTCCGTCCTTCAGCCCAGCCCCAGCTTCGCCGCGACGGCCTTCAGGTTCTCCTCGGCCTCGCGCGCGTAGCTCGCGGCCCACCCGGCGGTCTCGCGCGCGTGGTCGCCGGAGAGGGCTCGCCGGAGTTGCCGCGTGAGCGCGTCCACGTCGCCGAAGTCGTAGAGCAGCATCCCGCGCGTCTCGCCCGCGCGCGTCGCCACGACGGGCAGCCCGCACCAGATGGCCTCGACGCGCGAGAGCCCGTAGCTCTCAAGGCCGAAGCCGCGCACGAAGGCGTCGCAGCGCTTGAGAAGCTTGAAGACCTCCGGGTGCGGGACGTTCTTCAAGACCGTGACCCACGGGCGTCCGCCGAGGACTGCTCGTCGGTACGACTCGTCCGCGGCGAAGTCGCCGTCGAGCAGCAGGAGCCCCAAGTCCTCGCCCGTCTCGCGCCGCACGCGTTCGACCGCTTCGGCCGCGTGCAGGAATCCGTACTCGGGGATGAACGCGCCGACGGAGCAGACCCGCCGCGCCCGTCGCGTATAATCCGCGGGTGACGCTTCGAGCCCTCCGGGCGGCGCGTCGTCGTCGAGGTCGCGTACGCGGGGCAGAAGGCTTTTGACGACCGAGACCGGCTGTGTGACTCTCAACTCCTCGCGCAGCCAGCGCGCCAGCTCTTCGGAGACGGCGACGAACTCCGTCACGCCGCCGGCCGCGAGGCGGAGGAGCGCGCGGCGCGCGGGCGTGAAGCCGGCGTACCGCGCGGGGAGCGAGCCGTCGTGAAGAATCTTGACCCACTCGAAGCCGAGCAGACGCTTGAGCAGAACCCAGACCGGCACGAGCGCGCTCGGGTACTCAAGGAGGAAGTGCGTGCAGTCGCACACGCGCGCGCCGCGCCCCTCGCGTAGAAGCAGGGGGACGAGTTCGCGCCGCTTGTCCTTCATGAAACGCACCCCGGGGCCGCGCACCTCCCGGTCGCCGTACGCCCAGAGGTGCAGGCCGCGCGACGCGAGGTGTGCGAAGAGTGTGCTGACGTAGACCGAGACCCCGCCGTGGGGCGGCGGGTAGGGGCCAAGCAGTACGACCTTTTTGCTCATGCCGAAGGACGGACAGCAACACTCTGGAGGCGCGCGCGTCGCGGTCGTCGTGCCCTCCTACAACCACGCGCCTTTCGTCGCGGCGGCGCTGCGCTCTGTTCTGGCGCAGACGCTCGCGCCCGCGCGCCTGCTCGTCATCGACGACGGCTCGCGCGACGGCTCGCCGCGAGTCATCGAAGACGTTCTGAAGGACTGCCCCTTCCCCTGCGAGCTGGTCGCGCGCGGGAACCGCGGCCTGTGCGCCACGCTCAACGAGGGGCTGGCGAAGACCGAAGGGGCTTACTTCGCCTACCTCGGCTCGGACGACCTCTGGCTGCCCGGCTTCCTCGCGGCGCGCGTCCGGGCGCTGGAAGCGAGGCCGCGCGCCGTGCTCGCCTACGGCCACGCGTACCTGATCGACGGGCGCGGCGAAGTCTTCGACTGCACGCTCGACTGGGCGCGCTACACGGACGGCGACGCGCGCGCGATGCTGCTCGAAGAGACCTACGCGCCGATGAGCCCGACCGTCCTCCACCGGCGCGCGGCATTAGAGCGGCACGGCTGGAACGAGCGGGCGCGGCTCGAAGACTACGAGCTGTATCTGAAACTCAGCGCCGACGGCGACTTCGCCTTCGACCCGCGCGTGCTCTCGGCCTGGCGCCGCCACGGCACGAACACCAGCGGCGACTTCGTCTGGATGATCGAGGCCCGCCTCGAAGCGCAGCGCAACGCCTCCGCACACCTCGGGCTGAACCCCGCACAGCTCGAACGCTACCAGCGCGCCCTCAGCTTCGCCGGCGCCGAAGACCTCCTCCGCCTCGGCGACAAGCGCGCCGCCCTCAAATACCTCCGCCGCGGCCTCCCCGGCGCGCCCTCCGCCGCGGCCCTCGCGCGCGTCGCCCTCCGCCTCGTCACGCCCTACTCACTCGTCCGGCGCCGCAACCGCCGACGGCAGACAAGCGCCGCGAAGCGTTACGCGGGCTTCCCGTCTTAAGCGCCGTCGATCCAGCGGTCGTACCAGAGCGAGAGGTTGAGGAGCGCCCAGAGGTGGAAGCCCCAGTCGCGCGCGCCGCGGCGGTGCTCGTCGAAGAGGCGCGCGACGTACGTGTAGTCGAGGAGGCCGCGGCGGCGCAAGCCGGAGTCCGTCACGCGCGCCTCTAGTTCCGCCGCGGCCGGGCCGCGGAACCAGCCCTCGACCGGCGCGCCGAAGCCGCGCTTACGCCTGTAGAGCACGTCGCGCGGCAGCACCGTTTCGAGCGCGCGCTTGAGGACGTGCTTGCCGCTCCGGCCCTCGACCTTCAAAGCGCGCGGGACGCCCATCGCGTACTCGACGAGGCGGTGGTCGAGGAACGGCACGCGCGCCTCGACCGAGGTCGCCATCGTCATCTTGTCCACGCGCATCAGCAGCAGCTCGGGCAGGCGCAGCTTCAGCTCAAGGTAGGTCATGCGCGCGAGGAAGTCCGACGCGGGGCGCTCGCGCGCGACGCGCCCGAGGTCTTCCCTGACGACTTCGTAAGAGGAGAGCCCGTTGAGGCGCGCGCGCGCCTCCGGGGAGACGAGCCGACTTTTAAGCGTCTCGTCGAAGACGACGGCCGCGCCCCAGAACAGCGACTCGCCCGCGCCGAAGCGCCGCGCGAGTTCCGCCGCCTCGGCCTTGCCCGTCGCGGCCGTGACGAGCGGCTGCGCCAGGGCACCCGCCGCGCGCCGCGCGAAGGCGGGCAGCGCCTCTGTGTGGCGCCAGAAGCGCTCGTAGAGGCGCAGGTACTTGACGTACTTGTCGTAGCCGCTGAACAGCTCGTCCGCGCCCTCGCCGACCTGCACGACGACGGTGCCCGACTCGCGCGCGAGCCGGGAGACGTAGTAGAGCGGCACGCAGACGGGGTCGGCCAAAGGCTCGTCCTGGTGGAAGACGAGGTCGGGCAGGAAGTCGAGCATCTCCCGCTCGCCGATGAGGACTTCGTGGTGGCTCGTCTCGAAGCGCCGGCTGATCTCGCGCGCGGAGTCCAGCTCGTTCAGCTCCTCGTGGTCTTTGTAGGCGACGGTGAAAGTCTCGACGGGGCGCGACATCTGCTCGGCCATCAGCGCCACGTTGGCCGAGGAGTCCACGCCGCCCGAGAGGAAGACGCCGAAGGGCACGTCGGCCATCATGCGTTTCCTGATCGACTCGCGCAGCAGGCGGAGGATTTCGGCGCGGTACTCTTCCTCGCCCGCGCCCGGCGCGCCGTTCGCGGGGGGTTCGGGCGGGAGCGCGTCCCAGTAACGAACCACCTCCACCTCCCCGCCGCGGCCGCAGACGAGCATGTGGCCGGCGGGGAGCTTGCCGACGCCCCGGAAGAGCGTGCGCGGCGCGGGCGTGGTCAGGAAGGAGAGGTAGTGTTGCAGCGACTCCTCGTCCAGCTCCGCAGACACCTCCGGGTGCGCGAGGATGGCTTTAATCTCCGAGGCGAAGACGAGGCGTCCGCCGCCCAGGTGGTAGTAGAGCGGCTTGACGCCGACGCGGTCGCGCGCGAGCACGAGGCGCGCGCGGGGCTCGTCCCAGAGTGCGATGGCGTAGTCGCCTTCGATGTCGTTGACGAAGTCGAGCCCGCGCTCCTCGTAAAGATGAATGATCGTCTCGCTGTCGGTGCGCGAGCGGTAGGTGTGGCCGCGCCGCTCCAAGCCTTCGCGCAGCTCCGCGTGGTTGTAAATCTCGCCGTTGAAGACGAGCCACACGCCGGAGCCCTCGCACCCGCGCATGGGCTGGTGGCCGGCCGGCGAGAGGTCGATGATGGAGAGGCGTCGGAAGCCGAGGCCGAGCCGCCCGCCGTCGAAGACCTCCGCGCCCACGTCGTCCGGCCCGCGGTGCGGCATACGGTCGCGCATCCGCTCGACGAGCGCCAACTCGACGCGCCCCTCAGCCGCCCCGTACTCCCAGACCCCGCAGATGCCGCACATAAGGAATTTGAAATTTCAGATTTCAACTTTGAAATTAAAAAGCTGTGCCAACAACTCTAACCGCGCCCGTACGTCTTCGCCAGCGCGGACGGGCAGTAGCAGCCAGCGCGCGCGCAGCGGTGCCGCCGCCCTTATCTTCCAGACTGCCGCCGACGATTGTTCCTTGTGGCCGTAGTCGCGCGAAGACCAGCGCGGCTCGACCGTGACGCTCTCGTGCCCGTCGAGCGAAACGATGAAGAGGCGCGCGCCGGAAGCACTGTCGAGAATCTCGACGGCCGAGCCCTGAGCGCGAAGCTCGCGCCCCGGCGCGGCGTGGAAGACGAAGCGGAAGTCGTGCGTGCCCTCGCCGGTCAGGATGTCTTCGAGGAGCCAGTAGCGCCCGCGCTTGTCGAACGTGACCTGGCGGCGGTGCGTGACCGCGCCCGCGGGCAGGCGCTCGTAGCCTTGATGTTCCGCGGCGGCAAAATCACTCTCGTCCGTCACGTCGAAAGAGAGCAGGCGCGGGCGGGCCTCGTCGCCGTTGAAGAAGGGCGCCGACTCGGGCGTCGTGTTCTGCTCGAAGCCGTCCACCTCGACGGTCGAATGATAAGCCGTCGAGCGGAACTCGTGGCGCGCGCGCAGGTCGGACGTGTAGACGTATGTGCCGGGGTCTTTGATGAAGCTGACGCCGCAGGCCGAGACCTCCATGCCCAGCGCGTCGTTGTGCCCGTGCGCGCCGCGCCCGCCGAGCCCCGCGCCGCCCGCGTTCAGGTGCAGGTACAGGTCGCCCGCGCGCAGCACGCACACGCCCGCGTGCCCGAACGACGCGGACGTTGCGGCGCCCGCCGCCCCCAACTCTTCATAAGCGCGGACGCCTTCGGCGCCGAGGAGCCAGAAGACCTCTTCGGGGGCCTCCTCAAGAACCTTGAAGCGCGGCTCGCGGAAGACGGCGGCGCCGACGGCGAGCAGGTATGCGTGCTCGTCCGCGCCGCGGCGCGCGAGCGGCAGGAAACGCCCGCCGTCCGCGTCGCCGACGAGCGGCGCGCGCCCGTCCGGCCGCAGGTACGCGCGCACGTATTCGAGCATCCGGCGCACGCGCAGCCACACGCGCTCGCCCACGTCGAAGCCGTTCTCGCGGCAGAGAAGAAAGCTGTAGAGGAAAATCTCCGTGACGAAGCGCTGGTAGCCGGTCGAAGCCTCGCGGTCGGCGCCGTCCGGCAAGACCTGCCCGTCCAGCTCGCGCAGCAGCTCCTTCAAAGCGAACTCGCGCCACCCCGCGGCCGCCTCAAGCTCGGGCAGGAGCAGGCCGAGCCAGAGCAGGCCCGCCACGTCCGACAGGTAATGGTTGCTCGTCGCGATGTAAGAGTATTCGAGGTTGCGCCGCACGTGCCGGCCGTGCGCGTCGAAGAGCGCGAGCAGCAGGGCGAGCCTGTCATCGTTCAGCGCGGCCGACCGGCGGAACAGCCGGAACGCCGCGAGCAGGTTGACGGCGCGCAGCGCGACCTCCATCGCGCAGGCCCAGTTCGGCCCCCGCCCCGCGGGGTTCTGCCCGGCCCAGCCCTCGACCTGCGCGAAGAACTCTTCGGCCAGCCCCTCGCCGCCGCCCGCGGCGTACGCACGGCCGAGCGTGAGCAGGTGCCCGAGCCGGTTCAACTCCCACAGAAGGCGCACGTCCGACCCGTCGCCGCGCACGAGCCGCACGTCCCCGTGGAACCCCAGCGGCCAGCGCACGCCCGACGCGGGCTCGCGCAGCCAGTCCACCGTCGCGTCGAACTCCCGCACGCCGTACCCGAGCAGCGGCCAGCGGTGCGCGGCCACCTCGCGCGCCTCATCCTCCAACCCGGCTCGCTTCGACGAAAGGTAATCGCCCCGGGCCTCTTCAAAGCCCGCGAACAGACGCGGAGCCGCGCGCGTCCTGAAGTGCTCAAGCAACTCGGCGCCGCCCGCCCGCGTGAACTCCGGCGTGAGCCGCGCCCGCGCGGCTCCGACGCCGGCCTTACCATTCATCAACGCGGCGCGCTCGCCGCGCCGACGCACGGCCACGGCGGCCCGCCGGCCCGCCTCAAGCAGCGCCGCGCGCACGCCGACGCGCCCGCGCAGCGCACGTCTGATTTTTCTGGCGATGCTCATCCGACGGCGGCAAGTTTACAAGAAGGGACACCCAACCCGAAGGGGCACACCCCGGAGGGGCGCCGCGCGGCCGGCGTGCGTTGTTGACGGTCGGGGTCACGGCTGGCAGACTTACCAGTCTGCCGAAGAAGAAGAGTTGATGAGTTTCAAGACGAGCGAAACAACGGAGGGCGGCCTGCCCGCGGCGCGCGCGCGGGCGGAGGCGGCCCGCGACGCCGCCGCGCGCGCGGGGCTGAAGCACGCCGTGCTCAAGCCGGAGGCGGCGGGCGTCCAGCTCAACTTCGGCGACCTGTGGGCCTACCGCGAGCTGCTCTACTTCCTCACGTGGCGCGACATCAAGGTGCGTTACAAGCAGACTTTGATGGGCGTGGCGTGGGTCGTCATCCAGCCGCTCCTCACGATGCTCATCTTCACGCTCGTCTTCACGCGCTTCGTGAGGCTGGACGAGGGCCGCATCCCCTACCCGCTCTTCGCCTACGCGGGGCTGCTGCTGTGGACGTTCTTCTCGGTCTCGGTCACGTCGGGGACGCACAGCCTCATCAGCAACACGAGCCTCGTCACGAAGGTCTACTTCCCGCGCGTCTTCATCCCGGCGGCGGCCGTCGGCGCCGGCCTCGTAGACCTCTCGGTCGGCGCGGTGCCGCTGCTGGGGCTGGCGCTCTACTACCGCGTCAACGTCACCTGGGGGCTGCTGCTCCTGCCCGTCTTCCTGCTGCTCGGGGCCGTGCTCGCGCTCTCGGCGGGGATGGTCGCGGCGGCCCTGACCGTGCGTTACCGCGACCTGCGCCACGCGCTCCCCTTCCTGCTGCAACTGTGGATGTTCGCCTCGCCGGTCCTGTACCCGGTGCACCTCGTGCCGGCGCGCTGGCGTTGGGCGCTCGCGGCCAACCCCCTGACGGGCGTGCTCGAAGGCTTCCGCGCGTCGCTCGCGGGCACGGGGTTCGACTGGCCGCTGGTCGCGGTGCCGGCCGCGGCCGCGCCCGTGCTGCTCTGCGCCGCCTACTACGTCTTCCGGCGGCTCGAAGACACCTTCGCCGACGTGATCTGAAAGGGTGGGATGGAGCCCGTCGTCGTCAGCGTCGAGGGAGTGAGCAAGCGCTACCGCATCGGGGCGCTGCACCCGGGCTACGACTCCCTGCGCGAGGTGCTGGCGGGCAAGGTGGCCGCGCGCTTGAAGCGCCTGCGCCAGCGGCGCGCGTCCGGCGAGGGCGACACGACGCTGTGGGCGCTCAAGGAGGTGAGCTTCGAAGTCCGCCGCGGCGAAATCCTCGGCATCGTGGGCCACAACGGCGCGGGCAAATCGACGCTCCTGAAAATCCTCTCGCGCATCACGCGCCCGAGCACGGGGCAGGTCGAAATCTACGGCCGCGTCGGGAGCCTGCTCGAAGTCGGCACGGGCTTCCACCCGGACCTCACGGGGCGCGAGAACGTCTACCTCAACGGCGCCGTCCTCGGGATGCGCAAGGCCGAGATCGACGCGAAGTTCGACGAGATCATCGCCTTCTCCGAACTCGAACGCTTCATCGAGACGCCGGTCAAGCACTACTCCAGCGGGATGTACGTGCGGCTCGCCTTCTCGGTCGCCGCGCACCTGGAGCCCGAGATACTCATCATGGACGAGGTGCTCGCCGTCGGCGACATGGCCTTCCAGCAGAAGTGCCTCGACAAGATGAACGACATCCGCCGGCAGGGGCGCACGATCTTCTTCGTCTCGCACAACCTGCCGGCCATCACGCGCCTCTGCAAGCGCGCCGTGCTGTTGGAGCGCGGCCGGCTGGTCGCGGAGGGCCAGCCGCAGGAGGTCGTCAACCGCTACCTCTCGACGAGCTGGGGCGCGGGCGCCGAGCGCGCGTGGGGCGACGACGCGCCCGGCAACGCGGTGGCGCGCCTCCGCCGCGTGCGCGTCGCCGACGCGCGGGGCGAGACGGCCGCGGCCGTGGACGTGCGCAGGGAGTCGCGCATCGAGGTCACCTACGACGTGCTCGAAGAGGGCCACGCGCTCGTCCCCGTCGTCGAGCTGTACAACGAGGAGGGCACGGAGGTCTTCAGCACGCACGACACGGGCGCGGAGTGGCGCCGCCGCCCGCGCCCCGCGGGCCGCTACACGAGCGCCGTGAAACTCCCCGGCAACCTGCTCGCCGAGGGGACGCTCATCGCGCACGTCTCGATAATGTCGCACTTTCCGTCTACAATCCTGCACGCGCGCGCGGCCAACGCCGTCGCCTTCCAGGTCCTGGACGAGCCGGGCGGCGTCTCGGCGCGCGGCGACTACGTCGGCCCGATGCCGGGCGTCGTGCGCCCCCTGCTTGAGTGGGAGACGCGCGGCGAGGAAATAGTAGTCAGTGGACAGTAGTCAGTAGACGGCAGGCTCCGCTCCCCGGAGGCTAACTCTTTCCCCGACGGCCGGCGCGCAGGCGAAGGGGTTCTACCGACTACTGACTACTGACTACTGTCTACTGCTTTACTCCCCGAATGAAAGAGAGACTGCGCGAAAAACTTTCGCTGTCGTCGAAGCTGCGGCTCAAGCGCGCGGTGTTCGCGCCCGTCGTGTGGGGCCTGCGGCTCGCGGCGCGCGCCTACAACTTCGCCGAGCGCCTCGCCGGGAGCGCCGAGGCCAACGGCGTAGACCTGCGCCGCGCCTTCGACGTGAACCAGCGCCCCGGCCCGCCGCACGCGCAGCCGTGGGGCGCCTCCGACTTCCTCTTCCTCGCGCGCGCTTCGTCAGCCGGCCACGGGAGCCCCGACCCGGGGCGCCCCGTCACGACCTCCGTCATCATCCCCGTCTTCAACAAGGTCGAGTTCACCTTCCAGTGCCTCCGCTCGCTGCTGCGCGAGGTGGACTTCCGCGAGACGGAAGTCATCGTCATCGACAACGCCTCGACCGACCGCACGCGCGAACTCCTCTCCCACTTCCGCCCGTTCGTGCGCGTCATCGAGAACGGGGAGAACCGCGGCTTCGTGGACGCCTGCAACCAGGGGGCGGAGGCGGCCCGCGGGCGCCACCTCGTCTTCCTCAACAACGACACGGTCGTCCTGCCCGGCTGGCTCGAACACCTCGTCGAGACCGTCGAGCGCGACGGGCGCGCGGGCGCCGTCGGCTCCCTCTTCCTCTACCCCGACGGGCGCATACAGGAGGCGGGCTCGGTCATCTGGTCGAACGGCGGGACGTTCAAATACGGCAGGCTCAGGTCGCCCGCAGACCGCCGCTTCACGTTCGCGCGCGAGGTGGACTACTGCTCGGGCGCGTCGCTCCTCATCCGGCGCGAGCTGTTCGAGCGGCTCGGCGGCTTCGACCGCCGCTACGCGCCCGCCTACTACGAGGACACAGACCTCTGCATGGGCGTCCGCTCGCTCGGCTACAAGGTGGTCTACCAGCCGGCCTCGCGCCTCTACCACTTCGAGGGCGCGACGGCCGGCACCGACCCGCGCGCCGGCTACAAGCGCTTCCAGGTCATCAACCGCGACAAGTTCTACGACAAGTGGCGCGACGTGCTCGCGCGCTCCCACCACCCGGAAGACCCCGCGCGCGCCGAGCGCGCCGCCAACCGCAACTGGGCCACGCAGGTCGCCGTCTTCGACGACCGCGTGCCGACGCCCGACCGCGACGCCGGCAGCGCGCGCATGCTCCACATCCTCCGCGCGCTCTCCGAGTGGTGCCACCCCGTCTTCATCACCACGAGCAAGCAGGTCTGGCCCGAGTACGAGCAGAGGCTCTGGCGGGAGGGCGTCGAGACGGCCTCGGCGCTCGACCTCCGCCGCCTGATGCGCGAGCGCCGCTTCCGCGCCGCCGTCGTCAGCCGCCCGTACGTGGCCGAGGCGCTGCTCGGGCGCATACGCCGCGCCGACCCGCGCGTGAAGATCGTGTTCGACACCGTGGACGTAAACTTCGTGCGGCTCGCGCGCGAGGCCGAGCTGGCGGGCGACCCGGCCCCGGCGCGCGAGGCCGAGCGCTACCGCAAGCTTGAGCCGCGCCTCGCGCGCCAGAGCGACCTCGTCTGGTTCGCGTCGCCGACCGACCGCGACGCCTTAGAGCGGCTCGCGCCCGGCATACGCTCGGTCGTCGTCCCGACCGCGCACACGCCGCGCGCGGGCGGGCTCCCCTTCGCGCGGCGCGAGCACCTGCTCTTCGTCGGCAACTTCCACCACCGCCCGAACGCCGACGGCGTGCGCTTCTTCGCCGAGGAGGTGCTGCCGCTCGTGAGGAAGGAGTTGCCGGACGTCGAGCTGCTGCTCGTCGGCGACGGCGCGCCCCCGGACCTCTCCTCGCGCGAGGCGGAGGGCGTCCGCGTGCTCGGCTACGTCCCCGACGTGGAGCCGCTGTTCGGGCGCGCCCGCGTCTTCGTCGCGCCGCTGCGCTTCGGCGCGGGCGCCAAGGGCAAGATCGGCGAGGCGCTCGCGCACGCCGTCCCCGTCGTCACGACCCCGGTCGGCGCCGAGGGGATGCACCTGCGCGACGGCGAAGAGGTTCTGATCGCCGACTCGCCCGCGGAGTTCGCCGGGGCGGTCGTCCGCCTCTACCGCGACCAGGGGCTCTGGCGGCGGCTCTCGGAGAACGGGCTCGCGCACGTCGAGCGCCACTTCTCGCCGCGCGTCGTCGGCCGCGTCGTCAACGACTCGGTCAGGGGACTGTTCGGGGACTTCCAGGAGTCACCGGCCGCGCCCCTCGCCGCGACCAACGCGCGCGACGAATACACGACCTGAGTCTTAAACTCTCCGCGCCCGGGAGGGAGAAAGCACGCCCGCCGCAACCGTTTTGTAACCTTTCCGAAGGGCAGCAAGTCTAGAGTCGGGGGCATCATAAGACCGTAGACTCCGGCCTGTGGTTCGTTCGGCGCGCGGAGACAGGCGCGGGACGGGCGGCGGGCCTTTATTGCAGGGAACATATGAGAGAGCCCCAACAGCAGACTTCAAGTGTAGCCGACGAGGCCACCATCGTCGTCGGCGGCGAAGAGACGACGCTCGTCGCGCCGCGCTTCGACGACGAGGAGACGTTGGTCGCGCGCCCGGTCATGCCGCTCGAAGACGACGTGACCGAGGCTGCGCCCGAACTGCCGGCCGTCGCGGCGCTGCCGCCAACGGCGCGCGGCTACCGCCGCCCCTTCGCCCCGCGCCGCTCCTGGACGCTCGCGCTCGTGCTCGTCTCCGTGCTCATCGGCGGCGTGCTCGGCGGCGCGGGCCTCTACCTCTACCAGAGGCAGTCGCACGACCCGGCCGTGAGCCCGGCCGCGATGACGCAACCCGCCGCGCCCGCCGACGCCGCGCAGGCGCCGCCCGCGGAAGTCCGGAACACGACGCCGCCCGAATCGACGGCCCCACAGGCTGCGGCCCCGACCGGCGCCGCGTCGAACGCCGAAGAGCCCGCGCCGCCCGCGCGTGACGCAGAGGCGTCGGCCGCGGCCCCCGCGCGCGAGCCCGAGAACGTCCCCGCCGCCGAGCGCCGCACGGCGCCCTCCGACGGCACGCCCAAGCGCGGCAAGAAGGGCGAGCGCGACGCAGAGATCGAGCGCCGCGACACGCCCCAACCCGGCGGCAACGTCGCACGCGCCGAAGCGCCCCAGGCGCGTCAGGTGGACACGATCTTCTACCGCCAGCGCCGCGCCGAGCGCCAGGCCGAACGCCGCGCCGCGCGCCGCGCGCGCCGCGACGACGACGTAGACCGCCTCCGCAGAATTTTTGAAGGCACGCCGGAATGAAAGTAAGCAGCAGGCTGTTAGGAGGGTTTGCGCCCCGGAGGGGCGGCAGGTTTATAGCTCCAGCGATTTAATAGAGGTAGAGCCCCGTCAGGGGCGACATCAACACGCCGCCCCTACGGAGCTTGGGGAATTAATAGACGCCCTGAGCTATACACATCCCGCCCCTCCGGGGCTCGCGGCCTACGTCCTTTCCCTCCCTCACCTTTTAACCTAAAATTCTGCGCGTGAAGCGCGAGCGTGTGGACAGGCTGCTGGTGGAGCGTGGGCTTGCGCCGACGCGGACGCGCGCGCAGGCGCTCGTGATGGCGGGGCGCGTGCTGGCCGGCGAGCGGCGTGTGGAGAAGCCTTCGGAGACGTTGCCGCCGGACGCGCCTCTGCGCGTGCGCGGGGGCGACGACCCGGCGGCACGCTACGTCGGGCGCGGCGGCCTGAAGCTTGAGAAGGCGCTCGCCGAATTCCGGATAGACCCGACGGGACGGACGTGCCTCGACGTGGGCGCCTCGACCGGCGGCTTCACGGACTGCCTGCTCCAGCACGGCGCGCGGCGCGTGGTCGCGTTGGACGTGGGGCACAACCAGATCGACTGGCGCCTGCGCACAGACCCGCGCGTCGAGGTGCGCGAGGGCGTCAACGCCCGCCACCTCACCGCGGAAGAGTTCGCCGAGCGCTTCGACCTCGCCGTGATGGACGTGTCGTTCATCTCCGCTACGAAGGTGCTGCCCGCGGTCGTGCCGCTCTTGAAAGAGGGCGGGCGCGTCGTCGTCCTTATCAAGCCGCAGTTCGAGGTGGGCAAGGGCGAGGTCGGCAAGGGCGGCGTCGTGCGCGACCCCGGGCAGCACGCGCGCGTCGTCGAGGAGGTCAACGCCTCCGCCCGCGCCCTCGGCCTCCGCGTCGCCGCCGTCACCGACTCGCCCATCACCGGCGCCGACGGCAACAAAGAGTTCCTCGCGCTCTACGAGTTTGGAAGTCAGAACGCTGAACGGGAGTAAGGGTGTCGGGTGTCGGGTGTCGGGTTCTGGTTAAAACCAACACCCCGCACCTAACACCCGACGCCCTTCTTCCTGTCCTTCGTTACTTTCCCGGCGGCCCCTTCGGCCCCCAGTAGTAGTAGACTATGAGCAGAACCGTGCCGACGATGCAGAAGAGGAAGATGGCGGCGAGCAGGGTGACGTACCACATGGCGGGCGGAGTATAGCATGCGGAGGCTGAGCGAGGCGGACGCGGTCGCGCGCCTGAAGCGCGGCAAGCTGCGCTTCCAGACGCACATCAAGCTCAACTTCGAGCACAGGGCCTTGAGCTGCCGCGCGTGCCCGACGCCGGGCGTGTGCTGCACGGACGCGCACTTCGTCAACGTACACATCACGCGGCTCGAAGCCGTCGCCATCCGCGACACGCTCGCCCTCACTCCTCGCCTGAGTGATGACGAGAGGCGCGCGGTCTATCTCCGGGCGGCCGAGGCGGTCGGGCGCTACGGCCTCGCGTCTTCGGGCGACACCTTCGCGCAGACCTTCTCGTGCCCGCTCTTCACGAAAGGCGTCGGGTGCCTCGTCCACCAGCGCGCCAAGCCCGCGCCGTGCGTGCAGCACGCGTGCTACGAGGACTGGGCGGACGTGCCGCCGCTCGACGCGCAGTGGCGCGAGGAGGGTCGCATCGAGCGGCTCAACACGGAAGCCTACGGCACGGCCTGGGAGTGGCTCCCGCTGCCCGTCTGGCTCACGCTCGTAGACCCTTACTCGGACGGCGCGGAGCTGCGCAGGCTCGCGCGCGCGTGGGGGTCGCGGCCGGAGCGTGCGCCGCGCGAGCGCGCGCCCGACCGCGCGCGGCCGAAGAACAGAACTTTGCCCGTGCTGCGCGCGTAAGGCCGCGCGTCGGCGCCCGCCCCGGCGGCGAGACGCAGACGCCGCCCGAACCGCCCGGACACGCGACTCCCTCGACCCCGCGCCCGTCCCCGGCGTCACCGAACAGACCACCCGCACGCTCGAACACGCGCCCAAAAAGTACCGGGTGCCGGGGGCTGAGGACTGGGTGAAAGACGAGCCTCGTTCTTTCACCCAGTCCTCAGCCCCCGGCGCCCGGTACTTTTTCTTTGACACCCTTCGGCGGGCGCGGCTATCATCCGCGCAAGTTCTTCGCGCCATTTTCGAGCCCCTACTAGAGAGCCCGAGACGGACTCCCGCGCGGGAGTCGGCGTGCGGGTCTCCCACCGCCGCGTACTTATGGAGAAGCTGCAAGTCCGACGCGTCGGCGTGCTCGTCAAGCCGAACCAGCCCGAGGCGCTGCAAACCATCTGCCGCCTCGTCGAGTGGTGCTCGGGGCGCGGCATCCGGGTCGCGGGCGGCCCGCGCTTCCAGCGCGAGCGCGTCGAGGCCGAGACCGGCTGCGCGGTCGAGGCGCTCGACCACGCGGAGCTGGTGCGCGGCGCCGACCTCGTCGTCGTCCTCGGGGGCGACGGGACGATGATCGGCGCGGCGCGCATGGTCGGCGACGCCGAGACGCCCGTGCTCGGCGTCAACTTCGGCACGCTCGGCTACCTCGCCGACTTCACCGTCGAGGACATGCTCCCCGCGCTGGAGCTGGTGCTCGCGGGCGACTACACCATCGACCGGCGCCTGATGCTGGCGGCCACGGTCGAGCGCAACGGCGAGCGGCTGCTGCACGACCGCGTCCTGAACGACGTGGTCATCTCGAAGTCGGCGCTCGCGCGCATCATCGAGATCGAGACGTACATCGACCGGAAGTTCGTCAACCGCTTCCGCGCCGACGGGCTCATCATCTCGACGCCGACGGGCTCGACGGCCTACAACCTCTCGGCGGGCGGCCCCGTCATCTACCCCTCGATGAGCGCCGTCGTCATCACGCCCATCTGCCCGCACACGCTCTCGAACCGGCCGCTCGTCGTGCCGGACGACGCCGAGTTCGAGCTGACTTTGAAGACGCAGCGCGAGGAGGTCGCGCTGACGCTCGACGGCCAGGTCGGGATGCCGCTCGAATACGAAGACCGCGTCACCGTGCGCAAGAGCCGCACCGGCTTCAACCTGATCCAGCCGCACACGCGCAACTACTTCGACGTTCTGCGGAACAAACTTAAGTGGGGGAGGTGAGAAAAGTGATGAGTGACGAGTGATGAGTGACGAGAAGGAAGAACGGGCCTCGTCTTCTTCTCGTCACTCATCACTCGTCACTCATCACTTCCCGAAGATGTCTGACAAAGACGAGAGGCCGCTGGAGGCGGACGCGTACGAGCGCGAGGCGACGACCGACCTGAAGGACACGACGGACGACCGGCCGAAGGGGATGCCCCTGCACACGCGCATCCTCATCGGGCTGGGGGTGGGCGTCGCGGCGGGGCTCGCGGTCAACTACGCGCGGGGCGACCGCGACCCGGGCGTCGAGTGGTTCGTGGCGAACTTCACGGAGCCGGTCGGGGCGCTCTTCCTGCGGCTGCTGCTGATGATCGTCGTGCCGCTCGTCTTCTCTTCGCTCGTGGTGGGCGTGGCGGGCATCGGCGACGTGCGCAAGCTGGGGCGCGTCGGCCTGAAGTCCTTCGCCTACTGCCTCGTCATCTCGGCCATCTCGGTCGTCATCGGGCTGACGCTGGCGAACACCATCCGGCCGGGCGAGCGCATCGACCCGGCGACCTCGCAGGCGCTACAGCAGCGCTACGGCGAGGCGGCGAGTAAGCAGGTCGGCGCGGCGCAGACCTCGGCGTCGGCCGACAAGCCACTGATGTCGGTCGTCAAGACCATCGTCCCGGCGAACCCTCTGGCGGCTGCCGCCGGCCTCGTCACCGGCGCCACGACGCAGAGCGACACGCCGAACATGCTCCACCTGATGTTCTTCGCGCTGCTCGTCGGCGTGGCCATCACGCTCCTGCCGGCGGAGGTCACGGCGCCGCTCCTGCGCGGGTTCCAGGGGCTCTACGAGGTGACGGCGAAGATCATCGACCTCGTGATGAAGTTCGCGCCCTACGCCGTCGCCTGCCTGCTCTTCAACAACACGGCGCGGTTCGGGCTCGACCTCCTCGCGGCGCTCGGGTGGTTCGTCGTGACGGTGCTGCTCGGGCTCTCGCTCCACATGTTCGGCGTCTACTCGCTCTCGGTCTACTTCCTCTCGCGCATCAACCCGCTCACCTTCTTCCGGCGCATACGCACGGTAATCCTGACCGCCTTCTCGACCTCCTCCTCGAACGCGACGCTGCCGACGGCGCTGCGCGTGTCCGAAGAGAACCTCGGCGTGCCGCAGGAGATCAACAGCTTCGTGCTGACCGTCGGCGCGACGGCGAACCAGAACGGGACGGCGCTCTACGAGGGCGTGACCGTGCTCTTCCTCGCGCAGTTGGCGGGCGTCGACCTGACCATCGGGCAGCAGTTGATGGTCGTCTACCTCGCCATCCTCGGCGGCATCGGGACGGCGGGCGTGCCGTCGGGGTCGATACCCTTCATCATCGGCGTGCTCGCGTCCATCGGCGTCAACCCCGCGCTCATCGCCATCATCCTCGGCGTGGACCGCATCCTCGACATGTGCCGGACGACTTTGAACGTGGCGGGCGACATCACGGCGGCGACCTACGTCGCGCGCTCCGAAGGCTACGAGTTGTTGAAGCCGCACGTGCCGGCGCTCGCCGCGGCGGGCATCGTCAGGGCCGGGCCGAGCAGCCGCGACGTGCTAGACTGAGGCGCGTTCGCCCACGCGTCCTGAAGGAAGGTTGAGGGAATGAACAAGGCTGCGCTCGCGCGGGTCGAGGAGTACGTGCTCGGCTTCTTCCAGAGAAGGGGCGAGACGCGCGCGCTCGCCCGAGAGATATTCGACTCGTCGCCCGGCTACGGCAACGCCGACATCGTGCGCGCCTTCGAGGACATGGAGAAGCGCCTGCGCGCCCTCGTCCGACACACCGAAGAGGGGTACGACTGGGTCATCCTCACGCCCGAGGGCGCGCGCCTCGCCGGGCTGCCCGCCCCCGACGAAGACCCGTCCGCCTTCTCTCACCCGCCCAGGAGCGCGACCTGAGAAAGCCGCGAACGGTGAGCCGTAAACCGTGACGGGTAAAGACCGTGCCCTTCTCGTCACGGTTTACGGCTCACGGTTCACGGCTTTTTCTTGATACTCCCGTAAAACTTCCGGCAGAAGAGTGTTAGAAGCTTCCGGTCTTCCGGCAAGGGGGTTGTGTGTTCGTCCGCGTGCGCGCGGGGAGAGGGCTCGGTAAATGATTTTCCCCATCGGCGACGACAACTCCGGGCGCCAGACGACGCCCTTCGTCAACTACGTGCTCATCGCCGCCAACGTCCTCGTCTTCGTCCTCTTCCAGGGGCTCGGCTCCAACGACCGCTTCACCTACGCGTGGTCAACCGTGCCGGGCGAGATCGTCACGGGCCGCGACATCACGACGCGCGACCGCGTGGTCGAGGTCGAGCCGACGGGCCAGCGGATACAGATTCCGGGCCTGCAGCCGACGCCGGGCAGCGTCTACCTCACGCTCCTGACCTCGATGTTCATGCACGGCGGCTTCATGCACCTGTTCGGCAACATGCTCTTCCTCTGGATATTCGGCGACAATTTGGAAGACCGCCTGGGCCGCGTGAGGTATCTCGCCTTCTACCTCCTGTGCGGCATCCTCGCGTCGCTCGCGCACGTCTTCTCGACGCTGGCGTTCAGCGGCGGCGGGACGGGGATGCTCGTGCCGAGCCTCGGCGCTTCGGGCGCCATCTCGGGCGTACTCGGCGGCTACGTCCTGCTCTTCCCGCACAACCGCGTGAACGTCATCCTCCTCCGCGTCGTCACGCAGGTGCCCGCCTACGTCGCGCTCGGGCTCTGGTTCCTCTTCCAGTTCGTCAGCGGGCTCGGCATCCTCGGCGGCGGCGCGCAGGAGGGCGGCGTGGCTTACGCGGCGCACATCGGCGGCTTCATCGCGGGGCTCGCGCTCGTCAAGCTCTTCGCCGTCGGCCGCGCGGCGCCCGCGCCCGCGCGCCCGGGGCACTACTGAAATTTTTTGCAGGAGGTCTTAAGCCGATGCCAAGCGACGCAGAGGTCATCTCGACGCTCAACCGACTGATCGAGACCTGCCGCGACGGGCAGGAGGGCTTCCGCACGGCCGCGGAGGGCGTGCGGAGCGCGGAGCTGCGCGAGCTGTTCCACGGCTACGCGCGGCAGCGCGCGGGCTTCGCCGGCGAGTTGCAGGACGAGGTGCGGCGGCTCGGCGGCGACCCGGAACAGACGGGGAGCCTCGTCGCTTCACTCCACCGCGGCTGGATGGGCCTGCGGGCGGCACTCGAAGGCGCCGACGACCGCGCGGTGGTCAGCGAGTGCGAGCGCGGCGAGGACGTGGCGCTCGAAACCTACCGCTCGGCGCTCGGCACGGACATGCCCGCGAACGTGCGCGCGATGGTCGAGCGCCAGTTCGCGGAGGTCAAGGAGGCGCACAACCTGATCGGCAACATTGAGCGCCAGTCGGGCGCGGGCGCCTGAAGCGACGGACAACTTCTGACAGGGGCAGAACAAGGAGGGACGTATGAGTAAGAACACTTTCAGCGGGGCGATTCTCTTCCTCGGCGCGTGCGCGGTGCTGGCGCTCACGGTCTTCGCCGGCACGTCCGGCGCTTCCGGCGCGCAGAACTCGAACTCGGGCGGCACCGGCGGCGGCAGCGCGAACGCGGGCGGCGGGATGAAGCACGGCCCGGGGCACATGGCGGCCGACCACAAGTTCGCGATGGAGGCGGCGATGGGCGGCATGATGGAGGTCGAGCTGGGGAAGGTCGCCGCCTCGAAGGGCGCGAGCGACGAGGTGCGCCAGTTCGGCCAGCGCATGGTGGACGACCACTCGAAGGCGAACGCCGAGCTGACGCAGATCGCCTCCGGCAAGGGGATGACGCTCCCGACCGCGCCCGACGCGAAGCACCAGGCGGAGATGCGGAAACTCTCGGCGCTCTCCGGCGAGAAGTTCGACAGAGAGTACGTGAAGATGATGTTGAAGGATCACAGGAAGGACGTGCCGGCGTTCGAGAAGGAGGCCAACGGCGGCACGGACGCGGAGCTTAAGGCGTTCGCCGCCTCCACGCTGCCCACGCTCCGCGAGCACCTGCAAATGATCCAACGCATCAACGACAAGATGATGCTGCGCAAGAGCGGGAACTTGAAGAAGTAGACAGTAGTCAGTAGTCAGTAGTCAGTAGAAAGACAGGAGCGGCGCGCTTCAGCCTCCGGGCCGGGCGCGCCGCTTACAGCGGCGTGCGTTCGGGTGCGACCTCACGCCGGGAGCGCGGGCATCCTGCCCGCCATGAGCGCGAAAGCGCGAAAGCCGTCAGACTTTAAACCTCAACGTCGGGAGATAGCGCTTCACTGCTAAGCGTGCTGGCGCACGCTTCGGCGGGCAGGATGCCCGCGCTCCCGGCGCGGCCGTCGCGTCCGTGTGAACGCCGCTATAGGTTTTCTACTGTCTACTGTCTACTTCTTTTCCACGATGTCGGCCTTGATGCCGGTGACGAAGGCGAGCAGGTCGTTCTTCTCCGCCTCCGGCACCTTGAACTTGTCGAGCGAGGCGACGAGGTGTTTGGCCGCGGCGTCCCACTCGGCCTCGCTGATGCCGAGCCCGGCGTGCGAGTCCTTCATCGTGCGCCCGGTGTAGACGCAGGGGCCTCCGGCCGCCGCGCAGAGCTGATCGACGATGTGCTGGCGGATGCGCTTCTTCGAGTCGGTGCTGTGGCCGGCGAAGAAGCGCCCGAACTGCTTGTCGGCGACGAGCCGGCCGAGGAAGTCGTCCACGACGGCCGCGACCGCGTTGTAGCCGCCGAGCCGTTCGTACAGAGACTTCTTCATCATCCCGTCCTGCGCCGACGCCGACAGCAGGGTCGCGAGCGAGAGCGCGAGGGCGAGGGACGGGAGCAGGGTTCTCAGAGCCTTTCGGCGCAGGTTCATAATCTCCTCCTCAAGACGTGTCCGGGGTTGGCGGCCCGCGGGGACGCCGGCCGCGCGTTGCTTAACGTCCAGACTTACGCAGGCCGCGGCGGAAACGGATTCGCGGCCCGCTTCAGGCGGTTGTTGGCGGCCGGCGGCGCGTTCACGAGCGCCGCGCGCGCCCCCTCGATGCAGAGCTTCTTCGGGAGCGGCGCCCCCGAGTATCCGGCCATCGGACAGTCCCCCACGCTGAAAGGTGCGCGCCTTGTATCACACGCGCCGCGCGGCGCGCGAAACCGGGCGCGCCTGTTGATGCCGGTTGACGCCGTCGGTTAAGATTCGTCGAAAGATAAAGGAGTGACAGCCATGGCAACGACCGAGGCGGGGCTCCCGCCCGCGAACCAGCAGGGTCTCGACATCCGTCAGACGCCGCGCGAGGAGATGAACCTCTACCCGCTCGACACCTTCCCCTACGACTACGCCGGCCGCGAGATACGCATCAAGTTCGAGCTGCCCGAGTTCACCTGCGTCTGCCCCTTCTCAGACTTCCCCGACTTCGCCACCTTCCGCATCGAGTACGTGCCGAACGAGCGCTGCGTTGAGCTGAAGAGCCTCAAGCTCTACGTCAACTCGTTCCGCGACATCAAAATCTTCCACGAGCACGTCGTCAACGTCATCCTCGAAGACTTCGTCCGCGCCTGCGACCCGCTGGAGGTCAACGTCGAAGGCGACTTCAACGTCCGCGGCAACATCAAGACGACGGTGCGCGCGGAGTATAAGAAAAGTGGGCAGTAGTCGGTGAGCCCCGGGGGGCGGAATGTTTATAGCCCCCGCATGTTAGTGAAACCCGGAAGCCCCGTCAGGGGCGACGTGTAAACGTGCCGCCCCTCCGGAGCTTGGTGGGATTAATGATGCCGTGAGCTATAAACATCACGCCCCTCCGGGGCTTACCGCCTGCTGAAGTTCAATCATGGAACTCGTCATCATCATCGTCGCCGCCCTCGTCGGGTTCTGGCTCTTCCTGTTCGTCCTCAAACGTGTGCTGCGGATGGCGATCAGGCTGGCCGTGGTCGGCGCGCTGCTGCTCGCGCTGCTCGTCGGGGCGGTGGCGTGGTGGTGGTACGAGCCGTTCGGCGGCTCGGACGCGAACCGCAACGCGCCGGCGCGCCCGGCGCGCAACGCGCGTTAAGGGAAGGCGGGCCGGCCTGGCATGGGGGAGACGGACACCGACGCCGCCGACCGGTTCGACGCGCGGGTGCGCGAGGGCCGGCTCGACGAGTCGACGCCCGGGCTGTGGCGGCGCCTGTCGCGGCTGCCGCGCAACGTCGTCGCCATCAGCGTGGTGAGCCTGCTCAACGACGCGTCGAGCGAGATCATCTACCCGATGCTGCCGGCCTTCCTCGCGCTCGCGCTCGGCGCCTCGCCCAGGGCCATCGGCGTCGTCGAGGGCGTCGCCGAGTCGGTCTCCAGCCTCCTCAAACTCCTCTCCGGATACTTCAGCGACAGGACGGGGCGGCGCAAGGGTCTGGTCGTCTTCGGCTACGGGCTGGCGAGCGTGGTGCGGCCGCTCCTCGCGCTGGCGACGACGTGGCATCAGGTGCTCGCCGTGCGCTTCACCGACCGCGTGGGCAAGGGGATGCGCAGCGCGCCGCGCGACGCGATGATCGCCGACGCCGCGCCGCCCGCCGAGCGGGGCCTGGCCTTCGGCTTCCACCGCGCGATGGATCACGGCGGCGCGGTGCTGGGGCCGCTCATCGGGCTCGGGCTGCTCTGGCTCGTGGCCGCTGACCCGCGGACGCCGACCGCCGCGGACTACTCGACCATCTTCCTCTTCGCGTCGGTGCCGGCGCTCCTCGCGATGCTCGTGCTCATCTTCGCCGTGCGCGAGACGCGCGCGGCCCCGAAGGAGGGCGGGGGGCGGGGGGCCGGGGCGCCGGCCGCGCCCGCCCCGGCCGGCGGGGGGGTGCGGCTGACGCTGCGCGGCTTCGACGCGAACTTCAAGTGGTTCCTGGTGCTGGTCGCGCTCTTCACCCTGTCGAACTCGACCGACGCCTTCCTCATCCGCCGCGCGCAGATGGCGGGCGTCTCGACGGGGCAGGGGACGCTCCTGCTCTGGTCGGCGCTGCACCTGAGCAAGGTCGTCAGCTCGGTGGTCGGCGGCGACCTGTCGGACAGGCTGGGGAGGAAGACCCTGATCGTGGCCGGGTGGCTGCTCTACGCGGCCGTCTACCTCGGCTTCGCGTTCGTCTCGACGACGGCGGGCGCGTGGGCGCTCTTCCTCGTCTACGGCGTCTACTTCGGGCTGGCCGAGGGCGCGGAGAAGGCGCTGGTCGCAGACCTCGTCCGCCCCGAGCAGCGCGGCACGGCCTACGGCCTTTATAACCTCGCCTTCGGCATCACGGTGCTCCCGGCCTCGCTCCTGATGGGCGCGCTCTGGGACGCCTGGAACCCCGAGACGGCCTTCTACGTCAGCGCCGCCGTCGGCACCACGGCCGCGCTGCTGCTCGCGCTCTTCGTGCGGCCGAAGTAGACGCCGGATGCCGGATGCCGGATGCCGGTTAAAGGCACGTTGTCTTAACCGGCATCCGGCATCCGGCATCCGGCATCCATGCTGTCGTTGACAGCCTCTCGCCCCAGGCTGTATACAGCCTGAGAGCGTCCGTCGCGGCGGGCGGCCCGCGCCCGGGGCCGGCCGCGGCGTCCCACTTCCGAACCTCAGTCACAAGAGAGTCTCGAAGGCCGGAAAGCCCCCGTTCGCGCCATGGAGTACGAGTACGACCTCTTCATCAGCTACGCGCACATCGACGACCTGAGCCCGTTCGGCGAGCAGAAGGGCTGGATCGACCTCCTGCACGAGCGCCTGTCGGTGCTGCTCGCGCAGGCGCTCGGCTACGAGCCGCGCATCTGGCGCGACGGCCACCGCCTGCAAGGCAACGACGAGCTGTCGGGCGCCATCGGCGCGGGCGTCACGCGCTCGCTGCTGCTCGTGCCCGTCATCTCGCCGCGCTACGTGCAGTCCGACTGGTGCAACCGCGAGATGGAGGCGTTCCACGCCGCGCAGTCGCAGGCGGCGCTGCCGGGCTCGCCCGCCTTCCGCTCGCGCGTCTTCAAGGTCGTGAAGACGCCCCTGCCCGAGCACCTGCTGGAGTGCGAGCCGGTTCACATACGCAACCTCATCGGCTACCAGTTCTACGGCGAGGACGAGTCGAGCGGCGTGCTCACCGAGTTCAGCCCCGCGCCGAACGACAAGCAGTACTGGCGCACGCTCAGCCGCCTCGTCTCCGACATCAAGCAGACGCTCATCGAGTTGAAGCACAAGACGCCCGCGCCCGCGCGGCCGACGACGCCCGCCCCCACGGCCGCCCCGCCCCCGACGGCCGCGCCCGCCGCGCCCACGCCGTCGGGGAACCCTCTGACGTACACGCCCGGCCCCGCCGGCGTCGCGCAGGCCCCCGCGGCGCCTTCGAAGTTCGTCTACCTCGCGGAGACGACGGGCGACCTCGCGCGCGAGCGCGAGGACGTGCGCGACGAGCTGCGGCAGCGCGGCTACGGCGTGCTGCCCGAGCAGCGCCTGCCGCTCGACGAGCTGCGCAAGATCGAGGAGGCCGTCCGCGCAGACCTCGCGCGCTGCTCGCTCTCCGTCCACATGGTCGGCGCGCGCTACGGCTCGACGCCCGAGGACGACCCGGCCTCCGTCGTGCAGATACAGGAACGCCTGGCCGCCGCGCGCGCCGCCGCGGACGCGACCTTCCAGCGCCTCCTCTGGACGCCGCCGTCCTTAGGCACCCCCGCGCTCGAAGTCACGGACGCGCGCCAGAAGGCTTTCGTCGAGACGCTGCACGCGGGGCTGACGGCCGGCGCCGAGCTTCTGCAAACCACGGTCGAGGACCTGAAGACGCGCGCCGTCGAGAAGCTCGCGGCGTTGGAGAAGGCGCAGGAGGCGAAGTCCGCGGCCTCCGCCGGCCACCAACGCCGGAAGCTCAAGCAGGTCTACCTCATCTGCGAGAACCGCGACCGCGAGTTCATACGCCCCATCAAGCAGTACCTCTTCAAGGAGAAGTTCGAGGTCATCACCTGGCTCGAAGGCGACGCGGGGGCGGAGCGCCTGACCGAGTACCACCGGAAGAACCTGCGCGAGTGCGACGCCGCGCTCATCTACTTCGGCAGCGGCGACGAGCCGTGGGTGCGTAAGAACCTCGAAGACCTGGAGAAGGCTTACGGCTACGGGCGCGAGGACGACTGGACGGCGTCCGCGGTCTTCGTCGGCCAGCCGCCCAACGAGCAGAAGGAGGACTTCCTCACGCACATGGTGCCCTACGTCATACACAACCTGAGCGGGTTCAACCCCGAAGACCTGCGCGACTTCGTCCGGGCGGTGCGCGAGTCCGAAGGAGAGCGGGCGTGAGCACGAGGGAGTTTACGACGCTGGCGGGGACGGCGGGCGAGCCGGCGCGGGCCACGAACCCTTTCCCGGGCCTGCGCCCCTTCGAGAGCGACGAGTACCGCCTCTTCTTCGGGCGCGAGGGGCAGTCCGACGCGCTGCTCGAACGGCTTGAGCGCTCGCGCTTCCTCGCCGTCGTCGGGACTTCGGGGAGCGGCAAGTCTTCGCTGGTGCGCGCGGGGCTCCTCCCGGGCCTGCGCGGCGGGATGATGGCGGGGGCGGGGGCGGGCTGGCGGGTCGCGGTCGCGCGCCCGGGGCACGACCCGCTCGGCAACCTCGCGCGCGCGCTCGCGCAGGACGGCGTGCTCCCGGCCACGGCGGTGGGGCTCCGGCGCGAAGAGCGCGAGGCCGTCATCGAGGCGATGCTGCGCGGCGGCTCGCTGGGGCTCGTGGACGCGGCGCGCGCGGCGCGGCTCGGCGGGCACAAGCTGCTCGTCGTCGTCGACCAGTTCGAGGAGCTGTTCCGCTTCCGCGCGGCGCGCGCCGTCGCCGCCGACGACGAGGCGTCCGCCTTCGTCAAGCTTCTGCTCGAAGCCGCGCGCCAGCGCGACGTGCCCGTCTACGTCGTCCTCACGATGCGCTCGGACTTCCTCGGCGACTGCGCGCAGTTCCAGGGGTTGCCCGAGGCGATCAACGACGGCCAGTACCTCATCCCGCGCATGACGCGCGACGAGCGCCGCTTCGCCATCGCCGGCCCCGTCCGGGTCGCGCGTGCGCGCATGACCGAGCCGCTCGTCAACCGCCTCCTCAACGACGTGGGCGACAACCCCGACCAGCTCCCCATCCTCCAGCACGCGCTGATGCGCACCTGGGACGAGTGGCGCGCGAAGCGCCCGGAGCACGAGGCCGCGCACGCCGCCGGGCCGCAGATCGACGTCTGCTGCTACGAGGCCATCGGCGGCATGTCGGACGCCCTCTCGCGCCACGCCGACGAGGCTTACACGGAGCTGGCGGACGAGCGCAGCCGCCGCATCGCCGAGCTGCTCTTCAAGGCGCTGACCGAGCGCGGCCCCGACAACCGCGAGATCAGAAGGCCGACGCGCCTCAAGGAGATTTGCGAGATCGCGGGCGCGACCCACGAGGAGGTCGCCGCGGTGGTCGAGGTCTTCCGCCGCGAGGGGCGCACGTTCCTGATGCCGCCCGAGGGCGTCGGGCTGGAGCCCGAGACCGTCATCGACATCTCGCACGAGAGCCTCATACGCAACTGGGGCCGGCTCAAGGAGTGGGTGAAGGACGAGGCCGACGCGGCGCGCATCTACCGCCGCCTGGCCGACGCCGCGGCGGCCTACCGCGCGGGCGAGTCGGGGCTCTTGGACGACGTGACGCTCGGGTGGGTCAACCGCTGGCAGGAGCGCTACCACCCGAACCGCCCCTGGGGCGTGCGCTACCACGCGGGCTACGACGCGGCGATGCGGTTCCTCGAAGAGAGCCGCGCGGCGCGCGGCCGCGAGCGCGAGGAGCGCGAGCGGCAGCGGCTCGAACTGTTGGAGCGCGAGCGGCGCGAGCGCGAGCAGGCCGAGCGCTACGCGGCGGAGCAGCGGCGCGCCGCGCGCCGCTTCCGCTACATCGCGGCGGTGCTCGGCGTCGTCTTCCTCGGGGCGCTGGCGGCGCTCGTCTTCGCCGTCATCGCCGAGCGGCGGGCCGAGGCCGCGCAGAAGAGCGTCGAGCGCGCGCGCGAGAAGCTCCAGCGGAGCCGCAACGCGGCCCAGCGCATACAGGGTTACGAGATGGAGGAGGCCGAGAAGGAGCTGAACGAGCTTTACCGGCTGACGGCGAACGACGGGGAGGGGCGCGAGAACCGCGCGTGGGTCTTCTACAACCTCGGCGTGCTGAACAGCAAGCTGGAGCGGCACGACCAGGCCGCGGCCTTCTTCAAGTCGTCCCTGGAGACCGAGGTCATGCTCCACGGCGGGCTCGGCCTCGACTCGGTCGGCACGCTCGACGGCCTCGCGCACGCGCTCGAAGACGACCGCAACTACGCCGCGGCCCTCGAACAGCTCGAACGGCTCGCGTCGATCCTCTCGGCGGCCTCCGCGCAGAAGGACAAGTACTTCCGCCTGAACACGGCCAACGTCTACCAGGACCTGGCCGACCTCTACCTGAAGCAGGCGGCCTCCGCGTACGAAGAGGCCGCGGGGGCGGGCGCGTCGGAGCGCTCGGACGCGGCGCGCAACGAGGCGATGCGGCCGGCGCGCGAGAAGGCGAAGGCGCAGTACCGGCAGGCGCTCGCCGTCTGGGAGGAGGTGCTGCGCGACGACCCCGAGGCGCTCTCGGCCAAGTACGAGGAGTCGGCGGCCTTCCTGCAAAACCTCTATTACCCGCTGAGCCGCGAGGACTCGGCGGCGGCCGAGTCGCTCCTGCGCAAGGCGGTCACGCTGCGGCGCAACACCGGGACGCCGCTGGCGCGCAAGCCCATCGGCCCGCCCAACCCCGGCGACGACCCCGCCATCCAGACGCAGCTCGCGGCCGAGGGGCGGGGCTACGTGCTCTTCAACCGCCAGACCGAGAAAGCCTACGGCCGCCCCGAGTTCGTGGACCTCATCCGCGCGGTCGCCGCCGAGTGGGACAGGCGGCACCCCGACCTCAAGCTCGTCGTCGCCGACCTGAGCCTGCGCGGCGGCGGCCCCTTCCCCTCGCACGGCGGCGACCACCAGGACGGCCGCGAGGCGGACCTCTGGCCGCTCACCAACAACGGCCAGCCCGAGCCGACCAACATCTATGCCCCGAACTACTCGCGGAAGCTCACGACCGAGCTGATTCAACTCGTCCGTCAGGTCAACCCCGCGGCGGTCGTCTACTTCGACGACCCCCCGCTCGTCTCCGCCGGCCTCGTCCGCGCCACCCTCGACCACAACAACCACATGCACGTCCTGCTCCCTGAGCAGTAGGCGGCCGTCGCACGGCGCCCGGGCATCCCTGCCCGCCACAGCGGCCTGCGTCCGGATACGACCGGCGCAGGCCAGGCAGGTCAGTACCACCCGCGGTAGCGGGCGGGCGTACGTGAATCGGACGCCCCGTCTGGCACCGTCCCACCCGCCACCGCGGGTGGTACTGATACCACCTTGCGGGAAGAGATAAGGACGCGCCGCGCCGGGAGCGCGGGCATCCTGCCCGCCATGAGCGCCGCAGGCGCGAAGGCCGTCAGACTTTAAATCTCCACGTCGAGAGAGAGCGCTTCACTGCTAAGCGTGCTGGCGCACGCTTCGGCGGGCAGGATGCCCGCGCTCCCGGGGCGCGGCCTGATGCTGATTGGCAAGCCGATATGACCGGGTCGTCACGGTCGCGCCCGAGCGAGCGCCGCCGTAACCACAAGCATCCACAGGAGATGTGCGCCCCCGCCGGGCTCCGGCGCGGCCCCGCAGCAGTCCGCTGCGTTGACGCCGAACGGCTCTGCGGCCCCGCAGAAGTGTCCTGCGTTGACGCGGCGGGCGCCTGCGGCTCCCCCCTGCATGACAGGATTGAGTTTTTCAGGTAGCTTACACAGACCGACAGACACACGGACGGCCCAGCCGGGAGGGGACAGATGGAGGAGATCGACTACAGACTCGTCGAGACCGCCGAGGAGCTGGCGGCGGCGTGCGAGCGCCTGGCGCGCGCCGCGGAGGTAGGCTTCGACACCGAGACCACTTCGCTGTCGCCCTTCGAGGGGCGCGTCCGCCTCGTCCAGCTCGCCGCGCCCGGCGAGCCCGTCTACGTCTTCGACCTCGACGCCTTCACCGGCGACGGCGACGCCGCGGCCAGGAGAGAACGCGCGCGCGCCGCAGAGTCGCTCGCGCCGCTCCGCCGCCTGCTCGCCTCGACCCGCCCCGTCAAGATCGGCCACAACCTCAAATTCGACGGGAAGTGGGTGCGGCACTACCTCGGCGTCGAGCTGTGCGGCGACTTCGACTCGGGGGCGGAGAACCGGAACGAGGTCGAGCGCGGCGGACTCTTCGACACGCTGCTCGCCAGCCAGCTCGTCTCGGCCGGCGAGCAGGAAGACCGCCACTCGCTCGCCTCCGTCTCCGAGCGCTACCTCAACCTACCCGTGGACAAGACGCAGCAGTTGAGCGACTGGGGCGCCCGGCTCTCGTCCGCGCAGCTCGAATACGCCGCGCGCGACGCCGCCGTCATGCTCCCCCTGCGCCTCAAGCTCGTCGAGGCGCTGCGCGCCAACGCCCTCACGCGCACCGCGCAGTTGGAGTTCGAGTGCGTCGTGCCGCTCGCCGCGATGGAGCTGGAGGGCGTCCACCTCGACCGCGACTGCTGGCGGGCCAAGCTCAAGGAGATCGAGAAGCAGCGCGACGCGCTGCACGAACTCCTCCAGGACGAGCTGGCCGAGGAGCCCGCGCAGCAGTCGCTCTTCGGCCCCGCGCGCGCCAACATCAACCTCGACTCGCACGTCCAGCTCACGCGCGCCATGAAGCGCGTGCTCCCCGCGGGCGAGGAGATACCCGACTCGACGCGCAACTGGAAGCTCGAACCGCTCGCCCTCAAGTACACGGTCGTCCGCCGCATCCTCGACTACCGCACGCTCCAGAAGACGCTCAAGTTCGGCGAGACCCTCCTCGAAGCCGTCAACCGAGAGACCGGCCGCATCCACTCCCACTTCCACCAGATCGGCGCCCCGACGGGGAGGATGAGCTGCCTCTCGGGCGACACCCTCGTCTCGACCGACGCCGGGCTTAAGCCCATCCGGGAAGTCAGGGAGGGAGACCGCGTCAAAACGTCGTACGGCTTCAAACGCGTCGAGGCGGCGTGGTCGAACGGGCGTCGCAGGCTCTACCGCGTCGTCCTGAAAGACGGGCGCAGCATCCGTGCGACCGCCGACCACAGGTTCCTCACCGGCCACGCGGACACCTGGAAGAGACTCGACGAACTGCGGCCCGGGGACAGCCTTTACGTCTCCCTGAAGCCGTCGGGGTTGCCGGACGCGGCCGAGCCGTTCCCCATCCACCTCCCGACGCCGGACGCCCGGGCGCGCAAGCCTGTCAGCCTGCCGGACAGCTTGTCCGTCGAACTCTGCGAACTTATGGGACTCGTCGTCGCCGACGGGTTCCTCGGCCGGCGCCACGTCAGGCCGGCAAAGCATAAACGCTGGCGCGCTGAGCCCGCCACCTACGACCGTGTCTACATCGCTTTCGACAGACAGGACACAGACCTCATCCAAAGAGTCGTCTCCTACAGTCTCAAACTGTTCGGGACGCCTTTCGTCAACGTCAAGTCGAGGACGTGTCACCTGCTTCAACTCGCCTCCACGAAGGTGGCGGAATTCCTCGCCGCGCTCGGTCTCTCCGGCAACGCGCACACGAAGTCCGTACCCGAGATTATCCTGAGCGCGCCGCCGACCTACCGCGCCGCCTTCCTCCGCGGACTGTTCGAGGGAGACGGCAACCGCTCGGACAATTCCGTCGGACTGACCAGTGTGAACCGGCGGCTGCTATCACAGGTTCAACTGCTGCTCTCAGAGTTCGGGGTCTACTCGTCCGTCCGCCGCCGGCATGACACGAGCGGGTCCGCCGGCTCTACCCGGTTCGACTTAAAGATTCACAGAAAGGCCGACGTCGAAGCCTTCTTCCGTTATATCGGCTTCCTCTCTCGCAGGAAGGACAGGCCGTTCGATTTCGTCGCCGCCAGGACTGACGGCAGATCGACGCCCTTCGTCATCCCCGGCGCCCGATTGTACAGAGAGGCAGTAGCTGCGGGAACGACGACCTCGTCCAGGGCGGGGGTCGCCCCATTCGCGCAGTTTTATAGAGGCGGACACATCAAGGGCGAGTCCGTTACAAGGCTCTTAAACCGTTTCGGCATGCTGCCGAGCCTGAAACCCGTTGTCGACTATCTCAGCCTGCAAGTGCGCCCGAGCGTTATTGTCTCGATCACCCCTGACGACGTCGAAGAGGTTTATGACATCAGCGTAGAGGACGTTCACGAGTTTGTCGCCGACAGCATCGTCGTCCACAACTGCACCGAGCCGAACATTCAGCAGGTGCCCCACGCCTTCGACATGCGCCGCTGCTTCCGCGCGCCCGCCGGGCGCAAGCTCGTGGACGCGGACTACTCGCAGATCGAGCTGCGCATCCTCGCCGACTTCACGAGCGACCGCGGGTTCGTGGACGCGTTCCGCTCGGGCGCGGACCTGCACCGGGTGACGGCCGCGCAGGTCTTCAACGTCAAGCCCGAGGAGGTGACGAAGGAGCAGCGCGACTTCGCCAAGCGCCTGAACTTCGGCGTGGTCTACGGCATCGGCGCGCGCCGCTTCGCGCTGCTGACGGGGCTCAAGGAGTCGGAGGCCGAAGACCTCCTCAAGCGCTACTTCGCCACCTACCGCGGCCTCGACGCCTGGCTGCGCGACGCCGGCTTGAAGGCCGTCCGCGAGCGCACCGCCCCCCGCACCGTCGCCGGCCGCCTCTTCCGCTTCAACTTCGACCCCGAAGACCGCCAGGCCACCTCCCTCGCCCAGCGCAACGGCAAGAACGCACCCATCCAGGGCTGCGTGAGCGGCGGCACTCGCATCTTCGAGAGGTCGAGGGGCTACGTGCCGATTGAGAAGCTGGCGGGCGAAAAGGTCTGCGTGTGGGACGGCAGCCGCTTCGCGGACGCGCGCGTCGCGCCGAGCGGGAAGAGGCAACTGGTCAAGGTCACGCTCTGGGGCGGTTACTACATCGAGTGCAGCCCGGATCACAAGTTCCTCACCACCGACGTGAACGGCCGCACGAAGTGGCGCACCCCCTCGGAGTTCGTCAAAGGCTGCTGGGTCGCGCTGAGCGAGCCGCCCCCCGAGTGGCGGTGCGGGTTGTCCCTCCCGCCGCACGAGCCCGGGAAGTCTCACAACGCCAGTAAAGCGTCACTGGCAGACATGGCCCGGCCTTCCGACCTGGGCGCATGGCTGGGGAGGTTGGCCTCGGACGGCTCGGTCGGCGGGCGACAGCTAAGCCTGCTCGTCGCGGAGCACGAGGAAGTCCTGCTGCCCGAGGTGAAGAATTTGTGTGCGTCCTTCGGGCACGTATCGCATCGCGTCGGCCGTGGCGGGAGGGGGCCTCGGCGGATGCACGACCTGACGGTCTCCGCGCTCGGGTTGTGCCGGCAGTTGAACGCGTCCGGCATCAAGACGAGGGTGCCCGACTTCGCTTGGCAGGACAGCCGGCTCCTCGCCGGGTACTTACGCGGGATGTTCGACGGTGACGGGACGGTCACGCCCGACGGCCCGGCCTTATGCTTCGGCCGGGGGGCGAAACACCTTGAATGGGCCAGGGAGATTCAGCAGGCGCTCCTCCTGCTCGGCGTCCGCAGCCGGATAAACGTATGTGCGGACAGAATCAACGTCTGCGTCTTGAAGCGCGACTCGGCAATCTACGCACGCAGAGTCGGCTTCATGAACCCGCTGAAACAGGCCAAGGTCGGGCGCATCGTCTCGGGGCAGCACGACGGGGCGATTTACGGGCGCGCCGCGCGCGTCAAGTCCGTCGAAGTGACGGACGAGCGGGTCGAAATGTATGACGTGGTCGATAGCGACACGGAGCGCTTCATGGCGAACGGCCTCGTCACACACAATTCGAGCGCCGACATCATCAAGCGGGCGCTCAGGCTGCTGCACGACCGCCTGAAGGGGACGGAGGCGCGGGTGGTGAACGTGGTGCACGACGAGGTCGTGGTCGAGTGCCCGGAGGAGGGCGCCGGAGAGTTCGCGCGGGTCGTCGAGGACGCGATGTGCGCCGCCGGCGAGGAGTACGTCAAGGCCGTCCCCGTCAAGGTCGAGTCGGCGGTGACGGACGAGTGGGTGAAGTGAGTGAGCGGTGAGCGGTGAGCAGTTGAACCGTCGAGGATTGCGGAGGGCATAAGGGGGGGCAGCCGGGGCGAATGTCGCGGCTGCCCCCGTTGTCTGTGCGGTCTTTAACTGCTCACCGCTTACCGCTCACCGCTCACTCTCCCTTTCCCTTTCCTCCAGGCGAAGTAGACGGGCAGGCCCGTGAGCACGAGGAGGAAGCCGAGGCCGGAGGTCTTGGGGGCGAGGTAGACGAGGTCGAGGGTGAGGAGCGTGGCGAGGAGGACGTAGGTGAGCGGGACGAGCGGGTAGCCGGGGGTGCGGTAGGGGCGCGGGGCGTCGGGCGCCTTGCGGCGCAGGACGAAGACGGCGCCGACCATCAGCACGTAGAAGACGAGGTCGGCCGGGATGATGTATTCGAGGAGCTGCGTGTAGACGTTGCCGTAGGCGAGTTTGACCGCGCCCGTCGCCGGGTCGGCCGCCGAGGTCACCGTGCGCGGCAGGGTGAGGAGCGCCGCCCACAGGCCCTGCACGACGAGTGCGAAGGCCGGCACGCGGCGCGCGTTGAGGCGCCCGGCGCCGCGGAAGAAGAGGCGGTCGCAGGCCATCGCGTAGGTGACGCGCGCGCCCGCCAGTATCAGCCCGTTGTTGCAGCCGAAGGTCGAGACCATGACGGCCAGCGCCATCAGGGTCACCCCCGAAGGCCCCAGCGCCTCGCTGACGGTCGCCGTCGCGATGCTGTTCACAGGCTTCTGCATCACCCCGAGCGGCAGCGTCACCACGTAGGCCAGATTCGCCAGGAGGTAGAGCCCCACCACGACGGCGCAGCCGACGAGCAGAGCGCGCGGGAGGTTGCGCGCCGGGTCGCGCACCTCGCTCCCCGTGAAGGTCACGTTGTTCCACGCCGACTGCGCGAAGAGCGGCCCCGTCATCGCCCGCCCCAGAAGCATCAACAGCGCCAACGCACCCGCCGCCCCTATCCCCGGCTGCGCGGCCTGCGGCGTCCAGCCGTTCGCCCAGGGGTTCCACCAGTCGGACGTGTAGGCCGCGCTCGCGCGGCTCCAGCCGAAGAACAGCCCGACGACGATGAGCCCGGCGAG
Source organism: Pyrinomonadaceae bacterium (assembly GCA_036389235.1). GTDB lineage: Bacteria > Acidobacteriota > Blastocatellia > Pyrinomonadales > Pyrinomonadaceae > QHXN01. Next base: position 5,205 of record DASVQJ010000395.1, on the reverse strand, counting down.
CGCCGCCGTCTTCGTGAAGGTGAAGGCGTTCTGGATGAGCCTGCCCGTCTTCAGCCCCAGCGTGTTCGTGAACGTGAGCAGGAGGATGAGGCCGACGGCCACGAGCTGCTCGGTCGAGAGCGAGACGGCGTACCCTTCGGTCAGGCGGAAGGGTTGCACGAGGTATCTGTCCGCGGCGACCCCCGGCAAGAGCACGCCCGCGAAGCGCGCGAAGGCGACGGCCACGGCCGCGACCGTCCCCGTCTGGATGACGATGAAGAGCGACCAGCCGAAGAGGAAGCCGAGCGCCGGCCCGTACGCCGCGCGCAGGAAGACGTACTGCCCGCCCGCCCGCGGCATCATCGCCGCCAGCTCCGCGCAGCAGAGCGCCCCCGTGATGGTCAAAAGCCCGGCCAGCGCCCACGCCGCCAAAAGCCACCCCGGCGCGCCGACGAGCCGCGACGACTCGGCCGACGTGATGAAAATGCCCGACCCGATCATCGAGCCGACGACGATGGTCGCCGCGTCCAGAGCCCCGAGCCCGCGCTCAAGGTGCTCGGCCCCGCGGCCTTCCGTCCCGGCAGTCGAAGTTGTCGCCATGCTGGATTCTTTCGGAATTAAGTCTGAAGGCGGCGAATGTTGTTACGCGCGGGCGGGCGCTGTCAAGGCGGAAAGTGCCGGCCGCGCGGGCCTCGACGCTTGACAGCCGCGCCGCCCCTTCCCTAGTCTTTCGTATGGCGAGTCCCTTAGCGCACTCCCGCCACACACGTTTGAGCCCGACGCTTTAATCCCGTCGAAGGCATTCTGAAACGCTAAACGGAAAAATCATGGTCAAAGAAGATATCAAGCGCCTCGTCGAGGCAAAGGGCGCGCGCGTGGGCGTCATCGGCCTGGGTTACGTCGGCCTGCCCCTGGCGGTCGAGTTCGCCCGGAAGGGCCTGCGCGCCGTCGGCTTCGAGGTCGACGCGCGCAAGGCCGAGCTGATCAACCGCGGCGAGAGCTACATCGGCGACGTGCACTCCGCGGCGCTCGCGGAGGTCGTCCGCGCCGAGCGGCTGCACGCCACGACCGACTTCGACGAGCTGTCGTCGTGCGACGCCATCATCATCTGCGTCCCGACGCCGCTCAGGAAGACGAAGGAGCCCGACATCTCCTACATCCTCGCCGCGGCCGGCGAGATACAGAAGCGCCTGCGGCGCGGGCAGCTCGTCATCCTCGAATCCACCACCTACCCCGGCACGACCGACGAGGTGCTGCTGCCGATGTTCGAGGAGGGCGGCCTGAAGCTAGACTCCGACTTCCTGCTCGCCTTCAGCCCCGAGCGCGTAGACCCCGGCAACCCGCAGTTCCACACCGACAACATCCCGAAGGTGGTCGGCGGCTGCACGGACGACTCGACCGAGGTGGCCGCGGCGCTCTACGGCCTCATCGTGAAGGAGGTGCACGCCGTCTCTTCGGCGCGCGTGGCCGAGGCGGCGAAGCTCCTTGAGAACACGTTCCGCGCGGTCAACATCGGCATGGCGAACGAGATGGCGCGGCTCTGCTACCACCTCGGCATCGACACCTGGGAGGTCATCCGCGCGGCGGCGACCAAGCCGTTCGGCTTCATGGCCTTCTACCCCGGCCCGGGCATCGGCGGCCACTGCATCCCGCTCGACCCGCACTACCTCTCCTGGAAGGCGCGCCAGCACGGGTTCGACTCGCGCTTCATCGGGCTGGCCGAGGAGGTCAACAGCCGGATGCCCGAGCACGTCGTCACGCTCGTCACCGACGCCATGAACGAGGAGCAGAAGTCTCTCAAGGGCTCGCGCGTGCTCATCCTCGGCGTGGCCTACAAGAAGGACATCGACGACGTGCGCGAGAGCCCCGCGCTCTCCATCATCGACCGCCTGCGCGCGAAGGGGGCGGAGGTCGCCTACCACGACCCGTTCGTCTCCGAGGTGCGCTTCGACGACGCGCACACGCAGGGGGGCGGCGAGCCTTTGCAGTCAATCGAGCTCACCGACGAGGAGCTGGAGCGCGCGGACTGCGCCGTCATCGTCACCGACCACTCGGGGCTCGACTACGCGCGCGTCTGCCAGCTCTCCAAAGTCATCGTCGACACGCGCAACGCCCTCTCCCGAGACCAGCGCCGCGCGAGCTGCGCCAAGATCATCAGGCTGTGAGAAGCTGTTAGCTCTTAGCTCTTAGCCAGACATTAACTAAGCGTTTCCGGCTAACAGCTAACAGCCGACAGCTAAAAGCTTTTCGAAGGGGGCGGGCGGGAGTTAGAATGGCTCCGCCCGCCCCCCTTTCTTTGTCCGAGAGCCGTAGGAGTTAGCCCATGTCAACCTGTGCGAAGGAGAGGCTCCCGCCGGAGGAGGTCGCGAACTGCGCGACGCACGGGGTGGGGCTGGCCCTGAGCGTGGCCGGCTTCGTCGCTCTCGTCACGCTGGCCTGGGGCTACGGCGACGCGTGGCACGTCGCGAGCTGCGGCGTCTACGGCGCCTCCCTCGTCGCGCTCTACCTCGCCTCGACGCTCTACCACGGCGCGCGCGCGCCGCGCGCGAAGCAGGTGCTACAGGCGCTCGACCACTGCGGCATCTACCTGCTCATCGCGGGGACGTACACGCCGTTCACGCTCGTCACCCTGCGCGGCCCGTGGGGGTGGACTTTGTTCGGGCTGGTGTGGGGGCTGGCGCTGGCGGGCATCCTCTTCCGGGTGCTGTTCGGCACGCGCTACCGGCCGGTGGCCGTCGCCTCCTACGTGATGCTCGGCTGGCTCTGCGTCGTCGCCGTCAAGCCGATACTGGCACTCGTCCCGCTCGGCGCGCTCGCGTGGATCGCGGCCGGGGGCCTGGCCTACACGACGGGCGTCTTCTTCTTCGCGGCCAAGCGCATCCCTCACAACCACGCCATCTGGCACCTCTTCGTGCTGGGGGGGAGCATCTGCCACTACGTCGCCGTCCTGCTCTACGTCCTGCCGGGGAGGGGTTGACGGGCATTCTTACCTTCTTCTTGAGTTGAGGCGGGGAGGGGGGTTAACCACGGAGGGCACGGAGGGCACGGAGGGGGCAGCGTCGTTGACCCGACGCGCCTCAGCCTCTTCCCTTGCATGCGCGCCGCCGGCTATGCGGTACAATGTCCGCGAGGTGTGTTTATATGGTGACCGTCACATTTCCCGACCGGGAGACTGAGAAACGTGCTCTGGCCTTTCTGCTCGGGCGCTTCTCCGGGCACGTGCTGAGTTCCGGCGAGCACTTAATACCCGAGGCCGCGCTGGAGGCCCTCGCCGACCAGAACATCCCGTTTACGGTGAAGGGTAAAACCACGTACGAGCAGCAGGTGGCGGCGATTCGAGGTCTTAATACCCCTTCAGTTCAATGACGGCCGGGAGATTCCTGCCGAGTGGCTGGCCGAGGCGGTGCTTGAGATCGTAGAACACTTCGGGGCGGCCGGCTACGAGACGCAAAAAGTTGAAGGCCACTGGCGGCACGGCGGCGTCCTCTACCGTGACAACCTGGTGCGGGTAGTAGTCGACGTACCCGATTCGGCCAGGAACCGTCAGTGGGTGAGAAAGTTCAAGGGCCGCTGGAAAGAGCGCCTCGGGCAGGTCGAGCTTTGGGTGGTGAGCTACCGCATCGAAATTGAGTAGGCCGGAACAGCGGCGGAGCCCCACGCCACCGCCAGACGCCTGATGGAAACCCTCTTACAAATCGACTGGGAGTCGGTCTTCGTCCCGACGGTCTCGCTGTCGGAGATCGTGCTGCGGGGGACTCTGGTGTACCTGCTGCTCTTCTTCGTGCTGCGGGTGCTCAGGCGCGAGGCGGGGGCGCTGGGCATCTCCGACCTGCTGGTCGTGGTGCTCATCGCGGACGCGGCGCAGAACGCGATGTCGAGCGAGTACAAGTCGGTCACGGAGGGCGCCGTGCTCGTCGGCACCATCATCGCGTGGGACTACTCGCTCGACTGGCTCGGCTACAGGTTCCCCGCCGTCGGGCGGCTGCTGCGCCCCGCGCCGCTCCCGCTGGTCAGGGACGGCCGCGCGCTCCGGCAGAACCTGCGCAAGGAGATGATCTCGATGGAAGAGTTGATGTCGCAGCTCCGCGAGCAGGGCGTCGAGAGCCTTTCGGAGGTGAAGCTCTGCCACCTCGAAGGCGACGGTCACGTCAGCGTCATCAAGCAGGAACCGGGCGGCGGAGACGGCGGGGGCGGCCCGAAGAAGCAGCAGGCGGGGGTCTCCTAGCGCTTGAGGCGCGCCGCCCTTCAGCCCGCGGGCGGGGTGTAGGCGTCGCCCAGCTCCGCGACGCGGCCGAGCTGTTCGATGCGCCCGCGCAGGGCGCGCGTGAAGCAGTCGGCCTCCTCGCGCGTGGCGCCGCTGGCGAGGAGCCCCTCGCGGAGCTGGCCGTCGGTGACGCGGCCGAGGTAGGAGTGGAGCCAACGCACGTCGCCGACCTTGATGCCCTCCGTCGCCTCGTCCGTCCGCTGCCCCGTGTAGCCCCACTCGACGACCCCGTCCCTCACCCCGCGCACGAAGTCCGCGTTCTGCGCCGCGAAGCCCTCGCAGTCCCACTTGGTGCGCGTCAGGGGGCTCCCGGACTTCCCCATCGAAGCGCCCCAGTCGATGATGAGGTAGCGCGCCTCGACCGTGCCGTCCGGCAGCCCGTGCTCGAAGATGGCCGTGTTCGAGCCGCGCGCCACGTCCCTCACGTCCTTGTTGTCCCAGTTCGACACGAGCATCAGCAGCACCTTCAGGCCCGCCAGCTCGCGCGTGCCCACGAACGGGTTGTCGTCCCAGGACCACCCGTGCTCGTCGAAGAGCTTGCGCACGCCGGCCTCGTCCAGCTCGAAGCGCGCCTCCTTGAACGTGCAGTCCTCGGCCACGCACTCGCGCGCGCGGCCCAGCTCGCCCAGCGCCTCGATGTGGCCCTCGGGGATGAAGTAGGCGCGCTCGACGTGGTAGCCGGCGGCCCATGCGAGGCGCGTCGCGAAGGTCTCGGAGCGCACCTCGTCGCCCCACTTGATGCGCCAGGTGCGCTCTCGCGCGTCGCGCACGGAGAGGCAGGGGTTCGAGCCCGTGCCGTGTTCCATGACGAAGCGGAAGGGGGGCTCGGGGGCGCCGCGCGGGCCGCCGGGACCGGCGTGGAAGTCGAGGCGCTCGACCTCGCCCGGGTCGCTCCAGAGCGAGGTGCGCGCGGCGCGGACGTGGCGGGCCTTGACGGCCCAGCGCATGTAGCGCGAGCGCAC